>JBAVXA010000242.1:0-3480 GCA_049698095.1 Burkholderiales bacterium
GGCATAGCTACTGCCATTTTCCGTACCGTTCGCCGCAAATCATTACCGACAAAGATCTCACCGACCTTGAGTATCAATTCATGTTCCTGCGTAAGCCGCGTCCGTCCGTCAGCCTTGACCCGACCAGCGGCCTGTATTACGAACTGAAAAAGACCGGCAGGGGATTCGAAGGGGCGTTACGCGAAGTGGATATGACGCCAATCATCGTTCCCGAAGGCGATATGACCAGGCCGATCAAACGCGAAGCATTGTTTGCGTCCGACCCTGGCGGGCATTGGCTGCCGAGGTTAGTGATTGAATGAGCCTTGGCCGGCAGAGTCGGTAAAAGCAGGAATGCAGTACTATCGACTTGCTTTTTAGTCGAAGGACGTTTGCCCCAGCCTGCACGCGCGTTGGCACGAGAGCATTGCTCAAAAGCAGGATTATTGTCGAGGCGTTACGCGCCAAATCGCATTGCCGACGTCGTCGGCAACCAGCAGCGCACCCTGCTTGTCCAATGCCACGCCAACCGGCCGGCCAAATGCATTGCCATCGTCGCTGAGAAACCCGGTAAGCACGTCGATGGTCCCGCTGCCGGACGGCTTGCCATTTTCGAACGGAACAAAAACCACTTTATAACCGCTGTGGGGCTGGCGGTTCCACGACCCGTGTTGCCCGACAAACATCCCTTGGGAAAAGGGTTTCGGCAGCACGGTGCCGCCCGACCACGCCAGGCCAAGCGAAGCGGTATGGGGGCCTAGCGCAAAGTCAGGTACGATCGCCTTGGCTACCAGGTCCGGTTGCTGCGGTTTTACCCGCCCATCGATATTCCGGCCGTAATAGCTGTACGGCCAACCATAGAACCCGCCGTCGCGCACCGAAGTCATGTAGTCTGGAACCAGGTCGCTGCCGATTTCGTCGCGCTCATTTACCACTGTCCATAAAATGTTTGTAAGCGGCTCCCAGGCAAGGCCGTTGGGATTACGCAGCCCCGACGCAAAGACGCGATGCGACCCGCTCATTGTGTCCACTTCCCAGATCGCGGCGCGCCCCTCTTCCACTTCCATGCCTCTCTCCGCCACGTTGCTATTTGAGCCGACTGTCACATAAAGTTTGCTTCCGTCAGGGCTTGCAATGATATTCTTGGTCCAGTGATGATTAATCGGCCCGGCCGGCAATTCCACCACCTTGACTCCGGGTGCCGTAATGCGTGTGTCGTTTGCTGAATAGGGAAAACGTAATACGGCGCCGGAATTTGCGACGTAGAGATCATTGCCAACCAATGCCATACCGAAAGGCGAGTTCAATCCCTGCAATAATACGGAACGCTGATCCGCGACGCCGTCCCCGTTGGTGTCACGCAGCAGCGTTATTCGATTGGCGCTGGGCACGCCAGCGCCGGCTCGCTTCATGATTAATCCCGTTAGCCATCCCTTAATGCCTTTGCCATCTTCGGGCTTCGGCGGAGCATTGGTTTCAGCCACCAACACGTCGCCGTTCGGAAGCACATACAGCCAGCGCGGGTGGTCTAAATCACGAGCGAACGCAGCGACGCGCGTGCCTATTGCAGCGCGCGGCGTTTCCCCATTCGGCCAGCCTTTGGCAGGCGCAATATTAACGGTTGGAATGATTGTCTTATTCGGCGGCGGCAATGCAGGTCGGGGCCCCGTCCCATCGGAAACGGACAGTTTGGCGAATTCGCCGCACGCGCCAAGCGCAAAAACAGAAACTACCATCAACGCTGTGGCCGAACACTGTTTACCTAAATTTGACCTGTTTCTCAAAAGCGCCCCGTCAACAGCAATAAAATAATCACGTCCGTGTGCAACGCCGCGCCACCAGCGGAAAGCGAGTCACAAACATTGCCGGGCGGTGAAGTCGAAACGACTCCGAACGCCAGCAGGATTTGCAGGAACCTGATGAGGATCCCGATACATGTCTGGTACCCGTTAAGTTACCAGACTAATCAATTTATTTCACGGGCACCGGTGGTATAGGCGTAGGTGGAATCACTATGACCGTCGTGCCCTCGCCGGGCTTGCCGGTGGCGCCGGTATTTCCATCATTGCCTTGATTGCCGGTTGCGCCTTTGCTGCCGGCATCGCCTTGCGCACCGGCCGTCCCCGGGCTGCCCGTCGCGCCTTGCGGCCCGGCCGGACCGGGCACGACGACCGCTGGACCAGGAACCGTAACGACTGTCGGTCGCTCGCAGGCGGCCAAGCCCAACGCAGCGGACAATGCAAAAAATAGTATTGAATGTTTCATGTTGATTCCTTTATGAATGGAAAGCCGGTAGGTGGATCGCACTAATTCGTCCACAAATTTGCGTTGCAGATAACGCATAGCTGCCGTTAACTCATTCGAAGCTTGGGCGTACGCCGGGCGGGCGTCTGTGCGCTGGCGTACAGAGACCATGCAGCAAGCGATTTGCACGAAAACGTTAGCTTCTGTTCGGTCGAAATATTGGCTCGCACGATAGAACGCGGCAATAAATCCGGTAACAATTCGCCTGATGAAGCAATTGTGATGCTAATATAAAACATACTGCGCACTCGGCAGCAGGAAATCCTCGGCCTTTTCGGAAGAACCTGGCGACCCGCGAAAAAAAATGCCCCTGTTCCTAATCCTGATCATCATCTCATTTGCACTCGGCTGGATTCTGCTTCCGTTTTACGGAACAATCATGTGGGCTTCGATTATCGCGCTGATATTTGCCCCTCTGCACCGCCGCCTGTTGGTGCAACTGAAACATAGGCGAACGCTGACCGCATTGGTGACGCTGCTGGTCGTCCTGATTGTCGTCGTGTTGCCGTTTGCCCTCGTCACTGCAGCGCTGGCGCGTGAAGCAGCTGTATTTTACGAACAACTTCAGTCAGGCGGAATTGATCCCGCACTTTACTTCCGCGGCCTGTTCGACGCGCTGCCGAGCTGGATCACGTCTCTCCTTGATCGCTTCGGCTTGATTGATTTTGATACCCTGCAAAAACAGCTTTCGGCCGCGCTTGTGCGTGGCAGCCAATTCATCGCTGCACAGGCGCTGAGCATCGGTCAGAATACTTTTGAATTTGTTGCCAGCCTGTTCATTACGCTATATCTCGCGTTCTACCTGATCCGCGATGGCGACGAGATTGCGCGAACACTGCGCCGCGCAATCCCGCTTGCGCCTTCGCATAAACAGGAGCTGCTGGAAAAATTTGCGACCGTAATACGAGCCACAATCAAGGGCAATTTGCTGGTCGCCGCTATCCAGGGCGCGTTGGGCGGGTTAGCGTTCTGGTATCTGGGGGTGCGCGGCGCCTTGCTATGGGCGGTGATAATGGCGTTTCTGTCACTTCTGCCGGCAATCGGCGCCGGGCTGGTTTGGCTGCCCGTGGCGGTTTATTTTTTCATCACCGGCGCCATCTGGCAGAGTATTGCGCTGACTGCCTACGGCGTGTTTGTAATTGGTTTGGTGGACAACCTGCTGCGACCCATACTGGTCGGCAAAGATACGCGCATGCC
>JBAVXA010000243.1:0-1611 GCA_049698095.1 Burkholderiales bacterium
CATCGGGCCAACGCTGCCCATCTGGAACATCAGCCATTGCAACATGTTGTAACGCTCGGCGATATTGTACGGAATAAAGCGGCCGGTTTTTTCCGCCAGATAAAACAGCATCGCTCCGGATTCAAAAAGCGAAAATGGTTTACCGCCCGGCCCATCCTGATCGATCATTGCCGGGATTTTGTTATTCGGGCTGATGCGCAAAAACTCCGGACGGAATTGGTCGCCGGCACCGATGTTCACCGCATGAACTGTGTACGGCAGGCCGCATTCTTCCAGCATGATATGGATTTTGTGGCCGTTGGGCGTGGCCCATGAAAAAAGATCGATCATTCTTTCCCTTCGACCAATGGCGTGGCTTTTTGTGAGGCGACATAGATAACGGAATCTTCCAGCGCGCTGACATCGTGCCGTTCACCCGGCTCGGTAAATAAATAATCGTTTTCGCGCAGCGTCACGCCGCCGATGATCACGCTGCCCTTGATGACCAGGACTTCTTCCGTGCCGTGGTGCTCGTGGGTCGGGAAACGCGACCCCCTGGCAAGGCGCACCAAAGAAGTTCTGCCGCCGCTGTCGTTCTGGCGCAGCAGGTTGCGCTCGATACCCGGGTGATCGGTTGCAGTCCAGGTCTGCGCGTTACTGAGTTTGCTGAACATGGTCGTCTCCAAAAGATCAGAAAATAATTATTTGCCGCACGGTATGTCCCGAAGACAGCCGGTCGAATCCGGCGTTGATATCCTCCAGCTTCAGGCGCTCGCTCATCAACCGGTTGACCGGCAATTTACCCTGCTGATACAGCGACACGTAACGCGGCACGTCGCGCGCGGCAATGGAGGAGCCCATGTAACTGCCTTTGACCGTGCGCTCTTCGGCGGTCAGATTGACATGTTGCATTTGCCAGCGCGCCTCCGGGTTAGGCAGGCCGGCGGTAACCGTGGTGCCACCGCGTCGCGTAATGCGGTAGGCAAGCTCCATCGCATAGACCGAGCCGGCCATTTCAAAAGCGAAATCGACACCCCCTCCGGTCAGATCCTTTACCTGTTGAATTGCGTCGCCATCTTTCGCGTTGACCGTCGCTGTGGCGCCTAGTTGTTTTGCCATTTGCAATTTGTCGTCGTGGATATCCAGCGCAACGATCTCGCGCGCGCCGGCAAGCACGGCGCCGAGCACGGAATTCAAACCGACACCGCCGAGCCCGACTACGGCAACCGTGCTGCCGGCGCTGACTTTCGCGGTGTTGACGACCGCGCCGACGCCGGTCAATACGGCGCAGCCAAACAGCGCGGCTTCATCGAACGGCAACGATGAATCAATTTTTACCATGGAGCCGCGCGCGACCACGGCATATTCGGCAAACGCGGAGACGCCCATGTGGTGGTGCACGATTTTTCCGTTTTGCGACAGGCGGCTGACGCCGCCCATCAACAGGCCGGCGCCGTTGGCGGATTGCCCCGGTTCGCAGTGCGTCGGGCGACCTTCGATGCATGGCAGGCAATGGCCGCAGGTCGCGGCAAAAATCATCACCACATGGTCGCCGATGTTCAGGTCGTTTACGCCCGCGCCGAGTTCAACCACTTCGCCGGATGCCTCGTGACCGAGCACCATCGGCAGTTG
>JBAVXA010000244.1:0-19604 GCA_049698095.1 Burkholderiales bacterium
ATTCTCTGCATGGTGTCTTTATCCGGAAAACGGATGTAGTGGAAAAAGCAGCGGCGCAAAAATGCATCCGGCAATTCCTTTTCGTTGTTGCTGGTGATGATGATAATCGGCCGGTGTTTGGCACTGACCAACTCCTGCGTTTCATAGACGAAAAACTCCATGCGGTCGAGTTCGCGCAACAGGTCGTTGGGGAATTCAATGTCGGCTTTGTCGATTTCATCGATCAATAATACCGGTTGCTGGTCGAGGTCGAACGCTTTCCACAGCGTGCCCTTGATGATGTAATTCCGGATGTCGTGCACGCGCTCGTCGCCGAGTTGCGAATCGCGCAGGCGCGACACGGCGTCGTACTCGTATAAACCCTGCTGCGCTTTGGTGGTCGATTTCACGTGCCATTGCAGCAGCGGCTTGTTCAGCGCGCGCGCGACTTCTTCCGCCAGCATGGTTTTGCCGGTGCCGGGCTCGCCTTTGATGAGTAATGGCCGGCCGAGGGTGATGGCGGCGTTGACCGCCAGCATGAGGTCGTCGGTGGCGACGTAGGAATCGGTTCCGCTGAAGCGCATGATGTAGTTCCGTGGAAAGGTTATCGGGGGATGGATAAATTATACAGGAGGTGCGGCGCGGCGGCGCCATTCGAGGTGAGTGCGTTCATTTCGCGCGGAATAGCAGATTCTTCGCTGCGCTCAGAATGACAAATCAAAAGAGAGGTCGTCATCCTGAGCGACAGCGAAGGATCTGCTTTTGTTTTCAGTTCAAAGCGAGAAACAGCAGATTCTTCACTTCGTTCAGAATGACAAATCGAAAGAGAGGTCGTCATCCTGAGCGACAGCGAAGGTTCTGCTTTTCGTTTTCAGTTCAAAGCATAAAACAGCAGATTCTTCGCTACGCTCAGAATGACAAATTAGACGTTGGAGTGTCATCCTGAGCGGCAGCGAAGGATCTGCTTTTGTTTTCAGTTCAAAGCATAAAACAGCAGATTCTTCGCTATCGCTCAGAATGACAGGGAGCGGGGAAGTGCCGAACAACTATTCCTTCGACACCAGATGGTTATATTTTTCAATAAACCGGCTGTCGATGTAGTCCTTGATGGTCCAGACCAATGCTCCTTCGACGGCCCAGTTGCCGCGGGCGGCGATGGCGTATTTGTTGCCCGTGGAAATGATCGCCAGGGCTTGCTTTTGCGGTTCGTAGGCGACAAAAGGCTTGTGCGTGAGCGCGGCGCGCAGGTTTTCCGCCAGCGGCGGGCCCTGGCGCAAGGCGTAAACGCCGGATTTCGGATGCGCGGCGCCGTGCTGGCTGGCGATGTCGCCGGCGGCAAAAACATTGGAATGGGAAATTGAACGCAGGTTCTGGTTCACGGCGATGAAACCGTGGGCGTCAAGCGCGAGGCCGGTCTTGGCAATCCATGCCGGTGCGGCGGGTCCGGTGGCCCAGATGGCGTAGTCGGCCTGAATGTCGTAGCCGCCGTCGCAATGAATCACGCCTTGTTCCATCGATATCGCGCGGCAGGACGAGTGCACGTTGACATCGCGCTCGGCCAGCACGCGTTTAACAATCGCGCGCGTTTTGGCATTGTGATGCGGCAGCAGATGCGGCATGTCGTTGACCAGATGAAACAGCGGCGGGGTGTCGAGCTTGACTGTTTCGTCATGCAGCAATCGATATTGCATGGCGAGCACCAGTTCCACGCCGCCGGCACCGCCGCCGACCACGGCGATGCGCAGCGGCGTCGTGCGATTTACCGCCTCCTGCAATAAACACGTCCAGGCGATCCAGAATTTTTCCGCCGGCTTGACCGGCATGGCAAATTGCCTGGCGCCGGGGATGCCGTCGAGGCGCGGGGTCGAGCCGGTGTTGATCGAGAGCAAATCATATTTCAGCGCCTCGCCGGTGTGCAGAACTACTTTGCGATTGGCAGCGTCCAGCCCGACTGCGTGCGCGCTAACGACTTCGCATTTGGCGAAATGCGCGAGGGTCGCGACGTTGATATGGCATTCGTTCTGCGAATAATGCCCGGCGATGAATCCGGGCAACATGCCGGAATACATGACTTGCGGGTAGGGGGTGACCAGCGTGAGTTTTACGTCGTCGACAGGCGCGTCGGCAAAACTTTTCAGGACCGCCACATGGCTGTGGCCGCCGCCTAATAACAGTAAATGTAACATATTGATTATTATAATATTATTGCAAGATAATAATCAACAGTATTCAAGCGGGAATCAGCGGATGCCTTTACCGTGGCGCTTTTTTGAAACGAATATCGCCGTACCACGCCGTGGCGTGCTCATGCGTGTTGTCCGTGTCGGTCATGATGGCGATGCCCGAAATCAGCGGCGGTTCCGCCCCGAACGCTTTGCGATAATCTTCCAGCACATTGCGCTGTTCCGTTTGCCATTGATTGAGTTTGTCCCCGCCGCTTTGCACGACCAACATGCGCAGGCGATCGGAAAACGCATTCGGCATGGTGGAGCCGATCGGCGTCTTGTTGTCCCAGATATAGTTAAGCCCCGAATGCGGGATATCCTGGCCGGATAACTTGCGCGCGATCTTGTCGGCGAAATCCAGTTTCGATTGGTCCTGACCGAAAATAATATAAATCCGTGCCGGGTAATCATCGCCTTCTTTGCGGCGCGGGTCGCCCTTGTCGACGAGATTGGAAATCTTCCAGCGCCATTCGATGATCGGATATTCGCGCAAATCCATTGTGATTTTGCGTACAAGCCCGGACGCCGATTGGTCGGACTGCGCTTTGACAACGCTGCTGCCGTTGTCATCGACCACGCTGTAAATCGTGTGTTTGCTAATGCGTCTGAAATTGAGCGGATGCCAATTCGCCGGAACTTGCTCCCCGGCTTTTTCCTGCGAAAAAGGGCCGACATCGACGATATCCGGCTGAACCGCTGCGGCGGCGAAAGGCGAGGAAAGACAGGCGCACAATATTATTAAAATCGTTAATTTAATCATATACTTATGTTAATCTGAAAGTAAGGTGCTTGGCGATATCGTCATGGCGCCGCATCAAATCCTCCCAGTCTGTGCCACCGAGATTGAGCACTGCGTACCGGTAGCTGCCCAGCCATTTAATTTCGCGCGCCAAGCTCGCACCCTGTTTCGGATAAACCAGCAGGCGTGCATCCGGATACGTGCGCTTGAGCCAATTCAGTTCGTCATCAGTCGGGCCGGCAGGCAGACCCTTACCGGAAAAATCACGGAACACAAAACTTGCCGCGCAGCCGTATTGCGGCGGCGTTTTTTCCGGCAAGGGTTGATCGAGATTCAGCGCGAGCAATATATCGAAGGTATTTCTGCCGTCGACTTTTTCGTGCATATCGCAAAATTGCCGCGCCAGACGCGGATTGATTTCGACGATTTTAATGTCGTCGAATGGCTCGCGATAATACAACTCCATGTTGAACAGGCCGAAATCGAAACCGCTGGCCTGCATGACGGTCGTTGCAATGTCCTGCATACGTTTCTGCACCGAAGGCGGCAGCCGCGACGGGTATTCGAACCGCTTGAACGCGTAAGACTGCGGGAACAGCACCGAATCGGTAATGCCGAGATGATGAATCTGCCCGCCTTTCGCGTAGCCTTCCAGCGTCACCAGATGTCCGTCGATGAGTTCTTCCGCAATCAGGTGATGCGCGTCGACATCGTTGACGCCGTTTTCGTGAAGGATGTCGTTAAACGGTTTGACCAGGCGCTTGATAATGAATTTTTCCAATGGATGAAAGTCAAGATGCCGGCGAAGCTCGGCGAAATTGTCCACCCGCCGCGCCAGTACCGACCAGGTTGCCTTGATCGGCTTGACGAAAAACGGAAAGCCTAATCCGGTTTGTTCGGGTCTCTCGATTTCGTAGGAGAAATGCGCAAACGCCGGCGTGGCGTCCGGCACGACGCGCTGCTGAATTTGCCGCGCCAGCCATTTGTGCTGGGTGTTGAGTATCGCTTGAGGGGCGGTGCCAGGCAAACCAAGGCGTTTGGCGACAATCGCCGCGATCAATGCGCCGAATTGTTCGTCTGTGGAAAACACGGCATCGGCTTTGAGTTTTTCGCAGCGCCTTACCAGCCTGTCGATATAGCGATGGACGTTGAACGTCACCAGCTTGGCATTATCGGGAAAGCGGTGCAGATCGAAGCCTTCGAAATGAATCCTGAATTGCGATTGAAAGCGCGGGCTCTCCAGCTCCAGCTTGTCGCGTTCGTTGGGAAATAACACCACCAGCGTTTTCAATTAGCCAGCCTTGATGGTGGAAAGCGCCGATGCCAGGCCCGGCCACGCGGCCAGGCGGCGCAAGTCCTCCGCCGTGTCGACATCCCACAGGGGAGGCAGCTCGGCAAAAGTGATTTTTTGCGCAAGAAGTTTTTGTCTGGTTTGCGCCATCACCCGCGCGGTGCTCCAGTCGATAGCGTCGAATATATCGGGCACCGCCTGCGAAACGCCAATCAGCGCGTAGCCGCCGTCGTCTGCCGGTGCAATCACGACATTATTTTTTTGCAGCGCGGCGGCTGCCTGGCGCAAATAAGCCGCGTCAAGCGCAGGGCAATCGCTGCCGATTAGAATCACGCATCGCGCGCGCGTCAGTGCGTCGCGTAACGCGTGGGCCATTCTTTCGCCGAGGTCGGCGCCTTGCTGCGTATGCAGGCTCAAGCGAAATTGCTGCGCACAATCGGCAAAGAATTCATCCTGCGTGTCGGGTGCGCACCATAATTCGATCGGCCCGATGTCGGCGGCAGACGCCTCGCCAAGCGCGTGAAGCAGCATGTGTTCGTACAACTCGGCGGCACCCTCGGGGCCGAGCGTCGGAATCAAACGCGTTTTCACCTTGCCGGAATGCGGCGCCTTGGCGAACACCAGCAACGAACAGATCGTCTCCATGCCTGATTGTGTCAGCCTTGGTAACGTCGGGCAAGTTGTTGCGGGTCGGCGCCGAAAAAAAACGCAAGACGCAAACGCCACATAAAGAATACGGTACGCCACAGGCCGTATTTATCCCAGCGCCGTCCGGACGATACGACTTTGGCGCGCAGGCAGACGGGTGCGCTGATTCGGCGTAAAGTTTTCGCCAGCGCGATGTCCTCCATCAGGGCTATTGCTGGAAATCCGTTCGCCCGCCGAAACAGTTCGCGCGTCACGAACAGAGCCTGGTCGCCGGTCGCAATGCCGGTAAAGCGCGAGCGCAGGTTCATGCTCCAGCCGACCAGGCCGAGCAACCGGTGCTCACCCTTGAGCGCGACATCGAAGCGGCCCCATTTTCTTTCGCCGCTCAGCGCGTCGGCAATAATCCGGTCGGCCTGCTTGGGCAGAAACGTATCGGCATGCAGAAACAGCAGAATCGGATTTTTCGCCAGCGCGGCGCCGGCGTTCATTTGCGCGGCTCGACCTTTGGGGGCATCTAAAACATGATCGGCTAACGGCCTGGCAAGGGCTTTCGTGGCGTCGCTGCTGCCGCCGTCAGCGACGATGATTTCATGACCGCGCGCGCGCAGAGGAGACAGTGCGCCGAGGAACGCCTGAATGCCGTCGGCTTCGTTTAAGGTGGGGACAATGACCGATAGTTGCATGCGTCTGTCCGATTGATAATAAGGATCGCGGTTGGTTATGCCGCTTTCGCTTCGGCGAGGCTGCCGCCGCAACTGCTGCCTTGTCCGGCGGTGCAGCCGTAACAGTGGTCGGCAATCATGATCGGACTGCCATCGAGATCGGCCGCCATAAGGTCGGATAAATGGCGTCTTGGTTTCCCCTCTAGCTTGAGCGGGATGCCGAGCATCTGGTTGAAGTCGCAATCGTACACATAGCCGAGGTAATCGACCGAGATCAGCGTGCGACACATGACGTTTTCCAGGTTGCTTTGCTGGTGCGCCGCCCGCAGCAGGTCCATATAGCCGGCAAATTTTCCCTGCGACACCAGGGTGCTGCCGAAGCGCTGAATCGGCATGTTCGCGATAACAAAAAGTTCATTAAAATCAATATGATGCCGCGCCTTTAATTCGCGCTGATAATCGGCCTGCAGTTGCGTTTGTGCCGGCGGCAAAGACGCGCCCTGCGGGTTGTATACCAGATTGAGCTTCAGCCCGCTGCCGGGTTTGCCGTAGCCGAGCAGATTCAACTGCTGCAAGGCGCGAATGCTTTTTTCGTAGACGCCATCGCCGCGCTGTTTGTCCACCAGCGCTTCGGTGTAACAAGGGAGCGAGGCGGTAATTTCGACTTTGTTGTCGGCGAGAAACTGCGCCAGCGTTTCCTGGCCCGGCTCGAACAGAATGGTCAGGTTGCAGCGATCGATCACGCGCAATTTCAATTCGCGCGCCGCGATGACGAGGCGGCGAAAATGTTGATTAAGCTCCGGCGCGCCGCCCGTGAGATCCAATGTGGTAACGCCGGAGGAGCGCAGAAAGTCGATCAGCGTATCGATGGTGCCGGTCTGCATCATTTCCTTGCGGTCGGGGCTGGCGTTGACATGGCAATGCAGGCACGCCTGATTGCATTTATAGCCGAGATTGACTTGCACGCAGTCGAGCTTGCGCCGCTTGATCGGCGGGAAGTCGGTGATTTTCAGCAGGGGAAGCGTCGCATGCATACGTAATTACCTTTCAGGAATCGGCCGCGCCATCCGCGCGCGGGGTTTTTATTTTTTCGGTGCCGTGCCGTTGAGGCTCCAGTCATATTTCAGGTATTCGATTTGGTACGCGTCCGCCGCCAAGTCCTTGGCGATGTCCGCGTCGTTCACGTATTTTGCCAACCACTTTTGCACGCTGCCGGCGTCGCGCACAAAGTCTTTGTCGTGCCATTCGAAAATCTGCGAAATCCTGGCGATTTTCTGCTGCTTGTCGAAAACATTCTTGCTCGCGTCGTTGACGAAGCCGCGCGAATTTTGCTCAAACAGCTCCTCCAATTTAGCGCTGCTGAAAGCTTCGGAAACCAGCTTGGGACAGGACTTGGAGGCGCACACCACGGCCACATGGATGCGCGAATCAATTGGCTTGAGGAATGTTTTTTCCAGCCCGTCGAGCGTCAGCGATTGGCCGTTGACGTTCCATTTCTTGATGAAGAAATAATTGGTGCGCGACAATGCGCCGTTGGGCGAATAGCCTTCTATGATCCCTTTGATCGCAAGTGCATTGTAGGCGTTGATGTAATACACCAGTTTGTCATTCCTGGAACTCAGCGCAGCCGGCTTGGCCAGCGATTCAATATACGCATCGAACGCGGCGTTGTTTTGGAACGCCGGGTAATCGACCTGGCCGTTTTTTACGTGCGCGCGCAACAGGTCATCAAACGCTTTATGGTCGACGCCCTGTGCAGATGCCGCAGCGGCGGATAAAAGCAGCACAAACAACGAAATAATAAAGTGTAATTTAATCATATAGGTACTGTTCCTGCTTGGTATGCCGTTTGGTCGTGCTGAAGCATGAATGCTTACGCTTTGTTTGCTCGGAATTTTTTGATCAATACGGGAAGCAACGCGAATAAACCAAGCAATGCAAACGCGATCTTCACGTCATTCGAAAGCAAATCGCTTAACGAGTTCAAACTTCCCAAGGATTGCCCCAGATTGGCGAATACAAATGAGCCTGGAATGATCCCTAATGCTGTTCCAGCGACATACGTTGGCAATTTCATGTTGGTAAATGCAGGGGCAAGGTTGACCAGCCAGAACGGGAATAACGGAACCAGACGCAGAAACAGCAGATAGCTCAGGCCGTTTTCAGTAAAACCCTGATTGATTTTTTCGCCAAAACTGCCGAGGCGCGCCTTCGCCGCGTCGGCGAACAGGTAACGCGCCGCCAGAAATACCAGCGCTGCGCCTAAAGTCGCAGCGCATACGATCAACGCCGTGCCGACCCAGCGGCCGAACAAAAAGCCGCACATCAGCGACAGAACAATACCGCCGGGGACGCTCAGCGCGGTGGAAGCGGTATAAATCAGAAATGCTGCAGCCAGCGCGAGCACGTAATGGTCGCGGGTGTAATTGAGCAGTAGATCGCGGTTCTGTTTGATGGAATCGAGGCTGAGATATTTTTGTCCGCCGAAAATAAAAAACGCCGCAATACCGCCGATAAACAGGGCGAGAATCGCCAGCTTGATCCATTTATTACCCTGTTTCGCCGGGGCTGCAGGAGAATCCATCAGTTACCTCTGAACCCGGCGATGCGCATCAGCCATTTTTTCGCTGTCGGCGTAAACGATGCTTTGCGCTTCTGGTCCGCCACGCGGCGATTGATTTGCGACAGCGTCGGATACACGTGAATGATGTTGCACAAGTCCGTGGCTTTCATTTTCTGGCTGATCGCCAGTACGTATTCATGAATCAGCTCGCCGGCGTGGGGGCCGACAATCGTCGCACCGATAACCAGGCCCTTATTATCGGTGAGGATTTTGGCGAAGCCTTCGGTTTCCCCCTCGGCACGCGCCCGGTCCATGTCGTCAAACGGAAAGCGAAAAGTCTGGTAATCGATGTTGGCGGCCTTGGCCTCGCTTTCCGAATAGCCGACGCGTGCCAGTTCCGGCTCGGTAAACGTCGCCCAGGGAATGACCCGATTCTCCACTCGCGCGGGCAATGGCGAAGCGATGTTGCGCAGTATGACGCCCGCATGGTGTTCCGCCATATGGGTGAACTGGTAACCGCCGACGATATCGCCGCATAAATAGATATGCTTCTGCGAGGTCTGCAAGCGATCGTTGCTGATTATTTTATTTTTTTCGACCGCGACGCCGGCAGCCTCCAGTCCGAGATTCTCGCTGTTCATGCGCCGGCCGGCGGCGACAAGAATATGTGTTGCCTGCAGTACGGTTAGGCTGCCGTCCGGATTTTTCAGCGTCAGGCGGATGTCGCCCTTGCCGCCTTCTGCTTTTTGCGGCGCGACGTTGAGATGAAACGCGACGCCTTCGTGCTCCAATTGCTTGCGTACCACATCGCTGGCGTCCAGGTCCTCTTTGGGCAGGATATGCGGCACCAGATCGACCACGCTGACGTTGCTGCCGAGGCGGCTGAACGCCTGCGCCATTTCAATGCCGATCGGTCCGGCGCCGATGACGATCAGGCTCGGCACTTGTTCGTTCAGGCTGAACACTGTCTCGTTAGTGAGAAAAGGCAGGTCGGCGAGACCCGGAATCGGTGGTACCCCGGGGCGCGAGCCGGTCGCAATGACGAAATTTCTCGCCGTGATTTTTCTGCCACCGACTTCGAACGTATGCGGGTCGGTGAACTTGCCTTCGCCGAGAATGACATCCACGCCGAGGCCGCGGAAACGCTCGGGGCTATCGTTAGGCTCAATCGAATGAATGACGCTGGCGACGCGGCGCATCACATCAGCAAGGTTGATCTGCGGGATTACCGCCGCGATGCCGAAGCGTTGCGCGTCGCGCATGGTGTGAGCCACTTTGGCACTGTGCAGTAAAGTCTTGCTCGGGACGCAGCCGTAATAGAGACAGTCGCCGCCCAGTTTGTGTTTTTCAACCAGCGCGACTTTGGCACCGATTCCTGCGCCACCCGCGGCGACTACCAGGCCGCCCGCGCCGCCGCCAATTACACAAATATCAAATTCCATTTGCGCCACGCCGTTCTCCTGATTTTTAATCCTGTTTTAGCGGAACTTCGCAGCTTTGAAAATAATATTTTGTCGAAGCAGACGTAAAACCATTACAAAATTGATTGCGCGACAATGCGCATTACCAGAAGCGCCACCAGGGTTTATTCGCCTCGGTATGGCCGGCGAGATAAATGCTTTGGGGAAAGTTTTTTTGCAGAACTTTTCTGGCATCATCGCGCAGGTCATTCATCCCCAGCGTTTCGTAAGCGGAAATCATGATGCCCAGGGCTTCTTCCAGCGCCGGCGCCTGCGGGTAGCGCACCAGAGCCTGCTGCGCGCGATTGGCGGCAGCCAGCGGCGCGCCGCGTTTGAGGTAATACCGGGCGACATGGATCTCGTTCAGCGCCAGCGAATTGACCAGATAATTCATCCGCTTGGTTGAATCCTCGGCATAGCGGCTTTGCGGAAAGCGCGTCACCAGTTCCTTGAATGCGTCGAACGACTCGCGCGCCGCTTTAGGGTCGCGTTCGGACAAATCGGTGCTGTTCAGCACGCCGAGAAAGCCTTTGTCGTCGCGAAAATTGGCGAGGCCTTTCAAATAAAACGCGTAATCGAGATTTTCGTGCGTAGGGTATTGTTTGATAAAGCGATCGGCCGCCGCGACACTTTCGGTCACTTCGGCTTGTTTGTAATAGGCATAAGCGATTTCAAGCTGCGATTGCTGGGCAACTTTGCCAAACGGGAAACGAGCGCCTAATTGTTCAAACAGCTTGATGGCGCGTTCGTAGTTGCCGCCGTCCAGCTCTTCCTTGGCCTCTTTGTAATAATCCTCAGCAGCCCAGTTTTTTTTCGCGTCCTTGTCGCCGGTGGTGCTGCAAGCGGAGAGCAGGGCGAGGCAAAGCAGGGCAAATATCGTTACACTACGCATCATGGTGAATCCCGAAAAAGTGTTGGCTGATTATAACCCAATCGGCGCGGGCGCAAGCGGCGTCGGCGCCGATGCGGCGGCGGAAGAAATCGAGATCAGCATCCCGCTGGATTGCGCAGGCCTGCGCCTCGATCAGGCGCTGGCGCGCCTGCTGCCGGAGTATTCGCGCAGCAGACTGCAGCAATGGGTGCGGGATGGCGGCGTCAGCATCAACGGTGTGCAGGCGTCGGTCAAGCAGAAAGTAAGCGGCGGCGAGACTGTATTGGTTGAGCCGGAGGCGGCGCCTGAAGTATCGGCTTATCAGGCGGAGAATATTCCGCTCGAAATTCTGCATGAAGACGAATTTATCCTGGTCCTCAACAAGCCGGCGGGCCTCGTCACCCATCCGGGCAGCGGCAACTGGAGCGGGACGTTGCTCAATGCCTTGTTGTACCATGCGCCGCAAGTGGCGAATGTTCCGCGTGCCGGCATCGTGCACCGTCTGGATAAGGACACCACCGGTCTGCTGGTCGTGGCGAAAACCTTGCAGGCGCAAACCGACCTGGTGCGGCAATTGCAGGCGCGAAGCGTGAAGCGCGAATACCTTGCCATCGTTGAGGGGTGCGTGACTAGCGACGGTACGGTGGAAGCGCCGATCGGACGCCATCCGGCGCAACGCATCAAAATGGCGGTGGTCGGCAACGGCAAGGAAGCCATCACGCATTACAAGGTACTCGAGCTCCTGCCGTACCATACCCTTTTGCAGTGCAATCTGGAAACCGGGCGGACGCACCAGATTCGGGTGCATATGCAGCACATTGGCCACGGTCTTGCGGGCGATGCGACCTACAGCGGTAAGCCACGAACCTTTAAGGTGAAAGCGGACGACGAGCAAATCAAATCGGCGTTGCAAAAATTCGCGCGTCAGGCCCTGCATGCGGCCAGACTTGCCTTAGTGCATCCACAGAGCGGCGAACCGGCGAGCTGGGACGCGCCCATGCCTGCCGACATGGCCGATTTGCTCGACAGCCTGCGGCTCGGTTCATGAGGCAACCTGCAGACTGGATTGTCGCCGACTGGCCCGCGCCGAAAAACGTGCGGACGTTGGTGACGACTCGGCATGGGGGCGTGAGCACAGGGCCGTACGCCAGCATGAATCTGGGCGCGTTTCTCGCCGACGACGTGCAGACAGTAAAAGCAAACCGTTCCATATTGCGCAGACATTTGCCCGCCGAACCTAAATGGCTGCGGCAAATTCACGGCACCGATGTGATCGACGCAGATGCAACTCAGGGCCTGGTGCTGGCCGACGCCAGCGTGGCGCGGAAAGCAAATACCGTATGCGCCATTACCACCGCGGATTGCATACCGGTTTTGTTTTGCAATCAGACAGGAACGGTTGTCGCAGCAGCCCATGCCGGCTGGCGTGGCCTCTGCGCAGGTGTGTTGGAGAATACCGTGCAGGCCATGGAATGCAAGACGGCCGAAGTACTGGCCTATTTCGGTCCGGCAATCGGCCCGCGCAGTTTTGAAGTCGGCGCAGAAGTGCGCGAAGCGTTTTTGCTCCGCGATGCGCTGGCGGCAAGCGCGTTCAGAGAAAAAGCCGATGGAAAATTTCTCGCCGATATTTATGAACTCGCGCGCCAGCGTCTGCGCAAGGCGGGCGTGACGCAGTTTTTCGGCGCAGGTTTTTGTACGTATGAAGACGCGCGTTTTTTTTCCCATCGTCGTGATGGCGTGACCGGGCGCATGGCGTCGCTCATCTGGCGTGAATAAACAGCAATCGATAATTCAAAAAATATTAATTAAATCAAATAGTTATAAATAATAAATGAACACACTTTCCTGGATCATCATAACCACGCTGGCAGGCGGCTTGCTCTCCATTTGCGTCGCGGCGGCATTCGCCTTTACCGCACGCGCTTCCTGGGTAGGAATGCTGATCAGCTACGCCATCGGCGCATTGCTCGGCGCGGTGTTTCTGGAAATCCTGCCACGTGCATTCGAGCTGACCAGGAATATTCAGCACCTCACCGCGTCGATACTGTTCGGCATTCTGCTGTTTTTCGTGCTGGAAAAATTGGTGCTGTGGCGGCATTGCCATACGGAAGACTGCGAGGCGCATGATGCGCACAGCCATGCCAGCGACCACGGCCGCAGCGGCATGATGATCATGATCGGGACGACGTTTCATAACCTCGTTGACGGAGTCATCATCGCGGCAGCATTTTTGACCGACATCCGGCTCGGCTTTATCACCGCGCTGGCGATTATTGCGCACGAAATTCCACAGGAGGTCAGCGACTTCCTGATTCTGTTGCATTCCGGGTTCAGCAAACGGAATGCGTTGCTGGTCAATCTGCTGTCAAGTGTGGCCATGATGTTCGGCGGCGTTGCCGCCTACTTCGCATTGCAGGGAATGCAGCAGGCGTTACCGATTCTGCTCGGCATTGCCGCCGCGAGCATGATCTATGTCGCTGTTGCCGATCTCATACCCGGTTTGCATCGGCGCACGCAACTGGCGGCGACGCTCGAGCAAGTATTACTGATAGGCCTCGGTGTAGGCTCGATCTGGTTGACCGAGGTGCTGCTGAAAAATCTGGCTTGAATAGCCCATCACGCGGTGGTATTCTGATTAAAATAGCCTGCATCCCCTCCAAGCGGAAATCGTTCAATGAAAGCGCGCGCCAATCCACCCGTTCACGACAAAAGTTTCGACGGCCTCATCGAGGCCTTGGGTCTGGCCAGTCAGCAGGCAATGCAAGACATGCTGGAAAAAATCCAGAGCAAGACCGGCGATGGCCTGGCGCAATCATGGCAGACGCTGACCAGCCAGATCGCGCAAAATCCGGAGTTGTGGGCTGACCTGCAAAACCGCTACTACCAGCAGCAAATCGTGCTCTGGATGAATATGCTGGGGACTGCGTCGGCGGTGCCCGAATCGTCTCCCCCGCTGCAGGACAAGCGTTTCGCTGCACCGGAGTGGGACAAATACCCGATGTTTCAATATATCAAGCAATCCTATCTCAACACGTCGCAGTTGCTGATGGAGGCGGTGGAAAAAGCCGACCTCGACAGCAAAGAGCGGAAAAAACTGCAGTTTTTCACCAAGCAATATCTCGACGCCATCTCTCCGACCAATTACGCTGCCACCAATCCCGAAGTGCTGAAACTCGCTCTGGAAACCGAAGGCGAAAGTATCGCCACCGGGATGAAACAATGGCTGGCGGATGTGGAAAAAGGCCGCATATCGATGACCGACGAGGAGGCGTTCGAGGTCGGCCGTAATGTCGGTGTGAGCGAAGGCGAGGTAATTTTTCAGACGCCGCTGATTCAGCTTATCCAGTATAAACCGCTCACCAAGACGGTATACGAACGCCCAATACTGATGGTGCCGCCGTGCATCAACAAGTATTACATTATGGATCTGCAACCGGACAATTCGCTGGTTCGTTTTTCCGTCGAGCAGGGGCACACGGTGTTCCTGATCTCCTGGCGCAATGTGCCGGAGTCGATGGGAAATCTGGTGTGGGACGACTACCTCGATGCCGTCATCGAGGCGATCGATGTCGTCGGCAAAATCACGAGGCAGAAGAAGATCAACGCGCTCGGCTTTTGCGTCGGTGGCACGATCCTGTCGTCCGCGCTTGCCGTATTGCGCGCGCGCAAGCAAGACAAAGTCGCCAGCATGACGCTGATGACCGCGCTACTGGAATTCAGTCAGGTCGGCGATATCAGTGTTTACGTGAATCGCGAGTTCGTCGAAAAAAAGGAAAAGCAGTATGCCAAAGGCGGCCTTCTGCCCGGCGCGGAGTTAGCGTCGGCATTTTCCAGCCTGCGCGCGAATGATCTGGTGTGGAATTATGTTGTGAACAATTACCTTAAAGGCAAAATGCCCGACGCCTTTGATCTGCTGTATTGGAACAGCGACAGCACCAATCTGCCCGGACCGATGTTTGCCTATTATGTAAAAAACACCTACCTTGAAAATAACCTGGTGAAGCAAAACCGGCTGACCATGTGCGGCGAAAAAATCGACCTGGGTTCGATTAATTTGCCCACGCTGGCGTTTGCGGCAAAGGAAGATCATATCGTCCCTTGGCATGCGGCGTATGAGAGCGCCAAATACATCAGTGGGAAAGTGGAGTTCGTGCTCGGTGCGTCCGGCCATATAGCCGGCTCGATCAATTCGGCGAAAAAAAATAAGCGAAATTACTGGTCGTCGAGCAAGTTTCCTGACGACGCGGAAAAGTGGTTGGCCGGAGCGCAATCGCATGAGGGAAGTTGGTGGACCCATTGGGCTAAATGGCTCAAGCCCCACGGCGGGAAGCAGGTGGCAGCGAGAGTGAAACTGGGTTCGGCGGAATTCAAGATGATCGAGCCCGCGCCCGGCAGCTATGTCAAGGAGCGATGTTAATAAGAATCAAGCGGTTTGCGCCTATTTTTTGATAATAATTTAGACACCATAACCGGAGGAGAACAAAATGGCACAGCGTTTAGCAGTGGTCACAGGCGGCATGGGCGGCCTGGGCGAAAGTATTTGCACCAAGCTGCACGGGGAAGGGCATAAGGTCGTGGTGACCTATTCGCCGAACAACACCAAGGCCGGCCAGTGGAACGAGGAAATGAAACGCCAAGGCTATACGTTTCATTGTTATCCGCTCGACGTCACCGATTACAACGCTTGTGCCGAGATGATTGCCAAGGTCGAAAAAGACGTCGGGCCGGTGGATATTCTGGTCAACAACGCAGGCATCACGCGCGACATGACCTTCAAAAAGATGGGCAAGGAAGATTGGGACGCGGTCATCAATGCCGACCTCAACAGCGTGTTCAATATGTGCAAGCCGGTGCTCGACGACATGGTCGACCGCGGCTGGGGGCGCATCATCAATGTATCGTCGGTCAACGGACAAAAAGGCGCGTTCGGCCAGACCAATTACGCTGCCGCCAAAGCCGGCATGCACGGATTCACCAAGTCGCTGGCGCTTGAAGTGGCGAAAAAGGGCGTGACAGTGAATACCATTTCTCCCGGCTATATCGGTACGAAAATGGTTACCGCCATCCCCGAAGAAATTTTGAACAGCAAAATCATTCCGCAAATTCCTGTCGGGCGCCTGGGCAAGCCGGAAGAAATCGCCGGCCTGATCATTTATCTGGCTTCCGATGAAGCGGCGTTTATTACCGGCGCGAATATTTCGATCAATGGCGGCCAGCATATGTTCTAGAAAAAAAATACCCCCACAGTTTCCTGAGGGGGTATTGAGCCTTTATCATTGCGATAAAGGAGGAGGAGACTTTTGATAACACCCTCCCGCCGAGGCGGAAGGGGAATCGAATTACTTGGCTTTACGGCCTTTTACCGTTGCATTGGCGGCTTGTTGAGCAGCAGCCTTGAAGTTCGCTTGAGCGACGCCGGCGAATTGCTTCGAAGCCTTGCTGACGTTGTCGATAGCTGACGAACCGGCAACCAGGCCCGATTTGAGGGCGTTGAATACGACTTCGCTACCGGCAGGAGCAGACTTGGACATCTGGTCAACGCTTGCATTCAGGTTTTTGTTCATCTGCGCCCAGTTGTCTTCGGCCATTTTGGTGAATTCAGCTTGCGCTTCGGTGGCCAGGTCGAGCAGGTGGCGGGTGTAGCCGCTGGCTTTTTCGACTGCCGATTCGGTCAGCTTGGCACGGATGGCGAGCAAGTCCTGGGGATCCTTGACTTCGTTCAACGCCTTGATGCTTTTGGTGCTTTCGTCGAAAGAGTGCTTGGCGGCCTCAACGTTCAAGGCGACCAGACGCTCGGAGTTTTCGAAAGAGGTCTTGGCAAAGCGCACAGACGCCTCTACGATGGCTTTATTAACGTGATTCATTTGTTCAGCGAAGTTGTTCATTTATAGAGCTCCAAAATAGTTAAAGGGGGTTAAGATGTCGCCGCCCAATAAACTGAAACTGTGAACTTGGTGCAGCGCAACAATTTCATTCTAGGCTTGCATGAATACCTTGTCAAGAACTTTTTGGTGCAATGCAATAAATATTTTCAGGGCTGACTTTTTTAAATAAAAAATAAATGAAATCATATAGTTAGGTTATAATGCGATAGCCTAAGCGGGGAAAAGGCCGTCATATCAGGTGTGGATCAACAAATTTCAGGGGAAGCAAATGTCTACTGCCAAACGAGTTATCAAAAAGTATCCTAACCGCCGACTGTACGACACGGCGACCAGCAGCTATATCACGCTGGCAGATGTAAAGAACCTGGTGCTGGATAGTGAGAATTTCCATGTGCTCGACGCAAAGACGAACGAGGACATCACGCGCAGCATATTGCTGCAGATTATTCTGGAGGAAGAAAGCGGAGGCGTACCGATGTTTACCAGCGAAATGCTGGCCCAAACCATCCGTTTTTACGGAAACGCCATGCAGGGAATGATGGGGGCCTACCTGGAAAAAAGCATCGGATCGTTTATCGAGGTACAGGCAAAGCTGCAGGAGCAGGCACGCACCATGTATGGCGGCAACGCGCCGCAAATGAACTCGGAATTATGGAAGCAGTTCATGCAGACGCAGGCGCCGGCGGTGCAAGGCGTAATGGGCAATTACATGGAGCAAAGTGCCAACATGTTCCTGCAAATGCAGGATCAGATTCAAAAACAGACACGCAACCTGTTCGGCGGATTTGGCATGCCTGAAGGCCATGCCGATGCGACCGATAGCAAGGCATCGAAACCGAAAGGCAAAGGCGACAAAAGCAAAACCTGAGGGGGCTTGCGTGCCGGGCCGGATTTTTCTGCTATTCTGCACGACTCAACCATAATTTCCGGCAACCAGTCGTTTTGCCCTGATGACCGGTCGCACCGCCCTATATATGTTAAGCAGCCGAAAAGCTTCCGCGTCCAAGCCCCTGGTCAGAAAACCGTCAGCGAAGACTCCTCTGGTAGGTTTCGTTTCTCTCGGCTGCCCGAAGGCGCTGGTCGATTCGGAACAAATTCTCACCCAGCTGCGCGCGGAAGGCTACGGCATCTCGCCGAGCTATGAGGGCGCCGATCTGGTGGTCGTGAATACCTGCGGTTTTATCGATTCGGCAGTGGAAGAGTCGCTTGGCGCCATCGGCGAAGCATTGGCCGAAAACGGCAAAGTTATCGTCACCGGCTGCCTCGGCGCAAAGGGCGATATTGTCAAAACCACGTTTCCGCAACTGCTCGCTGTTACCGGCCCGCACGCCAAAGACGAGGTGATGCAGGCGGTGCATTTGCATTTGCCGCAACCGCATGACCCATACACCAGCCTGATTCCGCCGCAGGGGATCAAGTTGACGCCGAAGCACTTTGCCTATTTGAAAATTTCCGAAGGCTGCAATCACCGCTGCACGTTTTGTATTATTCCGTCGATGCGCGGCGACCTGATCAGCCGTCCCGTCGGCGAGGTCATGCAGGAAGCGCAGAATCTGGTCAACGCCGGGGTAAAGGAGCTGTTGGTGATATCGCAGGACACCAGCGCCTACGGAGTGGATGTCAAGTACCGCACCGGTTTCTGGCAGGGGCGCCCGCTGAAAACGCGTATGCTCGATCTCGCCGCCGCGCTGGGCGAACTTGGCGTGTGGGTGCGCCTGCACTATGTTTATCCGTATCCGCATGTTGACGACGTGGTACCGCTGATGGCGGAGGGAAAAATCCTGCCTTATCTTGACGTGCCGTTCCAGCACGCCAGTCCGAAAATTCTCAAAGCGATGAAGCGTCCGGCCAGCAGCGAAAATAACCTGGCGCGCATCAAGGCTTGGCGCGACATATGCCCGGACATTACCATCCGCAGTACATTCATCGCCGGCTTTCCCGGCGAGACCGAAGACGACTTCGAGCGATTACTGGACTTTTTGCGCGAGGCGCAACTTGACCGTGTCGGCTGTTTCGCTTACTCGCCGGTCGAGGGTGCCAAAGCGAACGAGCTCGCCGGTGCAGTACCGCAGGCGCTGCGCGAAGAGCGGCAGGCGCGCTTCATGCAGTTGCAAGCGGAAATCAGCCGTGAAAAGCTGACCAAGAAAATCGGCTTGACCATGCAAGTGTTGGTTGATGAAATCGACGGGCGCAATGCGATTGCGCGCTCGGCGGCCGATGCGCCAGAAATAGACGGCGTCGTAACGATAAGGAATGCAAAAGGATTGAAGGCGGGTGAATTTGTGCGCGTAAAAATCGACGACAACGACGCCCACGATTTGACCGCATCTATTGTAAGTAGTTGATTTAATTAATATTTTTATTAATAGTTTAATTTGATAAAGGAAAACTGAAATGAGCAATCGTGAAATCGTTGTACTGAGCGGCGTGCGCACGGCAATCGGCGGCTACGGCGGAAGTTTGAAAGATTTTGCTCCGAGCGAATTGGCCGCGAACGTCATGCGCGAAGCCATCGCCCGCGCCAAAGTGGCACCAGAAGATGTCGGCCAGGTCGTGCTTGGCCATGTGATCCACACGGAAGCAAAAGACATGTACATTTCGCGCGTTGCGGCGATCAACGCCGGCTTGCCGCAGTCGGTCGCCGCGTTCACGCTGAATCGCTTATGCGGCAGCGGTCTGCAGGCGATCGTCAGTGCCGCGCAATGCATTATGGTCGGCGACACCGATGCTGCCGTTGCAGGCGGCGCAGAGTCGATGAGCCGCGGCGGATACATGCTGCAGAACGGGCGCTGGGGCCAGCGCATGGGCAACGGCAGCACGATCGATATGATGGTCGGCGCGCTGACCGATCCGTTCGACACCATGCACATGGGCGTGACGGCCGAAAATGTGGCGAAGAAATGGAGCATCACGCGCGAACAGCAGGATGCATTTGCCGTGCAAAGCCAACAGCGCGCGGCGCACGCCATTGCCCAAGGTTATTTCAAATCGCAGATACTGCCGGTCGAAATTAAAAGCAAAAAGGGTTCTACCTTTTACGACACCGACGAACATGTGCGCGGCGAAACCACTTTGGACGGACTGGCCAAACTCAAAACGGTGTTCGACAAAGAAGGTTCCGTCACCGCAGGCAACGCCTCCGGTATCAACGACGCTGCTGCGGCAGTGGTGTTAATGGAACGTGCGGCGGCGGAGAAAAAAGGCCTCAAGCCGATGGCGCGATTGGTCAGCTACGGTCATTCCGGCGTCGACCCGAAGATCATGGGCATCGGTCCGGTCAT
>JBAVXA010000245.1:0-3040 GCA_049698095.1 Burkholderiales bacterium
GCGGCAACCTGCGTGTTCTGCTCCCTGATGGAACGCACCACATCAGCGGATGTCAGGTTGTTGGCGGCAAGTTTTTGCGTATCCAACCAGACACGCATGGCGTAATCACCGGCACCGAACAGGATCACACTGCCCATACCGGGAATGCGCATCAGTTCATCTCGCACCTGCAACTGGCCGTAGTTGCGCAAGTAAAGAGCGTCGCGGCTATTATCAGGGCTGACGTGGTGCACCACCATAGTAAGGTTGGAGGATTGTTTCTCGGTGGTAACACCTATTTGACGAACGATGTCGGGCAAACGTGGCAACGCGCGGTTAACGCGATTTTGCACCGCTGTCTCGGCGGCTTCGGGGTTGGTGCCGATTTTGAATGTCACTGTAAGCGACATCGCTCCATCTGCCGTCGCCTGACTTTCGAAGTAAAGCAGATTCTCGATCCCGTTTATCTGCTCCTCAATTGGCGTGGCGACAGTTTCAGAAATTACGCGCGGGTTGGCTCCCGGAAACTGCGCGCGCACTAAAACCTGAGGCGGCGCTACCTCGGGATACTCCGAGACGGGCAATCGAAATATTGACAGAGCGCCGATGAGAAAAATGAAAATCGACAGGACCGCGGCAAAACGTGGCCGGTCGATAAAAAAATGCGAGATATCCATGGCTATCCCTATTTCTTTTCTGCGCTGTTTTTAGCGGGAGTTTTTTCGTCCGGTTTCTCAGTCGCTTTTTTCTCCTGCGGCGGGCCGTCCTGTTGCGGCGGTGGAAATATCGGCATACCTTTGTCGTCGACTTTTAACAGTTTCGGCGTCACGGGTGCACCGGGAAAAGCACGCTGCATGCCATCCACGATGATATTTTCACCGGCTTTTACGCCTGTTACCACGCGCATGCCGTCTATCAATGCGGCTGTTTTCACCTCGCGCGGCTCAACAATGTTATTTGCCCCGATTACCATTACGATCTTGCGCGTCTGGTCGGTAGAAATGGCGCGCTCGGGTACCAGCGTCGCCAGATAGCTTCCGCTGCCGACGAGTTTGAGGCGCGCGAACAGCCCGGGGGTGAACTGATTATCTTTATTGTCGAAAATCGCCCGGCCGCGGATACTGCCGGTGGCCGGGTTGAGACGATTGTCGACAAAGTCCATTTGCCCTTTATGCGGAAAGCCTTCTTCATTCGACAAGCCCATGAGGACCGGGTTGGCAGTTTCGCGCGACGAAGGCCGCGTTCCCTCGCGCGATGCGCGCACATACTTCAGATAGGTCGCTTCGCTGGCATCAAAGTACGCGTACACATTGTCCACCGACACGATAGTCGTCAATACCGGTTCGTTCACACCGACCAGATTGCCTGCCGTAACGTTTGCGCGCGAGATGCGGCCCGCTATCGGCGCAGTAATGCGCGCGTAGCTCAGGTTCAATTGGGCAGTTTGCATAGCCGCCTGAACCGCCCGCACATTGGCTTCCGCGTTACGCGTTGCGGCGCGCAGCTGGTCAAGCTCCTGCTGCGAGATGGCCTGCAAAGGCAACAATTTTTCAGCGCGTGCCGCTTCAGTTCTTGCTAATTCCGCCTGGGTTTGTGCAGCGGATAGTTGCGCCTGCAATCGCGCCACCTCGGCAACAAAAGGCCGGGAATCAATGGTAAAAAGCCGTTGGCCTTTATTGACCAGTTGCCCTTCGCGGAAATGCACCCGGTCAAGGGTGCCGGCGATGCGTGAGCGTAATTCGACAGTTTCCGTTGCCTCAAGCCTTCCGCTGAATTCATCGAACTCCTGCACAACGCGTTCAGTCACCGGCGCCGCGGATACAGGGGGCGGACCGCCCGGACCGCCCGGGCCGGATGGCGACCCGGCTCCGCCTTTACTGCAAGCGGCTATGAAAATAACAAATAAAGGGAAAATAAAATTTCGCGCAAAATATCTCATTGAATAATTCCGAAACAAAGCCATTTAAATCCCTTTCGTTTTAGCTGTGCGCTCTGTCAATTAAGTGTAGCAGAAATTTTTTATAAAAAATTTGTTTATAATCAAATAGATATGGCGATTGCTTGTGACTTGAAAATGGCAATAAAAAAGTGGGCCATCAATCGATGGCCCACTTTAATTTCAACCCTGGTTTCAGCCGAACGCTATCAATCAATTATGCTGTCTGGTTCGCGGTGTCTCAGTCGCAGTATTGTGTGCCGATTTGAAAAAATGCCATCTTCCGGAAAAAAATCAACCCAACGATTTTCTCGCGTTACGGAACATGCGCATCCAAGGACCGTCCTCCTGCCAATCGGCGGGATGCCATGAGTTGGTCACGCTGCGGAACACGCGCTCTGGATGTGGCATCAGAATAGTGAAGCGGCCGTCGCGATTGGTGATGCACGATAGTCCTTGCGGCGAGCCGTTCGGGTTGAGTGGATATTCTTCGGTGACTTTCCCGTTGTTGTTGATGTAGCGCCACGCGATATACGGTTGCGCGGTGTCGGATTGCTCGCGCGTGGCAAACTCGGCCAGGCCTTCGCCGTGCGCGGTGACCACGGGAATGCAGCTGCCAACCATGCGGTCGAAAAATAGCGATGGCGTTTGCTGCACCTCGACCATGACCGTGCGCGCCTCGAATTGCTCCGATTTATTGCGTGCGAAGTGCGGCCAGAATTCCGCGTCAGGAATAATGGATTTGAGATTGCTCATCATCTGACAGCCGTTGCAGACTCCGAGCGCAAACGTATCATGGCGTTTGAAGAATGCTTCGAATTGTTCGCGCGCGCGCGGATTGAACAGGATCGATTTGGCCCACCCCTCGCCCGCGCCGAGCACATCGCCATAAGAAAATCCGCCGCAGGCGGCAAAGGCTTGGAAATCGTTTAGCGAAACTCGCCCGCCGATGATATCGCTCATGTGGACATCAAATGCAGCGAAGCCGGCGCGGTCAAACGCCGCCGCCATTTCCAGTTGGCCGTTGACACCCTGCTCACGCAGAATGGCAATGCGCGGTCGCACACCCGTCGCGATATACGGGGCCGCGTTATTTTCGTTCAGATCGAACGTGAGCTTGCTGAA
>JBAVXA010000246.1:0-1741 GCA_049698095.1 Burkholderiales bacterium
ATTTCCGTCAGCGCATTTTTTGCCAGTTCCTTGCCTTTGTTTTTTTTCAGCACGGACGCGACCTCGGCCTGGCAGCACGGCACCAGCACAATGTGTTGCGCATGTTTTTTCAGCGCGAAGTTGATTGCGTCGTCGGTGGCGGTATCGCAGGCATGCAATGCCGTGACGATGTCGATCTTCTCCGGCAGGCTGTCCGACGCGATCGATTCGTTGACGGATAGATTGAGAAACGACATGCGCGGAAAATTCAGCCGTTGCGCCAGCTCGACGGACTTTTGCACCAGCTCATCGCGGCGTTCGATGCCGTAAATATGCGAAGTAGTTTGCTGCGCTTTGAAAAATAAATCATAGATAATAAATCCGAGATACGACTTGCCTGCGCCATGATCGACGATGGTTATATCTTTTTGATTTAATTGAATATTTTTTATCAATGGCTCAATGAACTGGGTCAGGTGATAAACCTGCTTGAGCTTGCGCCGGCTGTCCTGATTCATCTTCCCGTCGCGCGTGAGGATATGCAGCTCTTTCAGCAACTCGATGGATTGTTCCGGCTTGATTTCATGCATGGCGAAATTTTATGCGCGCAAAAAAGTGAATGCCAAACCTGCCATTGCGCAGAGTCCGATGACCATTATCACATTCGCCTTGAAGCGAAACAATGCGATGCACGCGGCTGCGCAAAGTGCGATGGAAAACCAATCCGGCGACGCGGCGGAACCCTTCGGCCAGAAGACATGCCACGCGAAAAATAGCGCGAGGTTGACGATCACCCCGACCACGGCGGCGGTTATCGCGCTGAGCGGCGCGGTGAATTTCAGATTGCCGTGGGTCGTTTCGATAAACGGCCCGCCGAGAAAAATAAATATGAAGCTCGGCAGGAACGTAAACAAGGTCACGATGCTGGCGGCGATAAAAGCAGACGCGAACAGCGCATCCGGCCCGAACACAGGTTTAGTCCAGCCGCCGACAAAGCCGACAAAGGTGACCACCATGATCAGCGGGCCCGGCGTGGTTTCGCCTAACGCGAGCCCATCGATCATTTGCGCCGCGGTCAGCCATTGATGCTCGATCACGCCGCCCTGCACCACATACGGCAACACGGCGTAAGCACCGCCGAAGGTCAGCAGCGCCGCTTTGGTAAAAAACCACGCCATGTGCGTAAGCACGCTTTGCTTGCCGAATAGCGCGATCAGCAGGAGCATGAGGATGATCCAGATTAGCGTACCGACCATTGCCACATGAACGAATTTTTTCCAGCTGAATAAGGCGTGCATCGGCGTCGGCGTGTCGTCGTCGATTAACGCGGGTTCATGCGCGATGCCGGACGCAGCGTGCGCGCTGGCGATATGAAAAGTTTGCGGCGAATACCGGCTGTAGACGGCGCCGAACAACCCTGCCAGAAAAATAATCACCGGAAACGGCAGGTTGAAACCATATAGCGCGACAAACGCCGCAATGGCAATCGCGATCAACACTGAATTTTTCAGCGCACGCGAACCGATACGATACGCGGCAAACAGCACTACGGCAGTCACCGCTGGTTTTATTCCGTAGAGAACGCCGGCGACAGCGGTGATATGCCCGAAGGCGAGATAAATCCACGACAGCAACAGCAAAATAAAAATTGACGGCAGCACGAACAGAGTGCCCGCCACGATGCCGCCCCAGGTGCGGTGCATCAGCCAACCGATATAGACCGCGAGCTGTTGCGCCTCGGGGCCGGGCAGCAGCATGCAAT
>JBAVXA010000247.1:0-1560 GCA_049698095.1 Burkholderiales bacterium
AAGCCGGCCAATCTCGATTTCAATCAGGCGGCGGCGGTCCCGCTGGCAGGGCTAACGGCGTGGCAGGTATTGTTCGATGTCGGCAACTTGCAACCCGGGCAAAAAGTATTGATCCACGCCGGCTCGGGCGGTGTAGGGACATTTGCGATTCAGCTGGCCAAGCATGCGGGCGCATTTGTCGCGACGACCTGCAGCGGACGCAACGTGGCGCTGATGAAAAGCCTCGGCGCCGACGTCGTGATCGACTACAAAACCCAGCATTTCGATTCGCTGATCGCCGACTACGACCTGGTGTTCGATACGATCGGCGGCGACACGCAGCACCGTTCGTTCTCCGTGCTGAAACGCGGCGGGGCGCTGATTACGATTGCCGGAATCCCGACGGCAGAATTCGGACGCGAATGGGGCGTGAATCCCGTGGTGAGAATGGTAATGGGATTCAAGAACCGCAAATCAAACCAACTGGCGAAACAGCGCGGAGTGAACTTCACGTATATATTCATGCATCCGAGCGGAGGGCAATTGCGCCAGATCGCCGCCCTGGTAGAAGCCGGGAAAATCAGACCGGTGATGGACAAATACTTCGATCTCGACCATTTGCGCGATGCCTTGAACTATAGTGAAAGCGGCCGCGCGGTAGGGAAAGTGACGGTTACTATTTGACGGGTTGCCTGCTTTGCGGAGAAACGGGCGATGGCATACGATGAAGGGCTGGCAGAACGGCTGCGCGAAATCTTTTCCGGCCGCGCCGAGGTGGTCGAGAAAAAAATGTTCGGTGGCGTCGCTTATATGATGCGCGGAAACATGTGTTGCGGCATCATCGGCGACGCGTTAATGGCGCGTGTCGGGCCGGAACAATATGCGGCTGCGTTGAGAAAAGATCATGCGCGCAACGAAATGGGCAATATGCGACCGATGAAAGGATTTGTTTACGTGGAATCGGCGGGGACTGAATCGGACAAAGCATTACGCTCATGGGTTAAGCTGTGCGAAAAATTCGTTAACACGTTGCCAGCGCAGTAAATTGTTTTTGTTTTAGTTTAATTAATTGATTAATTTAATTGATATTTTTGGAGGTTATATGGTTTGCAATGTAGGCACCGCGGATCGTGCAATTCGTTTTATCGCCGGGCTGATAATTATCGGGCTGGGCTTTTACTACAGCAGCTGGTGGGGGGCGCTGGGCCTGATACCGCTGTTCACCGCCACGACGCGCTGGTGTCCGGCATATTTACCTTTCGGTTTTTCCAGCGCGAAAAAATAATCCGTTGCAGTCCGCTTGGCTGCGTTAGTGCGACAACCCGTCGCCTTCGAAAACCGCGAAGTGACTTTTCGCAGCAGCTGAATTGTGCTTGAATCGGAACGTTTTTTCTACAGCGCGAATTCGGCCAGAACCCTTTGCGCGACAAAGTGCTGCAGGCTCGCGCCCAAAGCAAATCCGGCGTCAATCGAGAGCGCCTTCTCAGCCGCCGCCGCCAGGGTGTTTTGTTCACCCAGCGCAAGCAAAAATACAAAGTCGCCTGAGGCCAGGAAATCGACACGCACTGAGTACTCGTTGTC
>JBAVXA010000248.1:0-12355 GCA_049698095.1 Burkholderiales bacterium
TTATTTTGATTGCGCCGGGTTTGTGTCATTTTTCTGTTTTTCCACCAGCAGCGAATATAAACGCCGACTGTCGGCACGCAACACCTGGAAACTGACGCCGTCAAAGCCGATTTGCTCGCCGCGTTTAGGCAAACGTCCAAACTTATTGGTGACCAAACCACCGAGCGTATCGAAATCTTCGTCGCTGAAATGGGTGCCGAGCTTCTCGTTGAAATCTTCAATCGGCGTGACCGCCTTGACGCGAAAACGCCCGGTGCGGTCGAGGATAATATTATCTTCGGTTTCGTCGAAATCGTATTCGTCCTCAATCTCGCCGACAATCTGTTCCAGCACGTCTTCAATCGTCACCAATCCGGCCACACCGCCGTATTCGTCGACCACAATCGCAATGTGATTTCGGTTGGCGCGGAATTCCTTGAGCAATACGTTCAGGCGTTTTGATTCGGGGATGAATACTGCCGGGCGCAACATTTCACGCACATTGAATTCTTCCCCGGCGTAATAGCGCAGCAGGTCTTTGGCGAGCAAAATGCCAATCACATTGTCTTTTCCCTGGTCGACGACCGGGAAGCGCGAGTGCGCGGTCTTGATGACATAGGGAATGAATTTTTCCGGCGATTCGCTGATGTCGACCACATCCATCTGCGAACGCGGAATCATCACGTCGCGTACCTGCATATCGGAAACCTGCATCACGCCTTCAATCATCGACAGCGCGTCCGCATCGAGCAGGTTGCGGTCATAGGCGGAATGCAACAACGCGACGAGTTGCTCACGGTCTTCCGGCTGGCGCATAAGCAGTCCGGAAAGCCGCTCGAGCCAGGTCGGCTTGGAAGGTTCGTCCATAGGGGCTAAATTGAATGACAAGGCGTTACTTTACCAATAAAGTGGATTTGCAGCCAATTTCTGACTGCGCTGCAATAACGTTTATCGAAAATTCGTCAGGGGTCGCCGCGCGGCCAAGCCAGTCGGCGAACGCATATGGTGTAAAATCAGGCTGAGAAAAATGACACGTTGGGGGGTACGAAAATGAAACGCTTTTTACGCATGGTGCTGATTGGCATGGCGGCCGTTCTGGCCGCTTGCAGCGGCAGCGGTCGGGATATCGACGCAATCAAAAAATCCGGAACGCTGCAGGTCGCCACCGAAGGCGCATTCCCGCCGTTCAATTATTTCAAGGATAACGTGCTGACCGGCTTCGAAATCGACATTGCGGAAGCGCTGGCGAAAAAACTGGGTGTCAAGGTTCAATGGACCACGCTCGGTTTCGATGTACAGATTCCCGCGCTGGCGCAGGACCGTTTTGACTTCGCTATCGCGTCGTTCGCGATTACTCCCGAGCGCGCCAAAGCGGTCGATTTCACCGACCCGCACTATTGCAGCGGCGGTCAGATTGTTACCAAAATCGGCGGCGCGAAAACCGCGGCGGAATTGAAAGGTAAAACCGTTGCCGTGCAAATCGGCACGACTTACGCTGATGCGGTAAAAAAGGTGAGCGATCTCAAGGAAGTGAAAACCTTTCCCAAGGATACCGACGCGCAGCAGAATCTGCTATCAGACCGTGTCGATGCCTGGGTTACCGACAAATTCCAGGCGCTGGAAGTCACGCAAAAAAATCCTGCTCTGAAGCTGCAACTCGGCGATTTACTTTACACGGAAAAAATTGCCATTATTGTGAAAAAGGATAACAAGTCGGTGCGTGACGCGCTGAACAAGGCACTGGCCGAGATCATGGCTGACGGCACCTACAAGGCAATTTCAGAAAAATATTTCGGGCAGGACATTCGTTGTAAGTGATTCAAGCAAGACGTTAAAACACCACCGCGCGAGCAACCAAAGCCCAGCATGGCCAACTCCGACAAACCGATCAGGCAGCATTTACTCATGGCGGCGGCAGCCGTTTGCCTGGTCATTTTTCTTTGGCTCATGGCGCTGCCGCTGCAATTTTTGCCCGCGCCGATCGGGCCTGCCGCACAGCAATTTGCCAACGGTGCGCGCACCACCGTTCTGCTCACATTGATTTCCGGCGCCATTGGCCTGGGCATCGGCGTGTTCGCCGCGATGGGCAAAATGTCGAGCAATCCGTTCATCGCCTGGCCTTCGCGTTTTTACGTTTGGGTCATTCGCGGTACGCCGTTGCTGGTGCAAATCCTGTTCGTCTACCTCGCGTTGCCCGCGATGTTTCCTGAGCTGAAATTATCCGATTTTAATTCTGCCATTATCGCGCTGGCGTTGAATGTCGGCGCCTATAATGCCGAAGCCATGCGCGGAGGGATACTGGCCGTGCCCAAAGGGCAGGTATACGCGGCGCAGTCGCTCGGATTTCCGCCGCTTACTGCATTCCGCCATGTTGTGTTGCCGCAGGCGGTTCGCATCAGCCTGCCGTCGCTGGTAAATAATATTGTCAGCCTTTTAAAAGACTCCAGCCTAGCCTACGCCATCGGTGTCGTCGAGTTGTCCATGGTTGGCAACCGCGTGCAGGCGGAAAGTTTTCAACCGGTGCCGGTGTTCATTACCGTTGCGTGCGTTTACCTGATCCTCACAACGACACTCACCTGGTTTTCCGATGCGCTGGAGAATCAGCTGAATACCCACCGCCGCTGAAAACAAAAAGCCGCTCGCGCGGCTTTTTGTTTAATTCAATTCGACGCGCTCAGATCAAAACTTTTTCCACAAACGGGCAAAGTACGATGCACCGTTCAACCCGAATTGCACGCTCTCGTACTTGAAGCCGTTATCGGTTTCATTAGCGTTCTGTTCGGTCGGCTTGACGTTGAAAATATTATTTCCGCCGATGGTGAACTTGGTATTTTTATCATAGTTATAAGTAACGCTCAGGTCGGCGGATGTCTTCGCAGCATAGTGGGCATTTGGCTCGCCGCCGGCTGTGCCGGTGAAGGTGCCGAGCGTCTGCGGACCGAAGTGAATGATTTTCAATCCCGTCTCAAATGCACCTGTGGTCAAATCAAAACCCAGCGTGGCCTTGCGACGCGGCGCGCCCTGTTCGATGAACAGGCGCTCACGCTCCGATAACAGCACATCTTCAAAACCTGCCAGGGCGGCGGGCGCCTTGATGCCAGTGACTTCGGTTTTACCGAAGTTGGCTGCCAGATAACTGGAAAGTCTCGCGCCACGCACAGTGGTTTTATGCGACAAGGTCAAATCAAGACCCTTGGTGCGGGTATTTACCGAGTTAACAAAGAATTGCGCCTGCCCCACGCCCAAGCCGGCCAGAATGGAACCCAGCGCCGGGTAATTATCCGCATCGAAACGGCCGGACAATACGATTCGATCCTTGATATCGATCAGATACAGATCGGCAGTGACCGCTATTCCCGACAGCGGCGAATAGGTGCTGCCGAAGGTGAAGCTCTTGGAAGTCTCTTCTTTCAATTTTGGAATGCCCGCCGCGTTGGCAACCGTGCCGCCATTGGGCGCAATCACGACATCAACCGGCACGCCGCTGATGAAGTCCGTGATGGTTGAAGAGAAATATATTTGCTGTAATGACGGTGCGCGGAAACCGGTGCTGGCGGAACCGCGAAACAACAAAGCGTCGGTTGCTTTCAAGCTCGCGGCGAATTTTCCGCTCACGTTGGAGCCGAAATCACTATATTTTTCATAGCGCACCGCTGCCTGGGTTTTGAAACGCTGGGTAATATCCGTTTCAATATCTGCGTAAATTGCACTGCTGTGGCGGCTTCGATCGGTGGCATCGCCGGGTTGGAAACCCGGAAACCCTTGGCTACCGGCGTTGCCGCCATTACCCACGCCATCGTAATCAAAGTACGAGCCTTTTTCGCCTGCGCCGATGGCATAAAACTCACGCCGGTACTCCGCGCCGAAGCCGACGTTCATACCATTCATGATATTGGGGAAGAAACGGTTCAAGTCCAGATTGGTGGTCATCTGGGTGAAAGTGAACCCGCCCGCATCAAATCTAGTCGGGCTCAATCCGTTGGGATCCAGATTGGCGATCGAGGCGTTCAGCGTATTGCTGATGTTGTAACGCATGTCGTTAAAGCCATATGTCTGCGACAAATCCGCATTCCATGCGCCCAGCTGCAGGCGATTCCCGACAATGGCGTAGCGGTCCTCGACGTCTGCATTGATGTAAGGGACAAAGCCGTTGGGGTAAAGCGCGGCGGAATTTCGCGATGGAATGTCGTCCGACCCAACGCCGCCGCGCTCGAATGCGGCCGAGGATGCATCGCGTTTTTGCAGCCCGAGCGTGAAATAGAATTTACTGATATCGCTGGTCGGCAGATCGCCATTGATATAAACCGTCGGATTCTTCACCGCCGAATCACCGATGGTGCGCAGGCTCGGCGCTTCGGCACGATTGGAACGGCCGCGATCCTGATATTCGCCGGTGATGCCGACCACGCCTTTTTCCCCCACGCGAATACCGCAATACGCCGTGGCGAGATAATTTTTCCCGTCGCCCACGGAATATTGGCCGTAGCCCAACGCCCCCTCGCAACCCGGGCGCTTTTTCAGACCAATGTCCATCACGCCGGCGATGGCATCCGAACCGTATTGGGCTGCTGCGCCGTCGCGCAGAACTTGCACATTTTCGATGGCCATCAACGGAATGGCATTCAGGTCAGTGCCGGTGTTGCCGCGGTTGCGCGCGCCGAACAAATTCACCAGAGAAGTGGTGTGGCGCCGTTTGCCGTTGACCAAAACCAGAGTCTGGTCGGAACCGAGACCGCGCAATGCGGCGGAATCGATCAGATCCGCACCGTCGGCGCCGGTCTGGCGCGTCGAGTTGAATGATGGCGAAATATATTGCAGCGATTGCGCCAGATCGAATTGCCCGCCTTGCTCGCTTGCTTTGGTCAGCGGAATAAAATCGACCGGCACTGGCGTGTCCGTCGCCGACGCATTGACGCGGCGTGAGCCGACCACGGTGACGCCTTCAACCCTCGAAGTTTCACTGCCGCTGTCAGTCGCCGTGGTTTGCGCGTGAGCGATCAGCGCCGGTGAAACAATAGTAAAACCTGCACTGCTGTATAGCGCAAGCAACACCGCGCTGCGTAAGACCTTCATTGTCGACCCCTTTATAACTAATTGATTTTATTCATAAACTTATTGCCAGATCGATGCCGGCTCAATCATTGTGCTGGATATGTGGCAATTGCTCAAGTCACCGGTTGACGCGTCAGAAAGTCGTATTTCTTATTACGGGCAGACGTTTGCTGTAAACGAGGAATGCAATCACTGCGCTCAACACCAGCCAACCGACCCAGCCCGTGATTCCGGCCTGCGCGGTATCGATCGTGGTATCGGCAGCGGCGAACAGGTTGACCGCGCCAGCTGAGCCATTGAGCGCACCGTGTGCAATCACCGCAGGCCAGATGCTGCCGGTGGCGAGGCGCGTCCAGCCAAACAGAATTCCCAGCAATATGCACAGGACCAGCATGAACAGCCAGCCCAAATTCGGATAAAGCGGGTAATTGTAACCGAGCAAAATGACCGGCAGATGCCACATGCCCCAGATCCCGCCGCTGACGATCAGCGCCGGCCATTGCCCAAGCGGTAATAATTTTTGTAACAGGTAGCCGCGCCAGCCCCACTCTTCGCCAAATGCAAAGACAACGTTAAGCAGCGGCGCGATCAGGATCGTGCCGAGTTGAATCGCCACCAGCCATTGCACCGACATGGTTTCCAGCGCGGCAGCGCCCTCTTCTTTTTGCGCCAGCATCTGTTGCAAACCGGAGAAATTCTTCATGTCTGCCGCGTAAACGCCAAACAGCGAACTCAGCGCCAACGCAACCAGCACCAGGGCGGGCATACCGAACCAGCAGAGCAGCCAGTAGCGCGGCCATTTGCTTCTGTCGCCGAGATGAAGTCCGGTGGCGGTTCTGAAATCCGCCTCCGGACTGACCCAGCGCACTACCATCAACGCCGCAATGCTCGGCGCAAACATGATCAACGGCAATAAGTACGGCGCGAGCGGATGCCGGAGACCTTCGGTGTTGAACCACATGGGCGACGCGATGGTCCATGCGACAAGAAAGGCAATGGTGATAAAAGCGATGACGCCGTTCCAATCCAGGTTCTGCTGGCTGGTCGGGGCAAAATCCTGCATGGCTGTTTTCACGATTGACCGGCGCAATAAGGGTCGGCGTAGCGAAGTTTCTGCATGATGCTGGTCTCCAGCGCTTCCATTATTCTTGCATCACGGTTTTTTTCATGCTGGTATCCCTGCAAATGCAATACGCCGTGCAACGTAAGATGGGCGTAGTGAGCCTCAAGGTCTTTCTCCTGTTGCTGCGCTTCGAGTCTGATCACCGGCGCGCACAGAACGATGTCGCCGCTTAAAGGGTTGCTGTCATCATAAACAAACGTCAGCACGTTGGTGGAGTAATTTTTTTTGCGAAATTGCGCATTGAGTGTGCGGCCTTCTTCCGCATCCACTACGCGCAAATTAATCTGGGCCGGCCGTCGCAGCGCGGCTCTGACCCAGCGGCGAAACTGCGCGCGGGTCGGCAAATTTTTTTCCGTGCTGGCGTATTGCACCGAAAGGGAAAATTCCGCTGCGCCTGATGGTTTCGTCGTCACTGCTGTAACTATACGATTTTTATGAATTTTTTGCGTTGTGCTTTTCATAAGCATTGACGATGTGCTGGACCAGCGGATGCCTGACCACGTCTTCGCTCTGGAAAATCGTAAAGCCGATGCCACGGATATTCTGCAGCACATTACGCGCTTCGATCAGACCGCTTTTTTGTCCGTGCTTCAAATCGATTTGCGTCACGTCGCCGGTAATCACCGCCTTCGTGCCGAAGCCAATGCGCGTGAGGAACATTTTCATCTGCTCCGGCGTGGTGTTCTGCGCTTCGTCGAGAATGATGAACGAATGATTGAGGGTGCGTCCGCGCATGTACGCCAAAGGCGCGATTTCGATCGCCGCACGCTCAAACAACCTGCCGACCTTTTCGTAGCCCATCAAATCATACAACGCGTCGTATAGCGGGCGCAGGTACGGATCGACTTTCTGCGACATATCGCCGGGCAGAAACCCGAGACGCTCGCCCGCTTCCACCGCCGGACGCACCAGCACAATGCGTTTTACCAGATCGCGTTCCAGCGCATCAACTGCGCAGGCTACAGCCAGATAGGTCTTACCGGTGCCCGCCGGGCCAACGCCGAAGGTAATGTCGTGCGCCTGAATATTTTTCAAATACTCAACCTGCCGCGGCGTGCGGCCGTGCAAATCGGTGCGCTTGGTAAGCAAATGCGGCTCGTCGTTGCCATGATCGGACTTGCGCTGCGGGCGAGGTGCGTTGTGGGTCATTTCGATCAGTCCCAATTGGATATCCTCCACGTCAATCGCGCGGTTGCTGCGCTGGTAAAAATATTGCAGGGCCTGAGTGGCCAGCGCCATATCTTCCGCGTGCCCTTGCAGTCGAAAGTGTTCCGCGCGATGGGTAATCACCACGTCCAAGGCCGATTCAATCTGGCGCAGATTGCCGTCCAGCGGCCCGCATAAATTGGCAAGGCGCTGGTTATCGACCGGCGTGAAAACCAGTTCGACGGGTTTGGCTTTGTTGCGTTCGGATTCTGCCATGGTCAGACTCCCGATCTTTGCAAGGTCGCTTTCAGCGCCTCGTCCAATGTTTCGAGGCTTTCGCGCAAATGCGCCCCCGCTTCCTTGGTCAATCCCGGTTTGGCGAGCGCTACGCGGATCTGCTGCTGCAGTTGTCTGGCGTTATCGCGCATCAGACTGCGCATGTCGGCGGGCCCGCCGTTGGGCCGCAGCAGACTGTTGGCGACGCGGCGCAGATGTTCGCGCTGCAAATTACGCCGCAGATTGCCGATGTCGCCGCCGCTACGCAATTCACTCCAGATGGAATTTTGAATCGTGTCGTAGAGCTCGGATAATCTGAAAGCCTGTTGCGGCTTATCCAGCTTGTTTTCCGCGTCGATAATGCGCGTCGCCACACCGTCATTCATGATTTGGTCCAACACCTGGCGCTGCATGGCGAGAATCTGGCTGTTAATGGAATAATCCGGATTCACCCGTGCGTCAAAATGGTTCACGCCGAGCCGGCGCATAAATTCCGGCTGAAATTTGAAACTGTCGGCAGAAAAAATACCTGTCTCGAGCAGTTTCAGTGCACGGCGCTGTTTGTCGGCGTCAATCGGCGTAAGCGGTTCGCGCGGACTGCCCGCGTGATCGCGTACGCTTACCAACCCGCCGATATATTTCGCACTCAGGTTAGCGGCGAGTTTCACCTGATCCAGCGCCGCGTCAAAATTGCGCCGCTGCGTGCTGTACTGCTCGCCTGGCTTGAGTTGTTTTTGCTGCAACCGGTCCCACAGCTCGCGCGACAACACGAGGCGATGTTGATAAAACGCCAGCGGGTCCGTGCCGAGGTCGCGCCGATTTACTTCAGGATCGACGCCTTCCAGCGCGCCGCTAAAACCGGCTTCGTGATCGGTGGCGTACGCCAGCTGCGGCTCGGCGCTGCGTGAGGCAATTTTTTGCAGTTCGGCCTTTTCGCTTATTTCGTCTATCGGCTTATAGGCGTATTCGATCGCCCAATAGTCATACGGGCCCAAATTGCTCATGACATATTCGCCCTGACGCTGTCCGCGCGCGGCGATATTCAGCCCGTTGTAATCCATCACCGAGCCGGTCAGGCCATTCTGCCTGGTGAACTCCCGGTCTGCGATCTGTTCCAGCGAGTAAATCGTCGATGCGCGGAAATTGTGGCGCAATCCCAGGGAATGGCCGACCTCGTGGCTGATCACGTCCTTCAGCGTGGCCTGGACGAACGCCTCCGCCTCGGGGCTGTCGGGTTCGATATCGCCGCGCGCTTCGAGCAGGTCGAGCGCGAACTCCAGCTCACTCGACATCTCATTGGCGTAATCGCAAAATAATTCGTCACGCCTAGTGCCTATCGCCGGCCGCGGCAATTCCTCGACCGCGCGGCGGCGCGGGTTGCGCGTCCATACATCCGATACGCCGATATCGGCGTCGAGAATTTCGCCGCTGCGCGGATCCACCTGGCGCGGACCGATCGCGAAGCGCGCGTCCGTACCGAGAAACCAGCGCACCGATGCGTGGCGCACGCCTGCCGTATCGAATTCGCTGTTATCGATTTGATAGCGCACTTGAATTGCGTCCTTAAAGCCGATGCGCTCGAATGCCTTATTCCATTCAAGAATGCCTTCTTTTACTGCATTGTGATATCTGTACGGAACATTGCTGTCGATCCAGAAAATAATCGGCTGCAGCGGCTCACTCAAATCCGCAGCGGGATGTTTTTTCTCCAACCGCCAGCGGTCGACAAAGCGTACCTGCGGCTCAGCCTTATAATCGTCGCTGTAATCGAAATGCGTGGTGACAAAATGGCCGATCCGGTCATCGGCAAACCGCGGTCGCATCGGCTCGGACAACTTGGCAAAGCTGTAATAAAAACCCATGAACAGACTGCGCACGTCTTCCAGCGTGCCGGGTAGCGGCATCGACGGCGGCGGCGGCACATTCGGCGCCAGCAAGGGTGGCAATACCAGGCGCGATAAGGCGTAATGCGCGGAGACGTTAAAGCCGGTCGCATCGTCGCCGTTGCGCAGGGTATCAAAGCTGGTGTTTTTCGCGTCGAAATAATACGGTTGGCGATATGCAGCTTCGAGCGCGGTCGCCGCCATGGGAATATCAGTCAGCAACAGCAGCAGATTTGCATCGATCAAAACGGATTTGCGCTCGACATGCGGCAGGCTGACAATACTGGATGTCGCCAGCAGGCTATCGGTGAAGCTCTGCCGCACCGCCTGCGAAATCGGCGTATTGGCTTTCGCAGTGAAGCTGGTATTGCGCGCGATGAGTTGCACGCTGTTACCGATTTTCTTGAACGCGACCACATGGCTGCGGTTCATCATGTTGCCGTAAAGGCCGCGCTCGCCGACTCCCTGCGTCACGCCGATGGCGAGAAAGAACAGCTGGTCGAATTGCTCCGGCCTGATTTCAATCCATACCTTTTCATCCTGGCGCCAGACGGAAAAAAAACCTGTGGATAGCTTGGCATCTTTGATGACGTCGTTAAATGGCCGGAGCGACTGCGCCGGCGCGGCGGACACGGCGGATTTTATTGCGGCTGAGGTTGTGGGCACTTGGTCCGCGGGCTTAACATTCGCTGCATTCGCGGCGCAACCCGCGAGCATCACGGCAAATGAAACTGTCGCTGCGGTGCGGATAACCCTGATGGTCTGCAACAAGCGGTGGTTCATTTCACCTTTGCTATTAATAGCTTAAGATATTGATTATATTAAATATTTTATGACGGCAATAGTTCGCCGCGCAGCGTATAGCGTACCGCATGGGTGATTTTCACTGATATAAAGCGGCCGATCAAATCCAGGTCGCCAGCAAAATTTACCACGCGGTTATTGGCGGTACGCCCGAAAATTTCCTGCGCATCGCGCGCCGATACACCTTCGACCAATACCCGTTGCACGCTGCCCACCATCGCGGAGCTGATTTCAGCATTCAATTCGTCGGCGCGTTTTTGCAGCCGACCAAGGCGTTGCATTTTGATTTCGTGCGGCGTTTTGTCATCCAGTTCGGCAGCGGGCGTGCCGGGCCGCGGGCTGTAAAGAAAACTATAGCTGCCGTCGAATCCGATGTCGTCGATCAACCTCATGGTCGCCTCGAAGTCGGCGTCGCTCTCTCCTGGAAATCCGACAATAAAATCGGACGTGACATTGACGTCTGGACGCGCAATTCTGAGCCGGCGAATAATCGACTTGTATTCCAGCGCCGTATAGCCGCGCTTCATCGCGGCGAGGATGCGGTCGGAGCCGGACTGCACCGGTAAATGAACGTGACTCACCAGATTGGGCAAGCGCGCGTAGGCATCGATCAATCGCTGCGTGAACTCGAGCGGATGCGAAGTGGAATATCGAATACGCTCAATACCGGGGATATCGTGCACGTGTTCCAGCAGCAGGGCGAAATCGGCAATTTCGCCGTCGCGCATTCGTCCGCGATAGGCGTTGACGTTCTGCCCCAGCAATGTGACTTCACAGACGCCTTGCTCCGCCAATCCTGCGATTTCGCTGATGACGTCGTCGAACGGCCGGTTGATTTCTTCGCCGCGCGTATACGGCACGACGCAGAAGCTGCAATACTTCGAGCAACCTTCCATGATCGACACGAACGCCGTCACGCCGTCCACGCGCGGCGGCGGCAGCTTGTCGAATTTTTCTATTTCGGGAAACGAGATATCCACCTGCGCGCGGCCGGTTTTACGCCGCGCATCGATCAGCTGCGGCAGGCGGTGCAAAGTTTGCGGACCGAATACCACATCGACATACGGGGCGCGCTTGAGGATTGCGGCGCCTTCCTGGCTGGCGACGCAACCGCCGACGCCGATGATCATGTCCGGACGCTCCAGCTTCAGTTCGCGCAGGCGGCCCAAATCATGAAAGGTTTTTTCCTGCGCCTTGTCGCGCACGGAACAGGTATTGAGGAGGACCACGTCTGCATCGTCCGGCAGGTCAGTTCGGGTAAGGCCATGTTCGGCGTGCAGCACATCGGCCATTTTTTCCGAGTCGTACTCGTTCATCTGGCAGCCGAAGGTTTTGATATACAGCTTGGACATTAAAACTTTTTGCCTGCCTTTTTCAAGGTCTCGGTTTCCACGTCGCTGAGGAACCAGATGTTGAGGATCAAGCCGCTTACATCGTGTTGATACAAAACATTTGCTTCAGCCGGCAACTGGCTGTGCATCAAAACGCGGTTGTCTGGATTGAACATGCGCGCACCCGGGGCGAGGCGCAGTGTGTCCTTGCCAATTTGAACCATTGGGTAATCCAGTGCCTTGAAATAGCCGGTGTGCCCGTCGGCCGGCAAAGGCCGCGCGGCAAAAGCAAGGGTCGCGGAGGCGAATATAAGAAGAATGATTCGATAGACGTATTTCATACCGCTGACGATACTCGGGAGCGCATCCTGTCGCAAGCAGGTGATGCGAACATGTTATCGCCACCGAGTGATAGAGTGTGGAATTGGTGGCGAATCCCCGATTCGAACGGGGGACCTGCGGATTATGATTCCGTCGCTCTAACCGGCTGAGCTAATTCGCCAAATTTTGCTGCCCATCCTTGCCATTCGGCAAAGGGAAACGGATTCTGGATTTTCGCTGCTGGTTTGTCAAGTTCAACCGCCATCGCTAGAATAAAGCCATTAACATAAATAAAAATAAACAAATAAAACAAATAGTTATATAAAAATATAATTATTTTCCGCAAATTCCTTGACATTAAAAATATTGGGATTAAAATCCCAATTCATACTATGAATACTCGATCGCTGGAACAAACTCTTCATGCCGCCGTAATCGCG
>JBAVXA010000249.1:0-5495 GCA_049698095.1 Burkholderiales bacterium
CGGCAGGAAATCCGGATTGAGATTATTAAAGCCGCCGGGAAACAGGTTGGTATCGACCGGCGCCAGCTTGAAACCGCTGTTGCGTAAATCCACCGACGTATAAAGCGGCGCGGCATGTTCCATCCACTGGTTACGGAACCAGCGTTCGATGGAAGGGGTGGCATCCAGAATGGTTTTTTCCAGTTCCTTAAGCGGGCCGGTAAGGGCGGTGGTGAGATGTGGAACCATGGTTATTCTTTCAGTTAACGGCCTGGACAAATTCGCATCATGTCCGCCTAAATCTTTATACCTTGCCGCCTTTGCCGGGCGTTGTTGGGGCCGCAGAATTCAGCAGAACGCCTTGTGCATTTTAGCGGGAAAGCACGCGATAAACAGCGCGCATCGATAGTTAATAAAATATTAAATATAATCAATTAGTTATATTTAACAGAAATATGCGAGAAAATACTGCACAGTATCGCCTGTCGCCAGATTCTGTTGCGTAAATGAGCGCCGGCCGAGGGGAATGCGAGCGCCTCATGCTAGAATGCGCTTCGATTTTTTGCATCCTTTTTCTTAGGTCAAACCGTGCTTTCAACTGCTGGCATCACCATACAATTCGGCGCAAAGCCGCTTTTTGAAAACGTTTCGGTCAAATTCGGCGACGGCAATCGCTACGGACTTATCGGCGCAAACGGCTGCGGCAAAACCACCTTCATGAAGATCCTCGGCGGCGATCTGGAGCCGAGCTCGGGCAATGTCTCGCTGGATCGCGGCGAACGCCTCGGCAAGTTGAAACAGGACCAGTTTGCCTACGAAGACCAGCGCGTTCTCGACGTGGTGATGCAGGGCCACACGGAAATGTGGGCGGCGATGCAGGAGCGCGACGCGATTTACGCCAACCTGGAAGCCACCGAAGACGATTATATGCGCGCGGCGGACCTCGAAGCGAAGTTCGCCGAATACGACGGTTACACCGCCGAATCGCGCGCGGGCGAGTTACTCATGGGCGTCGGCATTCCGATTGAGCAACATAACGGCCCGATGAGCAACGTATCGCCCGGCTGGAAGTTGCGCGTGCTGCTGGCGCAGGTGTTGTTTTCCAATCCCGACATCATGTTGCTCGACGAGCCGACCAACAACCTGGACATCAACTCGATTCGCTGGCTGGAAGATATTTTGAACCAGCGCCAGTGCACCATGATAATCATCTCGCACGACCGCCATTTCCTCAATAGCGTATGCACGCACATGGCCGACCTGGATTTCAACACCATCAAAATCTACCCAGGTAATTACGACGAATACATGACCGCCTCGACGCAGGCGCGTGAGCGCATGACGTCGGACAACGCAAAAAAGCAGACGCAGATCACCGAGCTCAAGGCGTTCGTCGCGCGCTTTTCCGCCAATGCATCCAAAGCGCGTCAGGCCACTTCGCGGCAACGGCAAATTGAAAAAATCAAGCTTGAAGACATCAAGCCGTCGAGTCGGCAATATCCGTTTATTCGGTTTGAAGTGGACGACAAGGACAAGCTGCACCGCTCCGCCGTCGGCGTGGAACGGCTCGCCAAGGCGTACGACAAACTGCTGTTCAAGAATTTCAACATCCTGGTCGAGCCGGGCGAGAAAATCGCCATCATCGGCCAGAACGGCGTCGGCAAAACCACCTTGTTGCGCTGTCTGGCGGGAAACCTGCAGCCGGACGAAGGCGTGATCAAATGGGCGGAAAAGGCCCGCCCCGGCTATATGGCCCAGGATACGACGGAAGATTTCCCCGAAGACATTTCACTCACCGAATGGATGACCAACTGGCGCAGGGAAGGAGACGATGACCAGGTGGTGCGCGGCACCTTGGGCCGCTTGCTCTTCTCCGGCGACGAAGTGAAAAAATCCGTCAAAGTCATTTCCGGCGGAGAAAAAGGCCGCATGATTTTCGGCAAGCTCATGTTGCAAAAACATAACGTCCTGCTGATGGACGAACCGACAAACCACCTCGACATGGAATCGATCGAATCACTCAACAGCGCGCTGGAACAGTACAAAGGCACGTTGATATTCGTCTCGCACGATCGCGAATTCGTATCCTCGTTGGCGACGCGCATAATCGAAATGACGCCGCAAAAAATCAACGACTACAAAGGCACCTACGAAGAATTCCTGCGCAGTCAGGGTGTCGAGCCGTGAAATTTACGAACATCAATTGCTCCATAGTCTATTGATTATAAACAATATTCTATAAAGCGATTACCAATCGCCCGTTGGTTTCGCACGCCCCATGCCGACAAATGAATTCAGCCGTTACGAACGTATTTACGCTGCAGTGAAAAAAATTCCGCGCGGCAAAGTGGCGACTTACGGACAGGTCGCATTGCTCGCAGGGATGGGCCGGCATGCGCGCCAGGTCGGTTACGCGTTGCACGCCTTACCCGACGGCAAAAAAATTCCCTGGCATCGCGTGATTAACGCCAAAGGCGAAATCAGTGCGCGCAGCAGCGGCGATCATGATCAATTACAGCGTGTGCTGTTGGAAAAAGAAGGCGTGGTGTTCAGCCTGAACGGACGCGTGTCGCTGGAAAAATATCGCTGGCGACCGGCCGAAGTTTAAAAAATTACTTCACGTGTCCGAGCAACAGATACTCCATCAGCGCCTTCTGTGCATGCAGGCGGTTTTCCGCTTCGTCCCACACCACGCTCTGCGGGCCGTCGATGACTTCGGCGGCAACTTCTTCGCCGCGATGCGCCGGCAGGCAGTGCATGAACAGCGCGTCCTTTTTTGCCAGCGCCATCATCGGCCCATCGACCATGAATCCGGCAAATGCATTCTTGCGATTGGCGGTTTCGCTTTCGTAGCCCATGCTGGTCCACACGTCGGTGTTGACCAGATCGGAGCCTCTGACCGCTTCGCGCGGGTCGGTGAAGCAGGTGAGATGCGCGCTGTGCAACAACGCCGCCTCAAGTTCATAACCCTTCGGCGCGGCAAGGTGTAATTTGAAATCGAAAATCTCCGCCGCCTGCAGCCAGGTGCGGCTCATGTTGTTGGCATCGCCGACCCAGGCGATAGTTTTGCCTTTGATCGGGCCGCGGTGTTCGTAATAGGTGTAAATGTCGGCAAGAATCTGGCACGGATGATATTGGTTGGTGAGGCCGTTGATGACCGGCACGCGCGAGTGGGCGGCAAATTTTTCGATAATGGTTTGATCGAAGGTTCGGATCATCACCAGATCGACCATACGCGAAATCACTTTGGCGACGTCTTCGATCGGTTCCCCGCGACCGAGTTGGGTTTCCGAGGTAGTGAGGTTGATCGACGATCCGCCGAGCTGGAATATGCCCGCTTCAAACGACACCCGCGTGCGCGTCGATTGTTTTTCGAACACCATCGCCAACATTCTGTCGGTTAGCGGTTGATATGTAACATATTGTTTAAATTGAGCTTTTATCCACTTCGTGCGTTCGAACAAATATTCGAATTCGGCCAGCGTAAAGTCTTTGAATTGCAAAAAATGCTTCATGCCTGCTTTGCCAGCGCGACTTGAGGCTCGGACAAAAATTGTTTGATCAGTGGCACGAGTTTATCGATCAGCATGTCGGCTTCGCTTTGTTTCATGATCAATGCGGGCAATAGACGAATGACATTGTCCTGCGTCACATTGGTCACGAGGCCGACTTCCAGCGCGCGCTTTACCATCGCGCCGCAAGGCCGATCCAGCTCGACGCCGAGCATCATGCCCATGCCGCGCACGTCGGCCACGCCCGCCACGCCTTTTAATTCAGTTTGTAAACGCGCTTTCAAATGCGTTCCTACCTTCGCCGCATTTTCCATCAAGCCCTCATCGGCGATCGCCTGCAAGGTCGTCATCGCCGCGACGCAAGCCAAGGGTCCGCCGCCAAACGTCGTACCGTGGTTGCCCGGCTGGAATACATCCTTCGCGCGGCGTGCACCGAGGCATGCGCCGATCGGAATGCCCGAGCCGAGGCCTTTGGCCAGGCTCAACACATCGGGTTGCACGCCGGCGTGTTGATACGCGAACCATTTTCCCGTGCGCGCGATGCCGGTCTGCACTTCGTCGACCATGTACAGCCACTCCTTCGCATTGCACAGCGTCTGCAGCTTGCGCTGGAACTCTGCGTCGGCGACGCGCACGCCGCCTTCGCCTTGTATCATTTCGACTAACACCGCGACGACGTTCTGATTATTCTGTGCCACGTTTTCAATTGCGGCGACGTCGTTATAGGGCACGCGCACAAAACCGGCGACCAATGGCTCGAAGCCCGCCTGCGCCTTGCGACTGCCTGTTGCGGATAGTGTTGCGATGGTTCTGCCATGCCAGGCTTTTTCCATCACGATGATGGTCGGCAATTCCACGCCGCGTTTGTGTCCATACAATCGCGCAACTTTAATCGCCGCTTCATTCGCCTCAGCGCCGCTACTGCAAAAAAACGCCTGCTCCATGCCGGACAGTTCGCATAACTTCGCCGCCAAAGTTTCCTGCTGCGGAACGATGAACAAATTCGACGTATGAATAATTTTCGCTGCCTGCGCGCTGATCGCCTTGACCAATCCGGGATGCGCATGACCCAAGCCGTTCACCGCAATGCCGGCCAGCGCGTCGAGATACTTTTTTCCGTTGGTGTCGTACAGCCACACCCCTTCGCCGCGCTCAAAGGCGACAGCTTGGGGAGAATAGGTTTTCATCAAATGGGACATAGTGTTTTCTTCTGGGTAAAGTTCAAAAGCAAACACGGCGACCGCAGCCGCCGTGTCCAAGTGAAACTATATTATGCAAATCCACCCGCGTTTGCAAACAAAACCCACTTGCGTCTAGCAGAGCTTCTTCAGGCGCTTTTCTTCCGTCGCGGTAAGCACACGCATTAACGGCATGTTGCCGTCGTGTACCAAGCCATGCAATTCGATATGTTTCTGCGAGCCGAGCAGTCCGATCAGGTATTCCAGTATGTCTGCGGTGATCAGTTGTCCGGGTACCAGCACGGGGATGCCCGGCGGGTAGGGAACAATCTGGTCGGCGGAAATCCTGTTGATCAACGCGGTATTGGCCTGCGATTTTTTCGCCAGCAGCGGCAGCATTTCGCCCTCTGAGAAATAAGTGTCGCGGGGTAAATATTTGAGTTCGGTGAAGCGCGGGATGCCGTGCATCTGTTCCAGTTTGCGCGGCGCGCGGCCTTCGCGGGCGATGCGCATCAGCGCGTCGTACAGGCGCGAACATTTGCTGCGCGTGGTGCCGATAGTGAGTAACAAGGTCAATGTGTTGAACGTAGTCTTTTCCACTTGTATGTTGTAGTGCTCGAATAATTCGCGTTGAAATTCTTCGACTGAATAACCAGAGCGCGAAATGTCGAGGGTGATTTTGGTGGGGTCGAGGCGGATGCCGTCTTGTTTTAATTCATCCGGCAGCATGTCGTCGAGTTCGAGTACGCGGAATACTTTGGTGGAATTGATTTGCATGCGCAGCTCCGAAGCGAGTTCGAGCGTGCGCGACAATAATTTGTAACCT
>JBAVXA010000250.1:0-2691 GCA_049698095.1 Burkholderiales bacterium
CCAGCGACGGCGGAGTCACATTCAAGTCGCTGTTGTCCGGGGGCAATGCCGTCATTCCTGCTGGCGTGCGTACGTTTCCGGTGAGGGTCACCACCCTCAGCGATAACCTTGTTGATCCGACGGAAACCTTTCGGTTGTCGGTTGCCCCGTTGTCAGGTGCCAATGGAAGAACGATTAGAAGTTTTGGCAATATTATCAACGTGACCCCGACGCCGACGCCGACGCCGACAGCGACGCCAACGCCAACGCCGACAGCGACACCGACGCCGACAGCGACGCCGACACCGACACCAACGCCGACACCGACACCGACACCAACGCCGACGCCGACACCGACGCCGACAGCGACACCAACGCCGACACCGACGCCGACACCGACGCCAACGCCAACGCCAACACCGCAAGCACCGAATATTAGCCTGACTGCGCCGGCCACAAGTTCGACCTACTTCGCACCCGCAAATATTACCGTTGCAGCAACTGCATCTGACAGCGATGGCACAATACAGAAGGTCGAGTTTTTCAATGGCACGACCTTGCTTGGCAGCAGTGCCGTGTCGCCCTATAACTTCCAATGGAGCAATGTTCAGGCTGGCAGTTATGGTCTAACGGCCAAGGCAACAGATAATTCCGGCGCAACCGCCATTTCGGCAACGGCATATATAACCGTCAATGCAACAAGCTGTTCCGCAAGCACTACTTCTATACTGTTACCTTTTGTTTCTACCCAGGCCCAGTGGGATACTAAATACAGTGCTGCAGGTTATGGGCCATCTCAACTCCCCGAGGTGGATGTATTTTCCGAGGCGGTTCCGGGCACTTTTGCCTGGCACGGCCATTATTGGTTACGTTCCTATGTGTCCATGGGAAAGACATTCGGCGATACAAAATATTTGGATTGGTCGGTAAGGACTATTGATTATTGGTTTACCCGGGCCAATCCTGCTGTCGGTTGGGTGTCGCCTGACCAGGCCCAAACACAACTTCAAACCGGCATGATTGCAAGTGCCATATTAACTTTTGCTTATGAGGCATGGAGTGACCAGCGATTTGCGGCATATCGGCCCAAAGCGGATCTATATGTCACAAAACTAGAAACCATGATCCATAGCTACGATTGGCAATGGATTGACAACGCACCGTTTCCTGGTTCGCCTGGTTTTTACAGGTATACGTGCGGCACGGCATTATGTGGCGAAACATCCTTGCTAATGTATAACCAAGGCGCAATCATGGCAAAGGCGTTATTTCTGATTGATCGCATCAAACGCATAAAAGGGGAATCTCCTGATCCTGGATATCTCGACAAAGCAAATAAAGCATCAGCTTACTTCAAAACATTTGCTAAATTGACCGCGGGAAACGCTTACTCATGGAACTACGCTGGCGCCAGAACAGATACGAGTGCTATTTCTATCGGAATTGAGGATACGGGCCATGCCCATGTTGACTTGAGCCTCTTGGTGGCAGCCGGAAAATTTGGTTTGGGGGGGGTTGATAGTGCAGATATGTCCCGTCTTGCAGCAACCATGCATAAAGTCCTTAATGGCGCTGCAGGACCGAATGATGTTTCGTTAAAAGTTGATGGTACCGGCAACAGACCAACCAATTGGGAGCATCGAGTTGATGTCGGATATGACTGGATCGACTTGGTCGATTACGATCCCGCCTTGCTGGATAAAGTGATTAATGTTTATAACAGGTACTTGACTGCAGTAAATGGGTCCCGGTTTTTCCTGGGGTGGGCAGAAATCCAACGCAAAAGGAACTGCGTAAATCTGGTGGGAAATTGAAATCTTGCAATGTAGATTCACCTTGTAAAGAGTTTCATAATTTTAAATAATTCATTTTCACGCTGCCTGTAAGGTTTTTTGCACCTTTACAAAGTCAGCTCCTTTTCATCGGCGCCCGCAAGAATTCTTCGGTCGAGCGCCGACTCCGTTTTCGGCGAGGGCGCCACTGTGCTCGGAAAGTCTCGTCAAGGTTCGCCGATCAAGACGCGCCTGGAATCCGGCGCCAGGCGTATAACGCAATATTCCTTCATGCCCTACGCCGACCAGACCAATTCTTCCGGCGCAAAGCAAACTTGCGGTTAAATGTTTTGCCGGGTGCTGGGCACTTGGCGCGCTTGACCTTCTGCTGCCGTAACCATGCCATCGGACTTGTTACAGGTTTTGGCGAATTTGATTGCGTTACTTTGCGTTTGTGCAAAAGTCGCGTTGATGTCGGACTCGAATAGGTTTAAAGATGGTGCGCTAATGGCGCAATTTCATATCATTTCGCCGGATTGCGGGTTACCGCAATGCCCAGCACCCTACTCCGGAGTATTTCTATCGGCACCGACGCCAGGGGCACCGGTTAATGCAATCGGCACAAGACTAGCTGCCAACTCCAAAATAACATTTTGGATTGCTTGCTTAGTTAATATTTTATAGATAAAACAACAAGTTGCAGCTGATGAGGTTCAATTGTCATCATCCTGTAATAATACTGAATTAATCTTCACTGATAATTTATCACGCAAATTTTAGCGAAAGTGAATGTCGCAACCATGGAGACGAGTAACATATCTGCACCGTCAACTTCACCCCAACAGAATACCCCTCGCCGAGTGCCAATACGTTCTACTGATTTTTTAAATCGCGATCTTTGCCAGCTGGAATTTAATCGCCGAGTGCTTGCACAAGCAGA
>JBAVXA010000251.1:0-4650 GCA_049698095.1 Burkholderiales bacterium
TAGCGCGTGCGCGCACATGCCAGCCGCACCGGCAGCGCATGACAACCCGGCCGCAGCGCAATCGAAAATCCCGGCAGTTAGCGTACCTCCTGCCCCCAATCGACTGCCCGACGTATCCGCTGCGCCAATGCAAATTGCAGCGCTTAATCCGGAATACGAACTATTTTTTAACCAGGCTGTAGCGCTTATCAATCAACATCGTGCCAGCAAAAAACTGCCGGCGTTAACGCGTGACAGCCGCCTTGATGCTATTGCCGCTGCACACAGCCGCTACATGGCAGCAAAGGATGACTTAACGCATGTCGGCTTCAACGACCGTTTTCAACAGGCCAACATGCATAGTTGCGCCGAAAATGTCGCGTGGAACCAAATCACTGCTTCGGAATTGATCGAGGATTGGATCGTCTCACCCGTACATGACAAAAACCTGCTAAAACCAAATGCCTCGCTAGTTGGAATGGGGCGCGCCAAAGCCTATACCACCTACTTCGTCTGTCAGCCCTGATCCCCTTGAGACTGTAACGTTTCATCGGCCAATTGGTGGTCGTCAGCTTCAAAAAAAACGGGTTGCCGAAGCAACCCGTTTCATTTTGACATCAGCGTCCTGATTAATGGTTAGCTGGAGTATGTGCAGCAGGAGTGCTGGTGCTGCTCTTTTTGGAGGCTACGGCTGCGATGGCCGCAATACCCAAACCAATGCCTACCAATGCTGCGGTAGACAGACCCGCTGCTGGTTTCGCGACTGGTGCGGGGGCCGGAACTGGTGCTGGTGCGGGAGCAGCTACAACAGGCGCACGGGTCGGAGCCGGTGCTGGCGGTGGCGGCGGCGCTGGTGCCGGAACAGGCGCGGCAGCAACAACCGGCGCAGGCGCAGGCGCGGCAACTACGCGGCTGGCGTCAGCAGCAGCGACTTTGCGGGCGCGGTAATCTGCGCAAACCTTGGCATATTTGCTTTTGCGAACACCAAACTTCTTACCGGTCGATTTCTTTGCTGGGCGGCAAATCTGCTCCAGCTGGGCGTCACTCAATTCGCGCACCGGCGCGGCGGCGACGGGCATTACGGTAGAAATTCCCATGATTATCGCCATGGTTGTTGCCAGTTTTTTCATCATCATTTTCTTTCTCCCAACAGGATGGATGGTCACAAATTAAATAAAAACAAAGAGTTACAACGCATTTTCCGCGCAGTCGGACGCTTCAGCGCAATCAATTCGCTTCAATTGTAGCTCAAAATGCTGATTTGTATACGGATTTTTTCGGGATCTTGGCCAAAAAATCCCGTACTTCCACAAGTTTACATTTTGTGGGAGAACTTAAGGAGCGGTCCCCGGATACGGGTTTTAGTGTACGGAATCGGGCGGGTCCAAGTCAACAGACAATGCAATGACATCGACCCCTTCCTGACGCATGGCAGCATAGTCATCGCGGCTGACTTCCCCACGTATGCTTTCGGGCGGGATTTCCTGCGCGTGCATTTTTCGTGCTGTGTCGGCGAAATCGGTGCCTACATCGCGAAAATTTTCACGCAGAAATTTCATCAGTTTTTTACGCACTGCCTGATTGGCGGTCGCGATAGTCGTCAACGTTTGAGTAACGTCGCGCTTGCTGCCGGCATGAACATGCGGCGCGCTGATGCTGCGCGAAATTTCGCGGCTGCCGCATTCCGGGCACTCAATCAGGAGTTCGCGCTGTTGCAGGATAAAATCTTCGGAAGAGCGGAACCAGCCTTCAAAGCCGTGATCCGCATCGCAGTGGAGTTGGTAGACAATCATTCAGAGAGCATAGCGACAATGCACGGCGCCCGCTGTGAAGCACGTCATTGAATCGGCCCTTTGCCTTTGAAAATAGTTCTGCTATTGAGCTAGAAGCGATACACCAGATTCAATGAAAAAACGTTCGCCGCGTCCGGCTTGATGACGTAGCGTTCAATCTCGCCGCGCGCAGACCATCCCGAACCCAACTCAGCCTCACCGCCAAGCGCGACCACGGCGCTATTGCCTCTGGTGGTACGCAGTGTGTTGACGCTGCCGGTTGATGCACCAACTTCCGCATCCCAATGAAACGCGCCGAGTTTGGCGTAAGCAAAAAATTTCGGATTCACCGGCATGCTGCCGACCAGCGAAATCATGCTGCCTTTCGCGAGGCGAGGCTGAACCTTGGCGACCGCATCGGCAAACGCAGCCGGATCGACGACCAGCGCTTCCGCCGTACTGGTGGCTTTGCCCAGGCTCACATACGCCGCCTCAATCGCAAAATATTGGTTTATCTGATAGCCGCCAAAAACCTTCCATGCCAGGTCGTCAAATTTCAGCGTTGTGGTCACGTTGGTGAAACCTTCACGTTTCAGGCGTTCGCTGAAGTCAAAATTGTCACCCTCGGTGTTCGATTTACCGCCTCCGACACCAAAATAAGCTCCGGCATCCGCAGCGATCGCAGGCGGAGCACCCAAAAAAAGAGCAATAGCAATAATCGGTAAATATTTGATTTTATTCATATTTTTCCTATTAAAATAAATTAATGCGCCGATCAAAAGCATGGGGAAAGTTGGATCCATGCCGTTACGTGAGCCAGTCGGCGATTCGATCGTGCAACCCCCGCCGCCGCCCCCAGTACTGCCGCTGCTGCCCCCACCGCCGGTCACAGTCGCCTGTACCAGGACTGCCAGACCAAACACATCGGACGTCGCCGCTTTATTGTTTGCATCGCCGGAATACGTCGCCGTAATTTTATGGTTACCAAACGCCAGCGCGCTGGTGGTCAACGTCGCCACGCCGTTTACCAATGGCGCGGAGCCGAGGGTGACGACACTCGCGCTATTGGTTACGTCGCTGAACGTCACTGTGCCCGTCGGCACGGCGGATGAACCCGGCGCGCCCTTCACAGTAACCGTTAATGTAATTGGGTCGCCAGCTTTATATTGTCCGACTAGAGGCGCGAAACTGATATCCCCGTTTGCCGGATTGACATTGAATCGCTGATCAACATCCGCCGCCTTGTCGATATTCGCGTTTCCTCCCTGACTGGCTCGTATGGTACAGGTTCCGGCAGCTGTAATTGTGACCGTATTCTGTGCAACTTCGCAAGCAGCGGGATTCAAACTGGCGAAGCTGACCTGCAACCCCTTGTCAGACGTCGCACTGATCGCAAATGGTGCATCGCCGAGAGTTTTTGCCGCTAGCGCTGCGAAAGTGATCACCTGTGGCGCCTTTGCCACGACAAATGATTGCTGAACCGACGCGGCTGCCCCATAGTTCGGGCTGCTTCCAGCCTGCGATGCTTCGATCGTGCATGTCCCGGCGCCGACAATCGTGACGGAATTGCCGGTCATACTACAAACCGTCGGCGTGGTCGATGTAAACGTCACCGCGTTGCCTGACGCACCGCCGGTTGCGCTGACAGTAAAGCCAGCATCGCCAAAAATCTTGTTCGCCAACGCAGAGAAAGTTATTACCTGGCTCGCTGCGGCAACGGCAATGTTTTTCGATACCGGCGGCGCAGGATTGTATTTGGCATCACCCGGCTGGCTAGCCTGAATTTCACAAGATCCGGCTTTCAGAATTGTCACTGTCGTGCCGTTCAGAGTGCAAACGTCAGGCGTCGTAATTGGCGAGAAGATCACCGGCAAACCCGAGCTTGACGTTGCATTGATGCTGAACGCAGGGTCTCCAAAGGCCTTCGGCGGAATGTCGCTGAAGGTGATGGTCTGCGTCGCGGCGCCGAGTTTGAATGATAACGTTTTCGAAACTGCCGGGTCGTAATTAGGGGTTCCCGCCTGGCTGACATTGATAATGCATTCGCCAACCGTAATCAGTGTCACTGTCGCCTCAGTCGCAGTCGAAGTTACCGTGCAAATCGCCTGGGTTGCGGAAACGAAAACCACCGGATTGCCCGATTTCCCGCCTGTATATGGAACCGTAATCGGCTTGGTCGAATAAGTCTGATCGATAATCGGCGCAAATACGATCGTCTGCGACGCCTTGGCGACGGTGAACGTCCGGCTTACCGGCAGCGCAGGGAGGAAATTTTCATTGCCAGCCTGGTCAGCGGTAATCGTGCAAGTCCCCGCGCCGACAATTTCCGCTTTGCTGCCGCTCACTGTGCAAACGGCAGCAGTTTGCGACGTAAAGACAACGGGATTCTTCGACCCGCCCCCCTTGGCGACCAGATCGAAGATAAGGTGGGGGTCCTGATAGATTTTATTTCCCGGCGCAGTGAAAGTAATCGTCTGGGCTTTTTGCTTCACTTCAATTGTTCGCGTCGTCGCGGTCGCAGGCAGGTAATTGCCATTGGTCCCCGCGCCTTGTGTCGCCTGAATCGTGCATTGGCCCGCTTTCAGGAGTGCAACGACGTTAGTCTTTTTCCCGGTGGCAGGATCGATTGTGAAATCGCAACGGTCTGCCGTCGTCGATGCCAGTTCCACGGCAACCCCCGAACCGCCACCGGTCACGTTGACTGTTACATTGACGGGCGGCTCATCATAAGAGTTGGGCGGGAACTGGTCAGGAATAAAGGTAATGATCTGTGGCGCCGGAGCGACAACAAAAGTCTGCGGAATTTTAGTCGCGGCCGAATAGTTCGCATTGCCGTCCTGGCTGGCTTCAATCGTGCAGGAGCCGGCGCCGAGCATCGACACGTTATTGTTGACAGGAT
>JBAVXA010000252.1:0-1653 GCA_049698095.1 Burkholderiales bacterium
GCTGCTGGGGCTTACGCATTCTCCTCTGACATTCTGGATTCCGTTGCTGGCCTTGCTGATTGGTTTATGTTTCGCCGGCTTGGGCCTTATCATGACCGCCGTTTCGCCGAGCTACGATTTTTTCATGTTCTATTTCACGCTGGCGATCACGCCGATGACCTTATTGTGCGGCGTGTTTTTTCCCGTCGCGCAATTGCCGGCCGGTTTGCAAGCCGTATCGGCGTTTTTACCGCTCACCCACGCGATTGATTTGGCGCGTCCGCTTGTCATCGGACAGGTGCCGGACAATATCCTGCTGCATATCGTGGTCCTGCTCGCCTACGGCATCAGCGGCTTTTATATTGCGACGGTGCTGATAAGGCGCCGATTGTTGAGATAATAACTATTTGATTATATTGAGAAAAATATGTTGTATCTGAAAATCATCCACATCGTCTTTATGGTCGCCTGGTTTGCCGGATTATTTTATTTGCCGCGCCTCTATGTCTATCACGCGCAAGCCGCCGACGCGATCGGCATCGAGCGTTTCAAAATCATGGAGCGCAAATTATTTTTCGGCATCATGACGCCGAGCGCGGTGCTGACGATTATTTTCGGCTTGTGGATCTGGCTCGGCTACGGCGTCAGCGGAAAATGGATGCACGTAAAATTATTGCTGGTCCTGATATTGGTTGCGCATCATATCTACCTCGGCAAACTGATGCTCGATTTCAAACACAACAGGAACAAACATAGTCACGTTTTTTACCGCTGGCTGAATGAAATCCCCGCGCTGCCGTTGTTGGTGGGAATAGTGTGGCTGGTGATAGTCAAACCGTTTTAAGGCAGAACGCGGGTTTTGTACATACCCTTGAAGGAGAGGGGCCACTGCTAAGATGTAAAGTGGGTCACCCCCACCGCATTTAAAAATGTAGCGTGCGCATTGTGCACGACATCGCATATTTTTCGGCGAGTAGAGCTCGCCCCACGATACGGAAAAATGAACCCAGTCCCTAAACATCTCAGTTTATTCCTCAACCTCGGCCACACCCTCGACCACCTGCTCATGCTTGTGTTCACCACCGCCGTGATCGCCATGGCGCCGGAGTTCGGCAAAACCTACGGTGAATTATTAACCCTGTCTCTCGGTGGCTTTATCGCCTTCGGCGTGTGCTCACTGCCCGCCGGTTGGCTGGCCGACCGCTGGAGCCGGCGCAATATGATGGCGGTGTTTTTTTTCGGCATCGGCGCCTCGGCAATCCTCACCGGCTTCGCGCAATCGCCGCTGCAAATCGCGACAGGTCTCACGTTGATCGGCATCTTCGCCGCGATTTATCATCCGGTCGGCATCGCCATGTTGGTGAGCTACACCGATAAAGTCGGCACCACGCTGGGCGTGAATGGCGTCTATGGCAACGTCGGCGTCGCCTTTGCCGCCATCGCAGCGGGCGCATTGAGCGACGCCTTCGGCTGGCGCGCGGCGTTCATCGTGCCGGGTATCGTCGCGCTAATTATCGGTGCGTTGTTTGTTGCATTGGTGCCAGACAATTTACCCGCGCCGCACAAAAGCGCCGCCAGGCACGTCAGCGTGAGCGACGTCGACATGCGCAGAATCTTTATGGTGCTCATGTTGGCGACCATCTGCGGCGGCATCATTTTCAACGCCACCACCAT
>JBAVXA010000253.1:0-24955 GCA_049698095.1 Burkholderiales bacterium
GAACGCGATGGTTTGCGTGACGACGTTATCAAGAAACGCGCGGTCGTGGCTGACCAGGAATAATGTGCCGTCGTAGTCCTGCAGTAATGATTCCAGCAATTCCAGGGTTTCAATATCCAGATCGTTAGTAGGCTCGTCCAGCACCAACACGTTGGCCGGGCGGGTGAACAAACGCGCAAGCAACAGGCGATTGCGTTCGCCGCCGGACAAGGATTTCACCGGCGCGCGGGCGCGCTCGGGCGGGAATAAAAAATCGCCGAGATAACTGATGACGTGTTTTTTCTCATTGCCGATTTCAATAAAGTCCGAACCTTTGCTGATGGTGTCGGCGATGGTCATGTTGTCGTCGAGCTGCTCGCGCAATTGGTCGAAGTAGGCGACTTGCAACTTGGTGCCTTGCTTGATGCTGCCGGAGTCGGGTTCAAGTTCGCCGAGGATTAATTTCAATAGCGTACTTTTGCCCGCGCCGTTAGGGCCGAGCAGGCCGATTTTGTCGCCGCGTTTGATAACGGCAGAAAAATCATGAATGACTTTTTTATCGCCGAATGCCTTGCTCACATGCGACAGCTCGGCCACCAATTTGCCCGAGCGTTCGCCTGCATCGACATTCAGATTCACATTGCCTTGCTGGTCGCGCCGCGCTGCGCGCTCAAGTCGCAATTGCTCAAGGCGGCGCACGCGGCCTTCGTTGCGCGTCCGGCGGGCCTGCACGCCCTGGCGTATCCACACTTCTTCCTGCGCCAGGACTTTGTCGAATTTCTGGTTGTGCACCGCTTCGGTTTCCAGCAACTCGATTTTCTTTTGCTGATACGCGGCAAAATTGCCCGGGAAGTCCGTCAGCTTGCCGCGATCCAGTTCGACAATACGCGTGGTGACATTATCGAGGAAGCGCCGGTCGTGGGTGATGAAAAATACGCTGCCTTGGAAATTGATCAGCAATTGTTCCAGCCAATCAATGGCGGAAAAATCCAGATGGTTGGTCGGCTCGTCGAGCAAAAGCAAATCAGGCTCGGCGACCAGCGCGCGGGCGAGGGCGACTCTTTTTTTCCATCCGCCGGAGAGCGAGCCGACGGTTGCGTCGGCATCGAGTTGCAAATGGCTCAGCGTCGATTCGATTCGGCTTTGGATATTCCAGCCGTCGTGCAATTCCAGTTCGTGCTGTAAATGCATCATGCGGTCGAGCAGCGCCGCGTCATCGTGTTCCAGTTCCATGCGGTGTGAAACTGCATGGTATTCGGTAATCACATTACTCAAATTGCCGAGTCCTTGCGCCACGGTTTCATACACTGTGAGCGTGGCGTCCAGCGGCGGCTCTTGCGGGACGTAAGCAAATTTGATTGAGGACGAGCGCCACACCACGCCGTCGTCCGGCGCCTGCAGGTCGGCGATGATTTTGAACAAACTGCTTTTACCGCCGCCGTTGCGACCAATCAAACCGACGCGTTCGCGCGGTTCCAGCACCAGGTCGGCGTGGTCGAGCAGGGCGTGGTGGCCGTAGGCCAGGCAAATATTATTCAGGGTGATCAGGGGCATGAAGAATCGCGGTCAAAGGCGAATTCTCTTTTGATGATACAAGAGAAATCACGTTGATGAGTGCGGATTATACACTTATCACCCTCGATATCTTACGGGGAGGTTTGGATATTTGTTGCTAGTCAGTTTACGACGCTCGATGTATTCATGGAATTCAGTGCGCAGGATTTCGCCGCGCGCACCGACATAGTTCCGGGGAAAGCGATGCAACTACGACTAGTGCTGGACAAATCCGGTGCCTTTCCCTTTGTATGCGATGTATTTTGCGGCAGTGGCCACGAACAAATGGGAGGAAATATTATCGTGACCGGGTGAATCGCATTACACTTGTATGCTTTCCGCTTCAGCTTTGCGCCAAACCCAGAAGTGCAAGGTTAAGGCGGCGCACAAAGCGATGACCGACGCAGCGGCGAACGCTGTGCCTGCGCCGAAATACTCCCAGACGGCGCCAAAAATAATTCCAGCTGGAATGGAAGCAATACCCAAAGTCATGTTGTACCATCCAAAGGCGGTGCCGCGCTGGTTCGCCACGGCGAATTCGCTGATGAGGCCTCGTTCGCCTCCTTCCGCCAGCCCTGCGAGCAGGCCGTAAACAATCGCGGCAAGCCATAAATTCAAACCGAGCGATACGCAGGCGAGCAAAGCAAAACTTAACGAATGACATGTCCAGCCTGTCAGGACCAAGCGTTCCATGCCGAGTTTATCCGCCAGTTTTCCGCCGTAAAGCGAAGTGATGGATTTCGCGACGCTTAACGCGGCCCACAACAATAAGAGCTCGACCACCGATTTGCCTAATTCGTGGCCGCGCAAGACGATGAATGTTTCGGACGCCCGCGCAAAAGTGAATAGCGCAAGCACTGCGAGGTAACGCCGCATCGGATTCGACAGCAGGCTGAACAGCAGGGGCGGCAATTCGGCCCGTTCGCGGACGGGCAGTGCCTTAACTGGTTCCTTGATGCCGAAAGCGGCGAGCAACAGCACGGCCACGCCTGGAACCACAGACCATAATATTATTTGCTGCAGGGAAAATTGCGTCCAGGTCAACACGGCCGCTGCAATCAACGCGCCGCCCATGGCGCCGCCATTATCCATAGCGCGGTGAAATCCGTAGGCATAGCCGCGTATTTCCGGCGGCGTGGCGTCTGATACCAAGGCATCGCGCGGCGCTGTGCGTATACCTTTACCAATCCGGTCAACACTACGCAAGCCGACCAGCATGCCCCATGAGGTGGCTAATCCAAACAAGGGCCGCACGATATTTGAAAGCAGATAGCCGTAAAACGTCAGCCACTTGCGCCGGCCGCCGAGCGAATCCGAATGGCGGCCCGACCAGAGTTTGATAAATGCTGAAACGGAATCAGCCACGCCTTCAATTACACCCAGCACAACCGGACCTGCACCGAGCACGGTAGCCAGCACTATCGGGATCAACGGCGTCACCATTTCCGACGCAAGATCGTTGAAGAAACTGATAAAGCCTACCACTATTACCGTGCGCGGGAGGTGCTTTTTGTTTTGAGTTTGCATTCACGCATTGTACTTTAAACGGTAAAATGCGGCTGTCGCCCCGGTAGCTCAGTGGATAGAGCAACCCCCTCCTAAGGGGTAGGTCACACGTTCGATTCGTGTTCGGGGCGCCAGTTATTTTTCTCCCTCAAATACTTCTGGTGGCTGGCCAATGCGCATTTCGATGATGGTTTAAAAGGTATTTCTTCTCAACTAAAGGGAGTTCAGTATGGTCCGCAGCATTCTCGACGAAGCACACATTCATCCAGCCATCCGCGAAAAAATTTCCGCCAATCATGCCGACATCGTGGACGAAGTCCAGGCGGCCGTTGCTGCCAACAAAATAGTGGTGGTAGGCATGGCGCAAAACCCATTTCCGCGCAAGGCGCGTAAAGCCCTCAATGCACTCAATCTGCCGTACAAATATCTGGAATACGGCAGCTACTTTGGCGAGTGGCATCGCCGCAATGCGCTGAAAATGTGGACCGGCTGGCCGACCTTTCCGATGATATTCGTAAAAGGTATTTTGGTCGGTGGTACGGCCGATCTGCAAAAGTTGATCGACAGTAAGGAATTCGCACGCATGCTTGATTGAAAAGAGAACACCAATAAAGTTTTGTTTCTCCGGTTCAGCCGAACCATCAGAGTTATGGAAGGTCGCTATTCTTCGGTGGTTTTCGGGAGAATACGGTATTAAGGCGCGATTGCCCCATGTTGCTGCCAGCCTGTTTTTTATTTTGTTTGAAGCGAGCAGGCCATGAATTTCACCATAGACCGCCAACTCGCGGCCGCGAGCCAGGGCAGGGTGCCCCCTGATCGATCAATGACTGCCGCCGGCTTTATTTGCCGGTACGGCTTCGTCGATACGCACGGGTTTGGGCAGATTAAGATTTGCCATGATGGCGACGAATTCCGCTTCGGTTTTGCCCGCCAGACGGGGATTGGTTTGTTTTTCTTCCAATATGTTGCTTACGCGGCGGCCATGGTAATCGTGCCCCGGATAAACCAGCGTATCGTCGGGCAGCGTAAACAGTTTTTGTGTAATGCTGCGGAATAACGCATGGGCGTCGCCGTTCTGGAAATCCGCACGCCCGCAGCCGCCGATAAGCAACGTATCTCCGGTCAATGCTCTTTCGCGCCATAAGTAGGACATGCTTCCTGGCGTGTGTCCCGGCGTGGCGATGGCTTTGATGGTTTCGCCGCCGAAAATAATTTCGTCGCCATCCACCAGCATGCGATCGTAACCAGTGGCATCACATGCCAGGCCAACCGCCGTCTGCGCGCCGGTTTTGGTTTTGAGCGCACGCGCCCCCGTAATGTGGTCTGCATGCACATGGGTTTCGATAATGAATTTCAGCTTGACCCCAAGATCATTGATCAGGGCCAGATCGCGCTCCGCGTGTTCGCGCACCGGGTCGATGATGACGCCTTCGTGCGCTTGTTCGTCTGCAAGCAGGTAAGTGTAGGTTGACGATTCAGCATCAAATAACTGACGAAATATCATGATGGTCTCCACTAAACAAAGTCAATCAGCGGGTAAATTTTGCCGGCACCAGATATTTGCCAGCCAACGATCCAGCTACCAGCGCCAGTACGAACAGCAACGGTTCCATGCGCCCAATCGACAGTGATGCAAACGCCGGCCCGGGACAAAATCCAGCAATACCCCAGCCAATGCCGAACAGCGCGCTTCCCAATATCAGTGGCGCGTCGATATTATTACTCTCAGGAACATAAAATTTGTCTTCAAATACTGGGTTCGATCTTCGCAGCACAAACCTGAACAGCAAAGCAGTAACGCCCACGGCGCCACCCATCACTAAAGCCAAACTGGGATCCCAGTTGCCGAATATATCGAGGAAGCCGATGACTTTTTTCTGGCTGATCATTTGCGATATCGCCAGTCCGAGTCCAAACAGTATGCCTGCAATAAGCGAGGAAAGTTTTTTTTGCATCATGCAATCCCGAGAAGATGTCGTACAAAATAGACCGTGACGATGCCTGCCGCCATGAATGTCAGCGTTGCTGCCAGGGAGCGAAATGAAAATCGGCCCAGTCCGCAGACACCGTGACCGCTGGTGCAGCCGCTGCCCATGCGCGTGCCGAAACCAACTAAAAACCCTGCAACTAATAACATAACAGTAGGCAAGGCAAGCGGCACGGGCGCGGCGCCAGGCTGCGACCAAACGTATGCTCCCGCGCCCATTATCAGCCCAAGCAGGAATAGCCCGCGCCAGGCTTTGTCTTTCTGGAGGGGGTTGATCAGGCCGTTGAATATGCCCGATATGCCGGCGATGCGCCCATTGAATAGCAGCAGTAGTGTGGCACTGAGGCCGATCAGGCTGCCGCCGATGAGGGCGCTGATGGGGGTGAAATTTTCCATTTTTACCGTCCCTTATGGTCGATGCAGTTTACTAAAGCTGATGCGAAATTGCATGGGCAGCCTATATAATATAGCATACCGGGTGGGGTATCAAAATAAAATCAGGTTGAAGTCAATCATGTGACTGCATTATCCCGGAAAAGTTGAATCCATTTGAGGTGATTTATGCAAAAACTACACAGCCACGAAGACAAGCGTTCGTTAGTGCTGCGCCTGAAACGCATCGAGGGTCAGTTGCGCGGCATACAACAATTGATTGAAACGGAAGAAGATTGCGAAGCAATCGCGCAGCAACTCGCCGCGGCGCGTCGTGCATTGGACAAGACTTTTCATGTCATGGTGGCTTGTGCCCTCGATCACCAGCTTGCAGGCCAGGCGGGTGTAACGCCGGGCTTGCAAAAAAAGATCGAAAATATTTCAGCTATCCTGACTCGATACGCCTGACCCAATAATTACATATTAAATTGATTATATTGAAATATTTATTCCCTACCGTGGGCGATTTCAAGCCGTATGTAAAGACCTGGTTAGCGGCAGATGTCATTGCCGGCGTGATCACTGCATTGCTCATTATTCCGCAAGGCGTGGCGTTTGCGCTGCTGGCCGGACTGCCGCCGCAGATGGGTTTGTATGCCAGCGTGGTGGGTCCTGCCGCCTATGCGCTATTTGGTACCAGCCGTAGTTTGTCGGTTGGTCCGGTGTCGGTGGCGGCAATCATGGTCGCTGCGGCGCTCGCCAATAATCAGATCGGTGCAGACGTTACGCAAAACGCGGCGTTACTCGCGCTCGAATGCGCGTTGATTTTTGCGCTGCTCGCTTTGTTAAAAGCCGGCTGGCTGGTGAATATGGTGAGCCATCCGGTCCTGTCCGGGTTTACCACCGGCGCGGCCGTGTTAATTCTATTCAGCCAGGTGCCGCAACTCGCTGGATTCAAGGGCCCGAAGGAAATTCACGGCTGGCAGAGTTACCGCGAAATCCTCTCGGGGCTGGGCCAGTGGCAACCTGTTACCCTCGCTTTGGGCCTGGCGATGATTGCGCTTTTGCTCATCGCGGCAAACCCTTTTGCCCGCCTGCTGAAAAAAGCAGCCTGGCCCGCCGTTTGGCAAAACGCTTTGGTAAAATCCGCCCCGCTGGCTTTGCTCGCAGCATGCACGTTGGCGGCGAACGGATTTGAATCAACCTACGCAGTCGCCCGCGTAGGCGACATTCCCGCCGGTCTGCCGGTATTCAGTCTGGCGCCGCTGCATAGCCGCGATGGGTTGGCATTGTTGCCAGCTGCGTTCATGATCGCGCTGATCGGCTACGTAGAAGGCATCGCCATCGCGCAGTCTTTGGCCAGCCGCGCCAGGGAAACCATTAACCCCGACCGTGAATTCATCGCCTTGGGCGTGGCGAACGCAGCCGCCGGTTTTTTCGGCGCCATGCCCGTGGCCGGAGGCTTGAGCCGAACCATGGTGAACTACACGTCGGGTGCGCGAACGCAAATTGCGTCCATGGTGACGGCAGCCACTGCGGCGCTCGCGCTGCTATTGTTCGCCAAGTGGTTCGCGCATATTCCCAAAACAGCGCTGGCCGCCATCATCATGGTCGCGGTACTTCCGCTGATTAATGTTGCCACGCTCAAAGCGCTTGCTCGTATCGACATGGGCGATGCCATGGTGTTCATCATGACGGCGGCCATGGTGCTGGTATTGGGAATCGAAGCAGGTTTGCTCGCCGGGGTCGCCGCATCGATGTTGCTCTTTTTCTGGCGCGCCGCCCACCCGCACATGGCAGAAGTCGGCCGCGTAAAAGGCACGCAACATTTCCGCAATATCAAACGACACCAAGTTGAAACCTGGCCGGGCGTACGGATTTTCCGCGTCGATGAAAGTCTCAGCTTTGCCAACGCTGCCATCGTGCGCGACCAGTTGGCTCGGGCGGCGCAAAAGCCGACCCGCAATGTCATCCTGCTTTGCACTGCCATCAACCACATCGACAGCACGGCACTGGAAATGCTGGAAAGCGTCGCCCATGATTTACGTGTCGCTGGCGTCGGCTTTCATCTGGCCGAAGTGAAAGGGCCGGTGATGGACAAATTGCAGCATGCCGATTTTGCGCAACAGCTCGCGCCGGGAAAAATATATTTTCGAATTGAAGAAGCCATAGCAGAACTTGCGCGATAATTATGCCGCATCGTGCATTCAGTGAATAAGTATAACTAATTGATTATATTAAATATTTATGCATAACGATTTTGGCAGTATCGAGACCAGCGAAGAAGCAGGCGTGCGCTATTTGCATTTCGGTTCGGACTGGATACAAGGCGCGATGCGCATCCGCAGGCCCAACGCGTTAGAGCTTGCTTACACGCGCGAAATGATGGCGTGTTTATTATTGCGCAACGATGAAGCCTGGCCGAAACAGGTTCTGCTGATTGGTTTAGGCGCCGGGTCGTTACTGAAATTCTTTTACCACTACCTGCCGCAAACGAAAATTACCGTCATCGAAATCAACCCTGAAGTCGTTCCGGTCGCGCGGCATTTTTTCAAATTGCCCGAAGATCCGCGGCGAATCAGGATCGAGATTGCCGACGGCGTGGAATACGTCAGCCGCAAAGGTCGCAGGTTCGACCTCATCATGATAGACGGCTTCGACGCCGATGCCAAACCAGGACAGCTGGACTCAATGCCGTTCTACGAATCCTGCCGCGCGCGCCTCGCTGATAAAGGCATGCTCGTCGTCAATTTATTAGGCGGCAGTAAAATTCACAAAGCGGCACTGGCGCGACTGCACGACACTTTCGACGGCAATGTCATCTCGTTTCCTTCTGAGGATAAGGGTAACTTGATTACGTTTGCATCAGAAAGTGAATTAAACCAGGTCACAGATGAAGAACTGAAAACTAAAGCCCGGAGCCTGAAAGCTGACACCGGGCTGGATTTGTTGCCAACACTAGAGCGGTTGCTGAAAATTTATCCGTCCAATAGGGAATCGGCTGTTCTGTAAAATTTAGACCAAAGATCGCAGGCAACCCCTGCTGCATCTCAGTCGGTTACGGGAATGTTGAATGTCGTATTTACTCCTAAGGGTGTCGTAATACTGATAGTAAGTAGTCCACTGCTTACTGTGTTGCTGCATGTAAAAGGCGTGGCAGATCCTGCGGCATTGGCCGACTGGCTGGCGTCGCTACCTATGATGACAGGATAAATAATCAGGACAGGACTATTGGTATTCGGCACCGTGAAACTGGTATCGCTGCCCAGCGTGCCGTTTCTTGTGCTGATAGTGATGGTCGTCCCAGCCGGCATGATGTTGTGATTTAAGTCGAAAACCTGAAAACCGAAATTTACGCTTGATGGCGTAAATTTGACCGTTTCGCTGCATGGAGGAATGTTAATGACGCTTGGAATGCCTGAAATTAATGCGTCGCTTCCCGAAAAAATCTGTACCAGGGATTGACGTACATGGACGGTTTTGACCTTTCCATTCGGGGCAGATTGCAATACACCATTGTAAAATCCGTCTGATGGGCTCCATACTCCATTGCCGTCGGTGTCGATATAAGCCTCATTTGTCCCGGGGACAACAGCGCTGATTCCGCCGTAGTTGACCCCATTGGCATCAGCGTCCGTGATGGCGCGGTCATAGCGGAACGGCTCTCGTAAATCCTGGAACGTTTCGCCCGGGTCAAACAAATTGATGCCATTCACAATAGTTGGATTGTCTAGGAAGCTTTCTTCGCCAAGCGAGTAGGCCATGACGGTTACACGGCCATTTGAATTATTCAGCGGAGTCCCATTGCCCGGTCTAGGGTTGGCAGATTTGAATCCTACTGTGCATGATCCACGGGAGTTTTTTTCCGGCGATGTGCCACAGGCGATATTTTCGCGCCCAGTCAAGCACGAGGATCCAATCTGCCCACCTTCCGCGGTGAAACTTACAGCGGTCCCATCCGGGACCGGGTTACCGAAATGATCGGAAAGATGTGCGGTGACAGATGTGCATACGCCGTCGTGGGCCCAACCTTCAATATTGTATATACCAGTTGAAAGCGAGAAGTGCGCCTGATCGACTACACCGCTTGAAACCACCAGTTCATCCGACAAAGTTGTAATTGCAGGCGTTGTACTGGCGACTGTTGCGATAACTCTAACGGGAGAATTAATAGTCCCGGCTTTGACAACCGTTGACACGGTGCCATCCGCCGCGGAAGTGGCAGATGCCGGATCAACGACGAGGCCGCCGACTGTGGTGTCGAGCAAGAAATTTACTTGCCGCACAATGGGGTTGCCGTTGCTGTCGAGCACTTTGAACGTGACTGTCGAATTTTCCAGGCGACCCGGCCCACCGGTGCCCTTAAGTGCGATATTGAAAGGGTCGGCTTTAACGAAACTAATCGAGCCAACAGTGGCAGGCAATACGCTTATCGAACCGGTTTTGGTCGAGGTTGCGCCAGCCAAGGTAACAGACGCTGTAATGGTATCCGCTACGCCACAACCTTTATCGGTATAGCTGCTTGTCGCTATTCCGTTTTGAGTGGCAACAGGTGAACTTAGGTTTGCTTTACCCTGAGCTTGGCACGCGGATGTGAATGTAACAGGTATTGAAGCGGTGTAGGGAACGGAGCCATTGAGCACAGCGATGCTTACGCTTGCGTTGCCACCCGCAGATAGAGTCGTCGGGTTGATTGTCAGCGTACTCAAGGATAGTGTAGGGAACACCACACTATAACCGACATCGTTAGACGCGGCCCCGGTTGTAGCGGCATCAGCACTGGCAGTAAACCCTCCGGCAGATTCGCCTGCACGAAGAGTAATGCTCGCAACGCCCGCACTATTGGTTAGGGCCGATCCGCTTGCCGGGGCGAAGCCGCCAGTAGTGTCGGTCGTGGTAAAACTAACTGCTACGCCGGAAACTCGATTTCCGTTTTTGTCTTTCACCAGTGCTTCGAGCGTTCCCGGGGCATCAGGCGCCACGGTGTTTGTGACAACTCCAGAAGTATCTTTCAATGTAAGCGAAATACTCCCTGAGGATGATGGTGAAGGTGTCGGGTTCGTACCACCGCAACCGGGGAGATTTGGATTTCGCGTCGGATCGGTATTTACGCATCCATTGCTGTCACTTCCACCACCGCAACCTGCTGTAAGCATAATGATGACAGCAGTCGCTACAGAAAAAAATAGCCTGGCTCGGTTCGTGGTCTTATTCATACATTTCCCCCTCAATTTTATCCATCACATTTCTACAGCTTCGTTAAGCGGTTTATTCGATTTTGCCTGACTGATCTTTGCCGCTGGCGAGCATCATGTTGGCAGGCCCTATTTCGAACAAGGCGGTCTGTGTTTTAACGTCGCGGCCGAGTACCAACCTTACGTCAGTTTTTACCGGCAATTTCGCAGTCTGGACCAGTTGCGGCTTATTGCGCATTCCCTTGCTGAGTGTTGCGGCCTGGGCCTGGTAACCATTGCGGTACTGGATGATGGTCTGGCGTTGCTGGTAGTTTTTATGATTGGTGATTTTCGCAGCCGGTACACCATTGCTGACGAGCAAGTCACTGACTTTTTTGGCGAGACCGGATACGCCGTTACCGTTGGCGATTTCCAAACGAAACGGTTTGCCATTAACGAGATCGTTGAACGCAGTTTCAAAACCACGGAAAATTCCAGCTACCATGTCTTGGGCTGCCTTGAGTTTGACGGAATTGGGACCAAGTTCCTTCAGGGCGGCATCAGTAATTTTTTCGAATGAAGTTTTGTTTTCAGGCAGAGCTGCTTTCGTTTTTGTTTTGGTTTGCGTTGCTGATGGCTCTGACTCAGGTTTAACGGGCTTCGCAACGGCGTTATTCAATGCGGCGCGAGCAGTCTGAATTCGCTCAATTTGCAAAGATTTCTGCTCGGTTTGCAGTTCAGCCGCTACGTTGTAACCAACCATTTTTTCCGGCGCAATGGCGATGAATTGTTGCGTTTTTTCAGCTATTGCCCGGGGCTTCACCTCCACCACCGGCGTACCGCCTGACGGTGGAGAGGTGACGGCTTCAGCGGCTGCGGCAGAAAGCTGGCCCATCACGATACCTGGAGCGACTGTGACCAGTGCAGCGCGTTCGGCCGGCGGAAGTTTCTCCAGGTTTTGCATCGGAGTCGGCGCGACAACTAATGCAAGAGGCGTTGCTGATGTCGCTTGGATGGGTGTATTCAACAAGAGCGGAGCTTGCGTGATAGCGGAAATTTTTTCCAGGTTTTGGGAGGGGACTGGCAACACCTGAACAGCCGTTTTCACCGGATCAATCGATACGTCCCGGAGCGAAGGCGGCGAGATAACCGAAGTAGCGGCAGAAAAATCTGGAGCCGGGTTTACAGTGGGGCTTGAAGGCGGCTGCGCAGAGGCCATTATCGGCGCAGACGGTTTGCCATTTAATGCATCCACACGCGCCAGTATTTCTGCGGCTTTTTCGTTATTACCGTTTTGCGTGTAGGCCTGCGCGAGATTGTTCAGCGAACGCTCGTGGCGCGGATCGAGGGCCAACGCTTTTTCAAGCGTCTCGATTGCTTCAGGATATTTCTGCTGCAGGAAATAGGTGTAGCCCAGGTTGTTGAACAAATGCGCAGCTTGCGGTGCGCGTTCGATCACCGAGTTGAATTCGACAATCGCCTGCTCATATTTGCCCTGCATGGAATAAATCGCGCCGAGTGCGTTATGCGCTTCGAGATGGCTGGAATCCAGCATCAAGGATTTTTGATACGCCTCGATTGCCTGGTCCAGCCGGTTCTGTCCCTGAAACTGCCGGCCGAGTTGATAGTAATCCCGCGCGTTGCCTCCGGCGTGCTGGACATTGAAAATCGGTTTAACTCCCCAAATTTCCGTTGCAGGATGCGGCGCGACGCAGCTATAGAGAGCTGGAATGCTGCAAAGAACCGGTAAAGCAATAAGAAATTTATTCATGATATTTCCTCCTTCAGTGATTAATGGCCTGCCATAGCAGGTAATAGCGTGCGTGTTATCTGGATAAATGCTGGCCCGAGTAATACCAATAGCAATGCTGGAAATATAAAAAATATCAATGGAAATAACAGGTTAGTAGATATTTTGGCCGCCGTCTCTTCGGCCCGTTGGCGTCGTTTGGTGCGCAAAGTATCCGAATACACGCGTAGCGAACTGGCAACACTGGTACCGAATTTATCCGCCTGCACCAGCATCGCGACTAATGAATCGACATCCTCCACGCCGGTGCGCAAGGCAAGATTTCTCAATGCTTTCTCTTTAGTATTGCCTGCGCGCAATTCCAGTGTCACCAAGTGGAGTTCCTCTGCCAGAGCCGGGCTTTTCAAGCCTATTTCAACTGCGACTCTTGCCAGCGCGGCATCCATGGCAAGGCCGGCCTCGACGCAGACGGTCATTAAGTCAAGCGCATCCGGAAAATTTTCGAAAATCTCGAGCTTGCGCTTGGCGACCAGTTTATTCAGTACCATATTTGGCAGGTAATAACCGATTGCAGCGGCAAGCAGTAACAAAAATAGCATGCCGGTGATTTGAAGTTGCCGCCCGGATAAGGTGACAAAGGAATAAGCAACGATCGGCATTAACAACGCGAGTAAAGTTTTGCCGCCGAAAAAAAATATCGGTACCGAATTTTCACGGAAGCCCGCATTCATGAAGCGTGTACGCAATGGTGATTTTTCCCAGCCTTCTTCGGGTATGGAAAGCTTTGCCAATGGCCCGGTCAGTTTTGTCATCCGAGCAACCCATTTCGCAGCTTTTTTATCTGGAAAGGCGACATTGATGCCCGCGCCTATGCCTTCAAGCCGCCCGCGTACAGGGCTGGGCATGAAAAAATACAATGCTGCCAACGCGACGCCAAACACCGCAAGAAAAATCAATGTAAAATAAATCAGTTGTTCAATATTCATGGCGGTATCCTGCTGGATTAATTTCTTTACACATGGATGTGAATTATCTTGCGCATCCAAATTCCACCTAATACCATCATAATCAGGGCTGCGATTATCAGTTTTAGACCCAACGGGTCTTTCCACAACACGCTAAAAAAAGTGGGGTTCAGCAAGTAGATCACGGCGGACAAACAAAACGGCAGCAGCGCCAATATCCAGGCTGACAAGCGCCCCTCAGCGGAAAGCACCCGCACTTGTCCCAACAGTTTGATACGGTCGCGTACTATGTGGCTGATGTTATCCAGGATCTCGGCCAGATTGCCTCCAGTTTCGCGTTGGATCAAAACGGCGATGACAAAGTAACGCAAGTCGGTGCTGGGAACGCGTGTGGATAGATGCATCAGCGCGTCCGGCATAGCGACGCCATAATTCACTTCGTCGCAGGTAATGCGGAATTCTCCGGAGATAGGATCCGACATTTCGTCTCCCACCATTTTGAGTGCGGCCGGAAACGCATTGCCAGCGCGCATTGCCCGTCCAATCAGGTCCAGCGCATCGGACAGCTGGTTTTCAATGCGGGCCAACCGCTGGCGTTTTTTGTTGAGGACATAAATCAAAGGCACGATACCGAAAAACAATCCCAAAACCAATGCTGCGGCAAAAGGTAAGCGCCAGAACGAACCGAACAAATAACCCATAACGCATCCGCCGAATGTATATAGCAGAAATTTTGCCACGCTGATTGACAGCCCCGATTGCTCCAACAGCCTGTCGAGAGCGTGAACCCGCGGTAGTTGCAAGAGTAAGCGCTGCATTGCAGGGCTTTCGGCCAGCAGGCGCTGCTTCAGGATGGACACTTCATGTTGTCCGTTCCTGGTGCCAGCAGACATCGTCCGCAGGCGCCGCTCCAGCCGTTTTACTTCCGGCCCTTTGGTCGAGTTCCAGGAATGATAAACGCCTTCGAGCAGCAGCACGATGGCTATAAACACAGCGACAGAAAAAAGCAGGATGAGTGTGTCCATGTCAATCCCTATTCATATAATTTGCCCGGATCGAACAGGCTTTCCGGCAGCGTGATGCCATGAATGCGTAACTTTTCAGCAAAGCGCGGGCGCACGCCGGTGGCACAGAAATGGCCAAGTACTGCGCCTTTGTCGCCCAAGCCGGTTTGCTTGAAAGTGAAAATTTCCTGCATGGTAATCATGTCGCCTTCCATTCCGGTAATTTCCTGCATGCTTACGATTTTCCGTTTGCCGTCCGTGAGACGTGCAATCTGCAATACCACGGTAATTGCCGACGCAATCTGGCTGCGCATGGCGCGCACCGGCATATTGACGTTTGCCATGCCTATCATATTTTCCAGGCGATGCATGGCATCGCGCGGCGTGTTGGCGTGGATGGTTGCCATGGAGCCTTCGTGGCCGGTGTTCATCGCCTGAAGCATGTCGAATGCCTCTGCGCCGCGAACCTCGCCGAGGATAATGCGGTCAGGCCTCATACGCAGCGCATTGCGCACCAGTGCACGCTGCGTTACTTCGCCCTTGTCCTCGATATTGGGTGGACGGGTTTCGAGGCGGATCACATGGGGCTGCTGCAGTTGTAATTCCGCCGCGTCTTCAATGGTGACTATGCGTTCGTCGGCAGCGATGAAGCCGGATAAAATATTCAGCAGCGTCGTCTTGCCTCCCCCCGTGCCGCCGGAAATGAGGATGTTCACCTTGGATTTTGCCAGGCCTTCCAACACCTGGGCCGATTCGGCGGTCAGGCTCTTGAATTGCAGGATGTCGGCCATCGTGAGCGGCGTGGACGCGAAACGCCGGATCGACATGATGGGGCCGTCGATCGCAAGTGGCGGAATGATCACGTTTACCCGCGAGCCGTCAGGCAGGCGGGCATCGACCATGGGGCTGGATTCATCGATACGGCGACCCACGCGGGACACGATCTTGTCGATGATTTTCATTAGGTGTGCATTGTCATTAAAGCTGACGTCGGTCTCGAACAGTTTTCCGCGCCGCTCTACATATACTTTGCTGTGGGAGTTGACCAGAATATCCGACACGGTTGGGTCGGCTAGCAGTTGTTCCAGTGGGCCGAGGCCGAGCATTTCATTCTGGATGTCGCGCACCAGGCTGCGGCGCTCCAAATCGTTTACGACCGCCTCTTCTTCTTCAAGCAAACGCTCCACCAGGGTTTTCAATTCATCATTGAGGCGTTGTTGCGGAAGGTTTTCCATCGCCTCCAGGTTGATGCGGTCAAGCATCGTCAGATGGATCCGGGTTTTTAAGTCCTGGTAGGCGCGGCTATCCACACCATAGATTTTTCCATCAATTACACCCATTGGTGGCAGTGTGTTTTCAGTGGTTTCAAAGCGGTAGCGTAATGACATGGTATGGCTCCTGATTTATACGAACTGATAATTCGGGTTTATGCGCGCTTGAACATGCGCGCGAGCCAGCCGGCCGTGATTTTATCCGGCTCTTGGGCAAGAAAATGTCCAAGCTCATTCAGTGCTTTGCTTATATTGCTATTTTTCGCAAGTTTTCCGATGGGGACCCCTTGATTCACCGATGTTGCCGCGACATCGTATTGATTGGGAATGGTGCGGAATGCTTTCATTCCCATTGCATGCTCGAGATCATCCAGGCTGAGGTCGTTTTTTTTATCATGGCGGTTTACGACGAGGTTTATTTTTTCCTGACTGTAACCAAGGGAACGGAAAATACTGACCAGCCGCTTACCGTCGCGGATGAATGGCAACGTGAGTTGTAATACCGGGAAAATCATGTCGGCCAGGTCAAGCGCTTTGATGGTGACCGCATCTATGCTGCGTCCGGCATCGAGAATCACAAAATCGTAGTGACTGCGCGCAAGGTTAATCAGCGATTCAATATGTTCCGGTTTGACTTCCATTCCTTGCGCCGGGTCTTCGGGCGAGGCCAATACGCCATAGTTGCGCGTCACATTTACCAGGCTACTTGCCAAAAGCGACGCATCAAGCCGGCGGATATCATGCGCGATATCAGCCAGATTGGTGATCGGCTTTTGCTCGGATACAAACAAAGACGCATCGCCAAATTGCAGGTTAAGGTCGATCAGGATGACTTTTTTATTTTCCAGGGAGGCAAGGGCATATCCGAGATTTGCGGCCAGAAACGTAGCCCCGCTGCCGCCCTTGCAGGAAATGAACGCCAATACCTTGCCATCGCGCCGCGTCTGCAAATTTAATTTCTCCTGCACCCGGCCGATAGACGCCATCAACGCCTCAGCGTTAACGGGTGACGGAAGTACCTCACGCACGCCTGCGCGCATCGCCTGGATGAGAAAATCCGGCGACTGTTGGTTGCACAATACGATAAACGCCATTTTGGGGTAGAGCCTGCCGAGGCGCTCCAGAGGTTCCACGTCATTACGCCCCTCGCAGGCGCTATCGACGATCAGCACATCCGGCACGGCCTGGTTAACGAAGGTGCCGAGCTGGTCGAGCTTGCTTTCGATGGGTACGACTACCGCGCCGGCCGGTTGCAGCAAACGCACGATCTCGTCCAGTTGTTTTTTATTCGTGGATGCCACTGCAATGCGTAAGTTACTCATGCTGATCACCTTTGAAAAATGGTTCGGGCCAACGGCCGTACAAGGAACGATGGGTTGTAAATTTTCATTTTCAGCAATCCGGCAATCCCGGGGTATAGCCTAATGTTTCCGCCGGCATGACCACTCTGGATTTTGGGATAGTGATATTGGGTGTGAGCGCGTCGAAGGCCCCGCCCAATATTGGAAGCCACGGTGTATAAGAAATATTGCCGCAGGCTCCGTTGTTGCCGCCAGCACCGCAGATGGTCACCTCGACAAAGCGTATGCAATTATTGGCATTTGGATCGGTGATGCAGTTGCGAATGTTTTCTGCCTGACACCTGGGCGAAGGTGATGCTTGAGTCCGGGATGCGTTCAGATAACGAATGAGGATCGATGCGTCGGTAATTTCCGGCATGACAATCAATGGGCCGGAATCGGTGCGGAATATGGCTGTCTGGCGTACCCGGCTCAAGGCGGCGGCATCGTTAAAATCCGCCACTGTCGCTGACCGCGCTGCGTTGCGGGTGACTTCCTGCACAGTGTTCCAGACAAAAAACGCGCGGCCGAATTCGATAATGCCGCACAGGAGCAGGAAGAAAAATAAAAATACCAGTGCCGTTTCCACTACGGCAGCGCCGTGTTGCGAGCGAAGCGATTTTTTTCTCCAGGTGTTCATATTTCGCATTTTAATAATTCATAAACGGCATGGTGGTGGAAGGCATCGGCGATAAGCCAAACCTGCCTACATCCAAAAGCACAAAAGGAATTGCCGACTCCATCTGAAAATTGACAATGTTTACCGTGATAGATATTGGCGATATGCAACTAGTCGGTTCGCAACTCACTTCCACATTTGCCGGCGTGATAGCGGGGCGCACCTGAGCACCGGAATCGGGATCTGATGCGGCGGCTGCCACCAGGTTTCTCGCTGTGGCAAATCGGCTTGTCCTGGTTGAAGTCGTGGCCATTTCGGCAGTGGGCAGCGCGGAGAGATAGCGCGCCGCGTCGCGGGTGGCTTTGTCGAGCGCGTTGTAATACCAGAACGCGCGGGAGAATTCGGTGATGCCCGCGAGCATCATCATGATCAGGGGTAGAATGATGGCCAATTCCACCGCCGCGGCTCCGCGCTGGCTGCGGTATTTGCGCTGCTGAAACTTGAGGCGTAGAAATTGAATATTCATTTGAACAATCTCACTTCGCCTGCCAATGTATCAGGCGGCACCAGGCCGCCGAATTCGGCATGAATGTCGCCCGGCAGATCGGCCGGAACAGTTTGAAAAAACTTGCCCACGCCCAGCACCGGCAGCGTCGTGCAGCTAGCAGGGCCTGCGGCGGCGGCGCAGTTGACCAACGCGATATTCAAAATGCGGCGGTTAGGCAGGCCCACGTTTCCTGCAGGCGCTTGGAAATACGGCCCGGTGGTTAGCGAGTAAGGAGTATCTGGCGCGGCGGGGTAACCCGTTGGCGAAGTAGGCGTGACGCCGCTAGTAGTGGGGTAAAGCAGGGGCCAGTTAGCCGTGGTATATGGGGTATATCCGCCGGGAGGCGGGGTTGCAGCAAATTGCACTGCGCGATTGTATGCCCACAGCACGCCATAGTCCGCTGCTAAGATTGCCACGCCCGCGGGAGCCGGTGTTATAGGCGGGTTAAAGCCTAAATCAGCTTTGGTGACACGCTTGGTGACGCCACTTACTGTCACGGTGATAGGTGTTGCGGTTTGGTTCGTTGGTGCCGGTGTCATCCAATTACACGGCTTACCTGCCGCACATGCACCGCCGCTGGCGTAAGACCTGACATTTGAATCCGGCGGTGCCGTCGTGGGGTTGCAGGATGAGCCCCCTCCGAAAGAATTGAAACGGGAATTTAATTCCGACTCCAAAGTAGCACTCATTCCAGTGTTGCCAAAAACCTGGGAGGGCATCGGGCCGGTAAACAATACCGAGCCGGTGCACATCAGCGGCCTTGAGTTAGATGTACTGGAGTTGCTTGGACTGCAACCGTTGCCGACACCCGGCACATCGTAGCCGTTGAGCAGATACTTAAGGGCTGATCCCCCCAGCGGGTTGAGTTCCAGGATGTTGTAACCGACACCGCGGCGGAATCCGAATTCCAGTAATTCAGGTGCTAGTCCGGTGTGTGGCAATGAGCCATATTGAGTCGGACTAATGGCGCATATGGCGATGGGAGCAAGGTTGACAGTGGCACGCCCAGCCACTGCGCGACCGTATGTGTTAGTAGTGGCAATACCGGGGCTGGCGGCGGCCATGAACATTGTGTTGACCTGGCCATAAGCCGGGTCGCCGCTGGTATCAATTTTTATAAACAATAAACCGGCGGGAGTAGACTGGGCGCCGGCTTGGTTAAGCCAACCGGCATCCGGGGTATCGGCTGAATTACTGAAGCTAATCATTGCGTCGGCCAACTCGACTGGCGTATCGAATTTGAATTTGTGCGCTCTTGCGATAGCTTGAGCCTTGGCAACGGCGGCAGTAATGCCGGTTGACGTTCCGTTTAACTGCTTCGCGCCTGCCAATGCGGCCGAGTCAGCGGCGTTTTGCAATTCGGTTTTGCGGTCATAGGTTTGCGCCAGATCGAGCGCCCAGCCCATCATGCCGAACAGCACAAACAGCGCCACGATGCCGAAGACAATTCCCACCACCCCACGCTGCTGGCGTCTGGAAGAAACGTTGCGGATGTGCGGTTTGTTCATGATCTGGTTTAGCCAAGCGTAATTTTCTATCGCTATTGGCCGCCGCTGCTGCTACTGCCGACACCGATGGTGAATACATTGGATTGCGGCGGTGGCGAGCGGAAAGATTTTTCGTAGCGGTCTATGGTTTCCACCGCAGCCCTGCCGTCCATCGTGGGGCCGACGCCAGCCTTTTTGATTGCTGCATCGGGGTTGATGGTTTGTTGGGCGGCGGCAATTCTGGCGGCATCGCCAAAACTCCTGTCGTTGCGCGGCGAAAGTGAACATCCGCAGGCGAGAAACGCAATACTGAGAACCGTGAGCGTATATATAGTATGGTCGCGCATGATAATCTCCTAAGTATTTGATTTATAACATTATTTTATGTCGAATCCAGTGTTGGGTTTCGCCGGTATTGCGGGCTGGGACGTGAGTGGCTTTGCCGCTGCAGAAATGCCTTCCATACGGCCGCCGAGGAAAAATTCAGTACGGCTGGGTGGGTTAAAGTTATCCGTTGGCAAGACGTAATCCGGCGGCAAAGGTTTAACCAAGCGCGGTGTAACGACGAATACCAACTCAGTTTTATCGGTCTGGAAATTGCTGCTGCGGAACAGTGCGCCGAGTATCGGAATTTCACCCAGTATCGGCAGCGCCCTGATATTTTGGGTGATATTATTTTTGATCAGCCCGCCAATGGCGAAACTCTGCCCGTCGTGCAATTGCACGGTAGTGGCCGCGCGTCGGGTATTAATAGATGGCAATATTGCGCGGGCCGTCCCCCCGAACGCTGAAATGCCGACTCCTTCCGGATTAAGTTCGGATACTTCCGGCGCCACCTTGAGATTGATGCGGCCGCCTTCGAGTACTGTCGGCGTAAACTTGACGCCGACGCCGAATTCTTTTTCTTCAAGCACAGTGCGAATAAATCCGTTGTCAGCTGTGGACGATACGGGAATAAAAATTTTCCCGCCAGCGAGGAAGCTGCCTTCCTGTCCGCTGATCGCCATCACCGTCGGTTCAGCGAGGATTCTCACCAGGCCGTCCGTTTTTTCCGCGTCGATGGTAACGAATTCGCCGGTCGCGTTCTTGATCGCGTCAAAAACGCCCGCGCTGCCGGTCAGGAGATTGGCCAGGCCGCTGTAGGTCCAACTGCCGTTGGTACGGCGCATCGAAAGGCTCACTCCGAGTTTATCGAGGAGTGATTTCGAAATTTCAGCCACCTTGACTTCCAGCATGACTTGTTGCGGCGCCGATACTGACAGCATGTTTACTATGCGGTCGCTGCGCTGTCCCTGGCCCGCTCCGGATTTGCGTACGAAGGCATTGGCAAGCGCCATAGCTTTATCCACAGCTACTGCGTCTGACATATTGCCCGTGAGCACCAGAGAGTCGGCGGCCGAGTTCACAGTCACGTTAGATTCGCCAGGCAACAATTGCTTGATGGCTGCCTGCAAGCCGGCGGTATCGATGCCGACAATCACGTCGAATAAGGTGCATCCGCCGGATTCATCGCGCAACATTACGTTGGTGGTGCCGATCCCTTTGCCGAGAATGTAGATTTCGGTCCGGCTGAGCAACAACACATCGATATCGCCCACACCGGGGCGGCCATCGTCACGCGTGACACCGGCTGTCCTGCGTTTGTCGTCTGCGGCATCCAGTTCTATTGGCTTGCCCACCCTCGATTGGTCTGGGTTGCCGACCAGGATTCGGTTGACAGGCGCATTGAGTTTGATGATCGTTGACTTGCCTACAGCGACATTTACCAACGAGCCCATGGATACTTTTTCGCAAGGCGAAGACGAAAGGGCAGATTGGGCCATTGCGCCGGTGCTGCTGATCAGCCCGTAGATGAATACCACGGCAGCCATGGAGAAGCGGTGTTTGAATTTCATCAACGAACATTCGGCCTGACGACCCTTAAAGCCAGAGCCGGTTAATTGCAGGGTCTGGCCCAAAAAATCCCCGTCAAGTCGTTGAAAAACTGAGGTGGTGTCAGAGCCTCGAGGAGTGTTGATGCCCAGGAATGAATTGTTATTCATGATTTCCCCATTAGTGTGGTTATATTGTTTCGGAATCAAAAACATTCGGTAACCTTCGTCACGCCACGGATGACTTCGACGCAAGCCTCCCTGCGCACGGGCGGCGCTACTGCCGCAGGCGCAGCAGCCACGTACTGAATTACGGGCTCATTCACAATCTGCCTCTTAATAATCACCGTAGGCCTCGCTTTTACCACCACCGGCTTAACCACAGGCAGCGCCACTGGTTCTTCAACTATGTTGAGCATGGTTTTTTTGGTGGCGCCTTCGGTTTGCGCGGATTGCATTTCAGTCTGGTTGCGCAACACCAGTGACAGCGTACCTACGCTTCGCGCCAGATCGAGCATTTCCGCCTGCGCCGGCGTCACTTCCAGCGTAACGGCGCTGACGACCTTGGGTTTGGTTTCGTCCCGGCTAGCTTCTTGTGCTGCGGCCAACACCAGAATTCGCTCAAGCACAATTTTGGAAATGCTCTGGTCCTTTTCTTGCGAGGACTTATTGGTGTTCTCGCCCTGGGTGTTGACGATGATATCGACATAGGTGCCGGGAAGGGCGAAGCCAGCCACGCCCACTACGTCGTTTACTCGTACCGTCATGGCGCGTTTACCTTCTGCTACAACCGCTGTCAGGCCACCACTTGCGCCGGAAGGCGCGAGTTTCGATTCAAGTATTGGCTCACCGCGCTGGATACTGGTTTTGGTGAATCGATTCTCCAACGCCTTGGCGTCAACAAAGCTGCCTTTGGGTACGCTGTCAACGGGCCAGTCAACCAGCCTGATCGCATCGGGAACCACTTTTTGTCCTAGCTGTAAGTCGAGTGTGGCAACGGCTATTTTGTTGGTATTCATCGCGGCTTGGCGGGTGATCCATTGCGACGCGAACACAACGGCAAATAACCCGGCGAGTACTGCTAGGGCTAACATGACGATTGATCTGGTGTTATTCATGGCGTCCCCGTTTTATATTAAATATGTTTATAAACAATTAGTTATATTGGATTTGTAAAATAATTTTTGCATGCCCAATCAAGCAGTTCATCGTTCATTTCCGCAGATCGGTTTTCGTAAATGGCGTACTCCTTTAGTTGGGAAAGGATGTCACGCGGATAACAGGCCAACAACGGTCGGCCTTGTTTTTCATGGCATTCGATCAGCAGCCTTTCAAAGGATTTTTCTGAAAACGGAATTTCAAGTTCAGAACAAACTTGTACGAATACTTCCCGGTATTGGTCCCTGGTCAGCGCATTGATCCGCACTTTGTAACCCAGCCGGCGCAGGAACGCTTCATCAGCCAGTTCACCCGGCGTCCGATTGGATGAAAAAATCACGGTGACATCGAACGGTACGGGGAATTTGTAGCCCGTATGAAGCGACAGGAAATCCACATGGCGTTCCATGGGCACAATCCAACGATTCATCAATTCCTGTGGTGATACTAATTGGCGGCCTAGGTCATCGATGATGAAAATGCCATTGTTGGCCTTGATGTGGGGTGGTGCCTGGTAAAAGCGCACGCTGTCGTCGAAATCCAGGTCGAGCATGGAGAGCGTCAGTTCGCCGCCGGTAATCACTACCGGTCGGCGGCAGATACGCCAGCGCGGATCGACCAGCACTTTGCGGTCCAGCCGGCCTGATAACGGGGTAATTTCGCCAAGAACATGGTGTACCAATGGGTCGAATACCTGCATAACCTCGTTGTCCACCAATACCGCATCTGGAATCGCGATCGTGCCACTGAGCAGGCGTACCAGTTTCTCGGCAATAAAAGTTTTGCCTGTTCCGGCCTGGCCGTATAAATAGATCGCGCGGCGCGAGTTCATCGCCGCGCCGAGTTGGTCGAGAATCCCTGTATCGACGACGACATTGGCAAACGCGCGCTGCATTCCCTCGCGCGTAATGCGCATGTCGGAAATGGTTTGGCGTTGCACTTGTTCTGAGTACGCTTTGAGGCTGACAGGGGCGACGCCGGCATATTGGCTTTTGCGCATAAAATCGGCGGCACGCTCGCGGCCGGTTTCTGACAGCGCGAATTCGGGCTGGCTACCGGCGCCCATGCCCCGCGCCATTTCGCACAATTTTTCCGTACGCATGAAATCGAGCACATGCTCGACAATCGAAACTGGAAGTTTGATGTGCTGGCAGAGATCAGCGAGGTGAAACTGGCCCTGGCGGAACAATATTTTGGTCAGGAGTTCGACCAGAAATAAAAACGGCAATCCGGATTCTTCGACCGAGCGCGGTGGCACTGGCAGATAGTTTCCAGCCATCTGCTGGTTACCTGCTTTTGCTGCTGCTTCCATCATCCCCGGGGCTAACATGATGATCCTTGTTTATTTTAATTGTCGTTCTAAAATTTAAGTTTGGCGTTTCAACCGCTCTATATAGCTTTCCAGATTCGTCCTCAAATCCTGATTTAGCCGTTACATCACATTTATCAGCGGCATGTGGCCAAGCCTGACCAACACAACATAGGCAAATGTTCCGGTTGCGATGGCAAGGGCATACGGCATCCTGGCCGCTGTCCGCGCCGGCGCATCGACGGTGGGCGTCTCGTTCATCGTCAGTTTGAAATAAGCGCCCAGCAGCATTTCACGCAGGTTAACGAACATCTGACGAAGTACATTATTTTTCAATCCTACAAACAAGGCGAGGATCCCCCCCGCAATAAAAGTGATCAGCACGGTGTTAACTATCGCGTTGGGCCCGATGAACGCGCCGACCATGGCCATCAGTTTCACATCGCCCGCGCCCATGGCGCGTAACATATATAGTGGCAATAACAACACCAGGCCGAGTGCGAGGCCCGCCAGCGCATGCCAGAAACCCAATGCACCGGGAAGGGCGCTCATGAAACCGAATCCTTCCGGTAGCGCGGAATTCAACAGCACGCCCACACCTGCACCAATGAATACCAGTTGGTTGGGAATGCGCCGCGAAACAAGATCTGATTTAGCGCAGAGCAACAGAAAAATGCCGAGAATGGCAATCACCGCATTTGCAATCAGATTGGGTGTGAATACAGGCATTTTATTTGTCTATCGATTAAAGTTATTTTTTCTACAACTATTCGGCTCAAGAATTTATCACTATAGAAAATTTGTGGCTCCCTGGGCGCTTACGTCTTTGAGCCCCCCCGTTGAAGCGGCAGCATCGTACAGATCAAACGCTTTTGCGATGACAACACCGGCCAGCGTAACCTCCGCTGGAAATAATGCATAATTGATCGAAGCGGCGACCAATTACCGCGGCAAAACCGTCTCCCGAAATCCAGTCACGACCACCGCTACTGCCGTTACCGGCGGCCGCCACCGCCACCGCCGCCACCACCGCCGCCACCACCGCCACCACCGCCACCACCG
>JBAVXA010000254.1:0-30733 GCA_049698095.1 Burkholderiales bacterium
AGAAAGAGCAAAGCGCGATCCAAGTCCAACTGAGCGACGGGAAGATTTTCAGCGACAAACCGGATGCCGCGAAGGAATCGGCGATGCGCCTGATTCAGATTGAACGGGAACTGGAGAGAATTCTGGCGCGTTGGGATGAACTGGAATCGCGCAGCAAAGCCTGACCCTCGCGTCGCTCCTGCGAATTCGCGAATGGCTAGCGCTTCATCCGGCGCAAAAGCAGCAGCAGATTCTTCACTTGGTTCAGAATGACAATACGCAGATTCTTCACTTCGTTCAGAATGACAACATACGAATAGTGTTTGTCATCCTGAGCCTCGCGAACTTGTCGTCCTGAGCCTCGCGAATTTGTCGTCCTGAGCCTCGCGAATTTGTCATCCTGAGCCTCGCGAAGGATCTGCTTTTCACACCCGTTGAAAATCCAGGCAGTCGATTCGGCAAGGCTGCATCGCGCACGTCCGCTTCCGCTGTGCCTGCTCAGCGAAGTTGACTGACAATAAATATCACCAAGCCGAGGAAAAAAACCATCAGATGAAACCAGCCCCAGTAAAAATAACGCGACGCAAGTTGCTCCGGCAATAGATTTGACAACAGGTACAGCCTGTTTGACGAAGGCTTGCGCACAATGTTGAGGCCGCTGTTAGTCCGCGTCTGGTTCATGTTTTGCTCAACGACGCGCTTGGCTTCCTGCCGCGCCAATTCCCACTCGTGAATATCAATCTCGCCGTCCCTGTTTTTGTCGAACCGGCTCAGCAGCAACGCTTTATCAAACTTCCATTCGGCGAGCAAATCGCCTACCGCCTGATTGGCGCTGGTAACCACCAGCGGATCTGCCTGGGTAATAAATTCGCCCAGCACGTAAAGCGTGTCTTTAGGCAGCAAATAATATTCAGTATGGCGGTATTCCCCCACCCAATATACGTGTTTGCAGGTGGTGATGACTTCTGCATAGTCCGGATCGATGACGCAGGTACCGCTTTCGTCGCGCAATAGAAAAGTCGATTCGCTTACGCCGCTATCGACGAGTTCGATTTTCTTGCCTTCCACCCGCTCGACTCTATAACGTCGCCACACACACGGCAATCCCTGCATGGCGTTCTGGATCAGCATTCCGTCATGCGCTTCGGCTACTCCTTGCAATGCCACATATCCCTGCGCTGCGGAAGATACTTTGGATAACGGGATGTCGGTTATGGCGCGGCGGCGGTGATGGTTAGCGAACCAGGCGGCAAAGCTCAAAATCGCAAGCAGAATCCCCACAGCCAGCCAGGTCGACCGCCCGCCTGTTTTCAGGGCGAAGAAAATCAACCCCACCTGAAAGGTAAAAACCAGGCCGTTGGCAAAGCCGGACTTGATGCTCGCGAACATCCGGCAGAATTAGCCGAATGCTTTTTTCATGTCCACGTCAGCCGTATCGGCTTCGCTAACCTTGAACAAATCGAACGGCTTGAAGTTGAATATTCCCGCGAAAATGCTGCTCGGGAATTGCTCAATGCGGACATTATTGATATTCACACTTTCATTATAAAACTCGCGCCTGTCGGCGATCGCGTTTTCCAGCCCGGTGATGCGGGCCTGCAAGTGGAGAAACTGCTCATTCGCCTTCAATTCGGGATACGCCTCGGCGACGGCGAACAACTTCCCCAGCCCGGCATGCATGCCGGATTCCGCCTTGCCCAACGCATTCAAGTCCTGCGCCTCGCGCGCGCTCGCCACCTGGCTGCGCGCCAGCATGACTTTTTCCAGGGTGTCCTGTTCATACTTCATGTATTGCTTACAGGTCTCGACCAGCTTGGGCAATTCGTCGTGGCGCTGTTTCAGCAGCACGTCGATATTGGACCAGGCTTTGGCGACATTGTGTTTTAGCGCCACCAGTCCGTTGTAGGTCGCGACGCCGTAAAACAACGCCACCGACAGCAAAGCCAGAAACAATATCCAGAACATATTGACCTCTCCGTTAAGAATTGCCGTGAAATTGCAAAAAACCGCGTTCAGTCTAGGAGAAAAACCTGCAATTCTCAAGCAGCGTAATTCCTGCAACTTGGGAAAGCCTCGGGTTCAAGATATAATGACGTTCATGGAGAGGTGGCAGAGCGGTTGAATGTACCTGACTCGAAATCAGGCGTACGGTTTCCCCGTACCGAGGGTTCGAATCCCTCCCTCTCCGCCACAATACGTCGCGCAGCGGCTTATTGCGTAGTAGACTCATATGCTCGAAGCGCATGTGATGTCGAAAACAAAATAAAAACGACCCTTGAGGTCGTTTTTTATTGCGCGTGACACGATGCAAGCTCATGGGCACGGAACCCCTCGATGCGCGCCCTCCCGCCGTTCGCATACAGGCGAATGTCCAGCGAATCCTCGTGCGGGAAAATCTGATCGGTAATGACCGCTTCGCCGCCATCAACAAATAATTCCGCCGCCGACCAATCCAGCAGCACCTGCAGTCTTACCGCATGCCCTGACTTCACGTTCGCGCATGGTGCTTCGCGCCGCCCGGCAAACAGCGCGTCGTCCGGGGCGAACCCCGAACGGCTGCGATCGACAAAAACCGTTCCGCGCCGGCGATCCGGGCCTACGCGTGTTTCCTTACCTATAGATCGCGACCAAAGGTGGTGACCTGCCATCGCCAAAACCGCTGCTGTTACCCTCGTCCACGACGACACTGCCGGATAAAATCGACGCTCGCTCGTCTTCAGGAATCGCTACCGGCAGTTCCTGTCAATGCAACAGATCGGCGCTCACTGCGTGCCCCCAGCTCATGTGTCCCCATTGATCACCGTATGGATTGTATTGATAGAATAAATGGTATTCGCCTTTGAACCAGATCAACCCATTCGGGTCATTGATCCAGTTCTTCTTCGGACTGAAATGAAACTGCGGGCGCCAGCGCTCGATATTCATAGGCGGTCGATTCGCCAACCCCAAGGGGGAATCGCCATTTCGCCGAACCGGCCCGTCTTGCCCAAAAGGTTTGCCGCCGTGCGAAAACGCATCCCGTCCTTTCCGCGCATATAAGCAACGACATCAACGTCGGCAGGCAGCCAAATGAATTCACTTCGAAATAACCTCGTGTATTCCCAAACTTCGTTACGTCTCCGATGATTAAAACTTAAGTTCGTTACACGCAGGCTCAAACTCGCGTCGCAAATCGAATTTCCGATGCCAAAGATATTGTGCATACGCACAAAAAGACCATCTTTAAAATCAATGAGATAATTCAACCCTTACGGTACGGAAAATATACCTGCTTCAAATTATTGACAGGTAAATCTCCATCTTGGATACTTACCACGTTTTGCACAAAGAAGTTTACCAATTCAAAGAAGTAAACGAAGTTCTCGGCAAACAAAAACCTAAAACAGAAATTCCCAAGGAGGGGAAAGATGAAAACCACGAACGAGAAGCTCGCAGACGGGTCTTCGACGAGCCAGATTGCGTTCAAACTAAACCCGATAGCAGCAGCTTGCGCTTTTGCGATTTTCGCAACGGGCAGCGTGCACGGCCAGCAAACGCAGCAAGTTGAAGGAGTCATTGTTACTGGTATCCGCAAAGGTATTGAAGATGCGATTTCGGTAAAGAAGAATGCTGATTCAATTGTCGAAGCCGTCTCGGCAGAAGATATAGGCAAACTACCTGACACCAGTATTGCGGAGTCATTGGCGCGATTGCCCGGCGTGTCTGCTCAGCGTAACCAGGGCCGTTCACAAACTATCAACATTCGCGGCACTCCCGGCGATTTCGCCACCGGCCTGTTGAATGGCCGCGAGCAAGCTTCAACTGGCGATAGCCGGACGTTTGAATATGACCAATATCCGTCGGAGTTGTTCGGCAGCGTTATAGTTCACAAGTCATCTGAAAGTGCGCTGATCGGCCAAGGTTTGTCTGGCACGATTGACCAACGAGTTGTACGCCCCCTTGATTTCGCGCAACGAGCCGTCGCAGCGAATTTTCGTAAACAGAAACTTGGCGTTGGCCTCGACGCGGGAGAAGGCACGGGCAACCGCATCAGCCTTTCCTATATTGATCAGTTTGCCGACCGCAGATTAGGCATTGCGCTTGGTTTTGCCCGCCTTGATGAAACCACTGGCACAACACAACGGTTCGAGGCTTGGGGCGTAGCGGACATCAACACTAGTACTACGAACAAAGATGCCTGCGGCTCCAATGGTCAACCCAGAACCGTTGAATGTATTAAAGCGCCAGGTGGCTTTAATTCATGGACCGATCAAACCAAGCAAAAGCGTGATGGCGCCATGGCGGTGGTTCAATTCAGGCCAACCAAAGATTTCGAGAGTATTCTCGACCTGTTTTACTCAAAATTTGAAATTGATAAATCGACTAAAGGTTTTCAGGCACCGATAGGTTTCAGTAGTGCCGGCGGATACGACCCCGGAGCATTCACCCTGACAAACGTCACGCTTAACGGCGGGGTCGCAACAGCCGGCTCGATCGATAATTTTAAGGGTGTTGTGCGCAATGATACGCAAGGCTTCGATGATAAACTGTCGTCGGTTGGCTGGAACAATAAATTGAAGTTGGGCGAAAACTGGACTGGCGCGCTGGATTTGAGCAAGTCCACGGCAAAGCGCAAGGGTGCGATTCTGGAGACAACAGCTGGCTTGCCCGGTAACGCTACGGCTCTTGATACAATCAGCTGGACGGGGTTTGATGGCGCCAACGTCGGCAGCGCGAAATTCACCACTCTTGTCAACTATGCAGATCGCACCAAGATCAGTTTAACCGACGTACAAGGCTGGGGTGGTGGAACGGGGACCCCGCAGGCCGGGTATTCGAAATTGCCAAATATCGACGATGACGTAAAAGCCGTTCGCATTAGCGCCAAACGCGACTTGCCTGAAGGTTGGTGGTTTTCAGCTGCGGATGTCGGCGTGAATGTCGGCGACCGTGAAAAAACGCGCGCCTATGTTGAAGGTCGCTTGGTCATACCGGGTGGCAATCCCTACGCAACAGTGAACGTCCCTGGAGCTGGCACTTCTGTCATCAACGGCATCCCTGTTGCAACATGGGATCCACGTGGGTCAGTTGGCGGCATCTACCAAGTTGCTGCAAAACTGGTTCCAGATATTGCCAACAAGGACTGGACCGTCAAGGAAAAGGTCAATACCTACTACACTAAACTTGACATTGATTCAACCTTGAGAGAAACGGGGACGCCGGTGAGAGGTAATGTAGGGTTACAGGTCGTGACCGCGGACCAAAGCTCAAATGCCTTTAATACAGACGGAAGCCCGTGCCCGGGCGACGTCTGTGCAGTTGGCCCAGTATCTGATGGCACCAAATATACAGATGTGTTGCCCAGCATGAATCTGGCGTTTGATATGGGTAAGGACCAGATCGTCCGCTTTGCCATGGGTCGGCAGATGGCACGGCCAAACATGAACGATATGCGCGGCAGCCTTGGCTTCGGGGTCAATACTGCAGAAGGGATTCTAAAAGGAAGCGCCGGCAATCCAAAGCTGGAACCATTCCGCGCTAACGCGCTGGACTTATCATACGAGAAGTATTTTGGCACTAAGGCTTATGTTGGTGCTGCTGCGTTCTATAAACAACTGCAGACTTATATTCTTAGAAGAAACGAGGTGTTCGACTTTGCGCCATATATAAATGCCAACACGCCGCTTCCCCAAACAGGACAGGTATTTGGCCTTCTTGAGAGGCCAGTTAACGGCAATAACGGTAACCTCAAGGGCATTGAATTGACGGCATCAATTCCATTCAACTTGATGACAAAGACCCTTGACGGATTCGGCACGCAGTTAAGCTACTCGAATACACTCAGCTCAGTGTCGCTCCCTGCGTCCGCGTTAAGGACTCAAGACATCACCGCCACCACTAATATTCCACTGCCCGGTCTGTCGAAGCAGGTCGCGAACATCACCTTGTATTACGAAAAATATGGTTTCGGCGCGCGGGTTTCCCAACGCTATCGTTCAAATTTTGTAGGTGAAGTTACAGACATTTTCGGCGACCGTCAGTTGACGTATGTCAAAGCGGAGAAAATAATCGACGCTCAACTTAGCTATGAATTCCAGAGTGGCCCAGTGAAAGGCCTGTCATTATTGTTGCAGGCAACCAATCTGAACAATGCGCCGTTCATCCGTTTCCGTGACACTCCGGCGAATGAAGTCGAAAATACCAAATACGGCAAAACCTATCTTTTTGGTTTGAACTACAAGCTGTAATTTTTCCATGCTGGTAAACCCCTGCCACCCAATGGTAGGGGTTTTTTTATTTCCGCATCAATATAGTATCGAATTGAAATTATGCAAAACGAACTTATACGCAATTTGGTAATTGTAGGCGGGGGTACCGCTGGCTGGATGACGGCCGCTGCATTATCAAAAGTCCTGCATGGCAAGTATCCGATACGCGTTATAGAATCAGATGAAATCGGTACGGTCGGCGTTGGTGAAGCTACCATCCCAATGATTCAATTGTTCAACAAAGTTCTTGAAATTGATGAAAACGAATTCATACGCGAAACAAATGCAACGTTCAAACTCGGAATTGAATTCGTCAATTGGGGAAGGTTGGGTGATGCGTATACGCACGGCTTCGGCAAATTTGGCCAGGACTTATGGACAGTGGACTTTTATCAATACTGGCTGAAAATGTATCAATCAGGTAAAGCCCCCGATTTAGAAACCTATTCAATCAATCGCATGGCAGCACGCGCGGGGAAATTCATGCGCGCGGCGACAGACATGCCCAACTCGCCTCTTTCGGAAATCGCCCATGCTTTTCATTTCGACGCCGCATTGTTTGCCAAATATTTGCGAAAATATAGCGAGGCTCGCGGAGTCGTTCGCAGCGAAGGGAAAATAAAGCAAACTATACTACGTGACTCTGATGGATTTATCGAAGCAGTAGTAATGGAAAATGGCGAGACGGTTAATGCAGATTTGTTTATTGACTGCTCCGGCTTCCGCGGATTGCTAATTGAGGAAGCATTGAAGACCGGCTATGAAGACTGGACCGATTGGCTGCCTTGCGATCGTGCCTTTGCAGTACCTTGCGAATCAGCAAAACCAATCACGCCCTACACCAGGGCTACCGCCCGAAAGGCAGGCTGGCAGTGGCGCATTCCCCTTCAGAGCCGCATCGGTAACGGCCACGTCTACTGCAGCAAATTCATCAGCGATGACGAAGCAGCGGCGCTGCTGCTGGAAAATCTTGATGGAAAGGCATTAACGGCGCCACGTCAATTAAAATTTAACACTGGCAAGCGGAAAAAAATCTGGAACCGGAACTGCGTCGCCATCGGTCTCGCAAGCGGTTTTCTGGAACCGCTGGAATCTACCAGCATCCACCTTATCCAATCAACTATTTCGCGTTTGATCAAGTTTTTCCCGGATAAAAAATTCAACCAATCGGATATAGACGAATTCAATCGTCAGGCAGATTTTGAAATGGAGAAAATCCGGGATTTCATTATTCTGCACTACAAACTGACGGAACGAACGGACTCGCCATTTTGGAACTATTGCCGCACTATGGACGTCCCGAAAAGCTTGCAACAGAAAATGGATCTTTACCGTACCAGCGGCCGCATCTACAGAGATGGTACTGAACTTTTCGCCGAAGTCGCCTGGCTTCAGGTTATGCATGGGCAAGGTATTCGGCCGGCTGCCTACCACCCCCTGGTAGACTTGCTCAGCGGCCAGGAAATAGCGGAATACCTCGCCAGTGTACAAGACGTGATTAAAAAATGCGTTGATATCATGCCTTCGCACGAAGAATTTATCGCGCGCAATTGTGCTGCAAACAGCAAAAATTGATGCTAGTAAATATTATTCCGAGACGCCCCTACGGCAATACTGAAATATTAGTTTCATCGGCGGGCCTCGGCGCGGCACAAATCGGCAATGCCGGAATTACCGAAGCCGAAGTAAATCGACTGCTCAACCATGCAATCGATGCCGGAATTACCCTCCTCGACACCGCGCCAAGTTACGGCCTGTCAGAACGGCGCATCGGACAGCATCTTGCGCGACGCCGGAACGATTTCGTGCTTTCAACCAAACTCGGCTATGGCGTCGACGGAACAGCGGACTGGACCGGCCAGTGCATCACGGCGGGCGTCGAGCAAGCCTTGCGCATTATGCAAACGGACAGGATCGACATCGCCCATTTGCACTCTTGCTCTAAGGCCACGCTGGAACGGGACGATGTAATTGACGCGCTTGAATTGGCTAAACGGCAGGGAAAAGTCAGAGCCATCGCCTATTCCGGCGATAACGAAGATCTTGTTTACGCTATCGCTACGGGTCGCTTCGATGGTTTTATGGCGTCGCTCAATCTATGCGATCAAGGGCTGATTAAAACCGCATTGCCGCGCATGGGGAATAAAGGATTTATCGCCAAGCGCCCTGCTGCTAATCACCCCTGGCGTTTCGATCAGTTGCCGGTAGGAGAATATTGCGAGGAATATTGGCGCCGCTGGCAGGCCATGAAAATCGATCATCGCGACATGCCATGGGGCGAGCTGGCGCTGCGTTTTACTTTGTCCATCCCCCGGGTTTGTAGCGCCATTGTGGGAACCGCCAACCGGGCGCATTTATTACAGAACATCCAGTGGGCGGCCAAAGGGCCGCTGGATAAACGGCAGGTCGAAGAGATACAGAGTAGATTCCAGTTGCATGGCGACGATTGGCGTGGGGAAGTCTAAAATTATCTGATGAAAAATAATCTGCTCGTTTTTAACCCTCAACCTACCATAGAGGAAATATTTTTTTCCCCTGGGCAGTCCTGTCTGGTTATAGACAATGCCGTACTCAACCCGGATGGCTTGGTTCGTTTTGCTGCGGAACATTTCAAAGATTTTCAACCGCCCACGGTTTACGCCTACCCCGGCATGGAGCTTCTGGGATCGTCTGAGATTTCTGCCGCGCTAAATGACTTTTTTCTCACCCACATACGGCACAGTTTTCAGGGCAGAAGAACCGTCAGCATGTACTCCCGCCTTTCTCTTATGACACTTCAGCCCTCTGAGTTAAAACCCAGCCAGTGGATTTGTCATCGCGACCGTTATATCAATGAACCGCATTTGAGTATCGCGGCTTCAGTGCTCTATCTTTTTCTGGACCCGGCATTTGGCGGCACCAGCTTTTACCGCCCCAAAAAGCCCAGCCGGGAAATTGAACGCCTGATTAACGATTCAACCTCGTTGAGCGCCGAAGCATTTAAACAAAAATATTCGCTCAAAGCAGATTACATGACCGCGTCCAACGACTATTTCGAATTGATCGGTCAAGTAGAAGCCAAATGGAATCGGATTATTTTTTACGACGGCAGCATTTTTCACTCCAGTAGCTTTTGTGCACCAGAGAAAATCAAAGCCGATCCGTTATCCGGCAGATTAACCTTTAATGGGTTTTTTACTTGCAGAAAAAATGCTAGCTGAGATTAGCCGTATGATAAAAAATATGAATATAATCAAATAGTTAGTTATTTACCAGCACAATGCCACTAAGACTTGGAATGCTCAAGGTAAGGCTGTTATTTTGAGCTTGTAAGCGTTCTCCTGTAGAGATAATGGTTAGCGTCTCTGCCTTTACTGCCGAGGGTAATTTCACGTTAACTTTTTTTGCATCGGTTGAATTATTCGTCGCCGTAATCGCCCATGTGTTACCAAGATTCCGCGCGAGAACGATAACGTGTTCGTCGATATAGAGCGGCGCGCTGAAGCTGCCGTGGCGCAGAACGGGGTGTTGTTTGCGCAGATTAATCAGGGCTTTGAAATCTGCCCGCATTTGTTCGTCGGGCTTGCCGCCATTATCCACCCAGGGATACGTTGCGCGGTTGTAGGGGTCTTCGCCGCCGGTGACGCCGACTTCATCGCCGTAGTAGACGGCGGGCGAGCCAGGGAAGGTCATCTGAATGAATACGCCAAGCAGGAAGCGTTGCTTGGCTTCTTTTATTTTTGCTGTATCAGTTTCGTTATCTTTATAGCCGAGCAAATGCAAAGTGCGCGGCACGTCGTGGCTGGAAAGTAAATTCATCAGCGAATAAAAAGACTGGTGCGGGTAGACTTCGCGGATGTATTCGATGTTGTGATACACCTCTGTGGCTTTACCGCCGCCGATGTAATCCAGCACCGTATTGCGGAAAATATAATTCATGGTCGAATCGAACGAATCGCCGAGAAAAAATTTCGACGAGTCGAACCAGGTTTCCGCAATAGTCAATGCGTCCGGCTTTTTGTTCTTCACCGCCGTTCTCCACTCGCGCCAGAAGTCATCCGGCACCCACGGCGCCACATCCATGCGCCAGCTCGACGCACCGCGCTCCAGCCATAGCCTCATAATCGAATCGTCGGCGCCAAAGGCAAATTGGCGAAAGCCTTTCGAGGCTTTATTCAGCTCGGGCAGATCCAGCACGCCGACCCAGCCTTTGTATTGTTTGTTCGGATCGGTTTGCACGGCGTCAAAACTGAACCAATCGGCATAAGGCGAAGCCGCATTTATTTTCGCGTTTTCAAATGCGCCGCCGGTTCTATATTTACCGAAGCGATCAAAATAAATCGAGTCGCTGCCGGTATGATTGAGCGACGCATCGAGCATGATGCGGATGCCGCGCTTTTTCGCCTCTACGCACAAGCGCGTGAACTCTTCATTGCTGCCGAAGGCCGGATCGACATTTCGGTAATCCGCCGTGTCGTATTTATGATTACTCACTGCGGTGAAGATGGGTGTCATGTAGATGACATTGGCGCCAAGGTCGGCGATATAGTCGAGCTTTTCGATAATTCCCGCCAGATCGCCGCCGAAAAAATCATTGTTATGCACGTCATCCGATCCATCGCCGGTTTTCGGCTTGAACGGCCTCTGATTCCAATCGGCATGAAATTCCACGTCTTTATCCTGATAGGTATTTGTGCCGGGCTTGGGATCATTGCGCGCGTCGCCATTGCGAAAGCGTTCGGGAAACATGTAGTAGTACACGGCGTCTTTCGCCCATCCAGGCACAGTGAAATCAGCGGCGTAAACCGTCTGGCGGTAGCGCCGAATGGAACGCGGCGTATCGGACCTCTCTTCCACCCTGCCCGCGCCATTCGAGCCTTTTTCGCGCGTCCAAAAAATTGCGTCGGTATTATTTTGGTAAATAAATGTTTTGTCGCCGATCACTGCCTCGAAATAATAGCCATATACGCTGACATCAATGAAGCGGTATTCCGCCTGCCATTTTTCTTTTTCGCCATCCGCCGTTTTCCTCATTGGTACGCGCGCGACCTGACGGTATTCGAGAATGTCCTGATTGCCTTCGAGTTTTCGCTTTTCTATCACCAAAGCGACGCTGCTGATGCCTTTTGACGCGCTCACAGCAAAATTCAGTTGCGTGCCGGCGGTGACGGCGCCGAATGGCGATTTGTCTGCTGTATTGCGCGAATTATAGCGCAGGCTGAGAGCAATCGAATCATCCACGCTACGCGCGCGTGGATCGGCAAAATTTTTCGGGCTGATGGTGATTTGCGGCCTGCCGCCCGGGAAAGCCAGGCGGACGGTTTGCTCCCCGGCAAATACGAAATCAAGATTACTCACCCCCTGTGCATTGCCCGCATCACCGATACTTAAAGTTTGATTCAATCTCAAGGACGCGGCGCTGCCGTTATCACTGCCGAACGTTTTATTCGGCGTCCACGCTGCATCGGCTATTTTGAATTCCTGTTTTCCGTCAGCCTTTACGTTCAAATAATACGCGTCACAACTGAATCGAAAGGCGTAGTCTTCCATGACGCCCCAGTTATTCATGCTGCCGCGCAAATACAGAACCGAGTCGCCAAACGGGGGAATTTCGCAAGCGGAAATGGATAAGGTAGGGGTCGCCTGGTCTGCCATTTTCAAAATAATCCTGTGATTACCGTTGAATGAATATTTGATGCCGTCCCCTTTTGCCGTCAGCGGTATCGGCGCATTTTGCTTGATAATGCCGCCGCCGAGGTCGGCGTCTTTGGACCATTCTTCGTCGCCGACTTTGAAAGTGTGTTCGCCCTTTATAGAAGTAACCAACTCAAAACGGTTACACAAATAAGTGAACCGCTGCGCGTCTTCTGCGTTCCAGGTGTTGAAGCTACCGCGCAGATAAAGCGAGCGTTTGCCGAATGGGTTGGGCAGGCAGTTTTGGCTGGAGGCCGTGGCGACAGACGTTGAATCAGTCTTTGGCGTAATATCCGCAGTCGATACGCATCCGCTAAAAGTGGCAAGCATTGCGGCCAACAAAACATAGCGCGACACAATCGACAAACCCATTATTCCTTCACGCCGCCGCTGGTAAGGCCGGATACGATCCATTTTTGCGCCAGCAGAAAGACCAGCGTGATCGGCAGCCCGGACAACACAGCCGCCGCCGCGAAATGCCCCCATAAATAATTCTGTTCGCTGAGATAGTACTTGGAGCCGACTGCCAACGTGAGATTGGGCTCTTCCTTCAACAACACCGATGCTACCGGGTATTCGATAATGGTGCCGATGAAGGCGATGACAAATACCACCGTCAGAATCGGTACCGCCATGGGTAACAAAACGTGGCGAAATGCCTGCCAATGCGTCGCGCCATCGACTTTGGCGCTCTCCTCTATTTCGACCGGGATGGTTTCGAAGTAGCCACGAATGGTCCAGATGTGCAGCGCAATGCCGCCTAGATACGCGACGATGACCCCGCCGTGGGTTTCGATGCCGAGCCATGGCACGAAACGGCCTATGGCCTCGAAAATGGCGTAAATCGCCACCAGCGCAAGGACGGCGGGAAACATTTGCAGCAGCAACATGCTGTTCAGAATCGGCGTCTTGAAGCGAAACTTCAGGCGCGCAAATGCGTATGCGGCAGTGGTGGAAAGCGTGAGAATCAGCGCGGCCGAAATACTGGCGATTTTGATCGAGTTCCACAACCAGCGCATTACTGGAAACGGCGGCTGGATCACATTGCCGTCGGGCATGGTATATGGCATCCCCAGCGCGAGCTTCCAATGCTCCAGACTGATCTGCGTGGGAATCAATTCGCCGGTCGAGAAATTGCCAGGGCGCAGCGAAATGGAAATCACCGCCAGCAAGGGGAAAATGACAACCGCAATCAAACACCATAAAAAAATATGGGCGGCGATCACGCGCCAAATCTGTTTTTTTCCATGAACAATAGGCATATTATAACTATTTGATTATATTAAACTATTTACTTCGCTGGGTGAGCTTCAAGTTGGCCAGCGAAAGCAGAGCAACCATGAAAAATATCACTGTTGATATCGCTGCGGCGAGGCCGAAATTCTGTCCGCTGTCCTGAAATGCAATTCGATACGTGTAAGAAACCAGAATATCGGTCGTGCCCGCCGGTACTTTGGTATTCAGAAAATCCGGGCGGCCGTCGGTCAACAACGAGATCAGGACAAAATTATTAAAATTGAAAGCGAAAACCGATATCAGCAGCGGCGTCAGTGGCTTCATAATCAGCGGCACGGTAATTTTCCATAGATTGGACCACGGCTTCGCCCCGGCAATGGCAGACGCCTCATATAAATCGGCGGGAATCGCCTTGATCAACCCGCTGCACAAAATCATGATGTAGGGGAATCCCAGCCAGGTGTTGACCGTCAGGATCATCACCTTCGCCAGCAACGGCTCGGCAAACCACGCAGGCTTGACGCCGAATAATGCGTTGAGGATGCCGTTGATCTCGCCGAAATTCTGGTTGAACAATCCTTTGAAAACCAGAATGGAAATAAATCCCGGCACGGCGTAGGGCAAAAACAGCAAAGTGCGGTATGCGGTGCGGAACCGCAATGCCTCCCAGTTCAGCAATACGGCCAACAGCAAACCGATCACCAGCGTGGTCATCACCGTCAATGTCGAGAAGATCAGGGTCCAGATGAAAATGGAAATAAACGGCCCGCGAAAATCCGGGTCGTTGATCATGCGCTGATAGTTGGCCAGCCCGACGCCGACTTTATATCCCGGCGACAGGCGTTCACCTTTGTCGTTTTCAAAAAATCCGCTTTGCGCATTCGGCTTAAACGTTGCTCCCGACTCCGTCTGCGTGAGCGAACCGTCCTGATTCGCCTGCCAGACGTTGCGTAACGGGCCGAACTCGCGCACGCCGGCGTAACTCAATACCTGTCCGGACGGTACTTTCAGCTTCAGGCGCGTCAGCGCGTCGCGGTGCCGCAGTATTTCAGCCAGCGACAGAGCTTGCGTCGCCTGGAACCCGCTCGATTCAGCCGGCAGCAACACGACAGGCGCTGGATTGTCGCCCGCCTGCAAGCTGAGCGCGGGTGAAATCAGACTCGCCATTCGATCTGTTCTCGCACCTTCATCGTTCAGGCTAAACAGGACCAGGCGGAATTTGTCGGCATCGGCGTGCAGTTCATACTCCATGACCTGTTGCTCGTCGGGCAAGGTCTGCTCGAGAAGATAGCTTCGCGCCAGATCCTGGCTCAGCAAATTGGCGGACGAATAATTGGTAAAGCCGATTTGCGCCGTATAAAGCAGGGGAAAGGCGACAAAAACCAACATGCCGATAACGCCGGGAAACAGATAACGGTAGGCAACCGTCGGGCTACCGAGATAAATATAAAAGCCGAGGCACACCAGCGACAACAGCGCGAGCGCCCAGAGTGCATGGCCGCCAGCGTAAACTGCGACGACCAGATACAAAAACAAGGCCGCCAGTCCGGCGACAAGCAACCATTTCATCCCGCTGCGAATAAAATCCAGCTGTTTCATCAGCGCGCCACCATGCGCGCCGCTGCGCCGTCGAGCGCTTCCTTAGGCGCCTGCAAGCCGTTGGTGATGGCCTCCAGCGCCGCGTCCATCGCCGTCCAGAAGCGCCCCATTTCGGGAATGTTCGGAATCGGCTCGCCGCGTCGCACATTTTCCATCGTGGCACGAATGTGCGGATTCGCTTCCAGCTCGGCATATAGCGCTTTGCTTGCGGGCACGCCGAGCGGCACGTCGGCATTGATGATGCGCAGATTTTCGATGCGCAATAAATGGTTTTCGATAAATTCGCGCGCAATATCTTTTACCTTGCTCGGCGCAGTGATCATGCAGCCCAGCACACCGACAAAAGATTTTGCACCATTGGGATCGACGCCCGGAACCGGCGCAACACCGAAATCGATTTTACTTCTCGTCGCGTTTTCCCATGCCCACGGCCCGGTAATCATCATCGCCACTTCGCCGCGCGCAAATCCGCTTTCCATTTCAGCGTAACGCGTGCCTTTGGGCATGTTGCCGTTACTGATTAATGCCTGCAGCAGCTGCGCCGCTTTGATGCCGCCCGGGTTATTCACGCCGACTTTTCGCGGATCGAACTCGCCTTTGTCATCGCGCGCAAAAATATAGGCACCGGAACCGGCAAACAGCGGCCAGGTGAAAAAGCTCTTGTTGAAATCCCACAGGATGGCTTTTTTTCCCTTTGCCGCCAGTTCGGCGTCGAGTTTGACCACATCGGCAAAAGTCGCCGGCGGCGTTTGGACCAGTTCTTTGTTATATACCAGCCCGATCGCTTCGAGCGCAAGCGGATAAGCCCAGGTTTTGCCTTGGAAGTGAAACGCCTTCCACGCCGCGTCTTCAATCCCGGCGCGGATTTTTTTGCTCGGACGGATCGGCACGATGAGCCCGGACTTGGCCCACTCGCCTACCCGGTCATGCGGCCAACAAAAAATATCCGGGCCTTTCCCCGCGCCGGCTGCCTGCTGGAATTTATCGGTCGGCGCTTCAGGATGCTGCACGACCACTTTCACGCCGGAAATTTGCGTAAAGCCGTCGCCGACTTGCTGCAAACCGCGATAACCTTTGTCGCCGTTGATCCATACCAGCAAGCGCAGGCCCTGCGCGTGGGCGAGGCTTGATGACAGGCAGAATAGAATGAATCCGACAATGCCAAACGCCGCGCGTGAAAAACTAATCATGCAACCCGCTGCTTGTTGCTGTTCAAAAGGCGCGGCAACGCGTGCCCGTTCTGATCGAACAGATAGCACGCTTCCGGACGGATGCCAAGACGCAACAAATCGCCTTCCTTCAGATCGCAATTGCCTTCCATATTGCAGTTCAGATCTTCGTCCGCATCGGGAAAGCTGCTATAAACCTGCGAGTTGCCACCGAGCGACTCGACAAAACTCACTCTGGTCTCGATCAGGTTGGTCGTCACATCGCGGCGTAAATGCTCCGGCCGCGCGCCTACCGTGACCTTGTCGCCCGCTTTGATCGTGGAAGCGTCGACTGCGCATTTCATGGTTGCGCCGGTGCCCAGCCGCACTTCGGCATACTGGGCGTTCGCGCTGACAACTTCGGCGCGGATGAAATTCATCTTCGGCGAGCCGATGAATCCGGCAACGAAAATATTCCGTGGATGATCGTAAAGCTCCATCGGCGTCCCAACCTGCTCAATCTTTCCTGCGGACAGCACGACAATCCGGTCGGCCAGCGTCATCGCTTCGACCTGGTCGTGGGTGACATAAATCATGGTGGTTTTCAGATCCTGGTGCAGCCGCGCGAATTCGTAACGCATGCGCACACGCAGGCCCGCGTCGAGATTGGACAGCGGCTCGTCGAACAGGAATACCTCCGGTTTGCGTACAATCGCGCGGCCGATTGCGACACGCTGGCGCTGGCCGCCTGACAGGGCCTTCGGCTTACGGTCGAGCAGGTGGTCGATGTGCAGGATTTTTGCCGCGCTCATCACCGCCTGGTCGATTTCCTGCTTCGGCGTCTTTCCCAGCTTGAGGCCGAATGCCATGTTGTCGTAAAGATTCATGTGCGGATACAGCGCGTATGACTGAAACACCATCGCAATGCCGCGTTCTGCCGGCGGCACGTCGTTGACCACGCGTCCGCCGATTTTCAGCGTGCCGCTGGTGATTTCCTCCAGACCGGCGATGACGCGCAGCAAGGTGGATTTACCGCAGCCAGAGGGCCCGACAAACACCATGAATTCCCCGTTGCGCACCTCAAGGTTAATATCGTGCAATACTTCTACATCGGCGAATAATTTACGCACATGTTCGAGCTCAACGTTCGCCATTTTCTCCCTCCGCCGGGCTGGAAATCAGCCGGTAATTTTTATGAATGCTTTTTCGCGGTCGCAGCAACCAGCGTGATGAAAATATACTTTATATTGCCGGCAGCGGCAACGGCTGCCAATTCGACCAAATTGAATTAGTTTAATAAAATCAATTAGTTATATTATAATGCGAAATAGGCGATTGTGCTTATTTGGCGCAGCGCAAAACCACGCTACAATCACGGCGCAATATATCAAAAGGAATTAAATTGATCACGCAAGACAACGCCACGGTGAATAAAAGTTCTGACCTGCCCAGCGGAAATCGGCTGACGCAGTTTCGCAATGCCTGCTCGCGTGCACTCGCTCAGCGCGCGGACCAGGGCACGGCGTCCGCATACGAATTCGCCGTCGCCAGCGCCTGCCGCGAACTGTTGTCCGACCGTTGGGTGACAACGCAGCTGCAGGACGCTAAACGCACCGATACGCGCCGCGTCCACTATTTGTCCATGGAATTCCTCATGGGCCGTGCACTGCAAAATGCGTTGTCGGCGCTGACGCTTGAAAAGGATGTTCCGATTGAAAAAGCCATGCCTACGCTGGCGCAGATTTTTGCCAGCGAGCCAGATGCAGGCTTGGGTAACGGCGGGCTCGGCCGACTGGCTGCGTGTTTTCTCGACGCCCTTGCCACCCTGGGATTGCCGTCTTTCGGTTACGGCTTGCGTTACGAGTTCGGCATGTTTGCCCAGCACATTCAAGCCGGCCGGCAAATCGAGGTGCCGGACGAATGGTTGCGCGACGGCAACCCATGGGAAATCGAGCGCCACGAACTGCGCTACAGCGTCTGCTTCGGCGGCTCGATGCAAAATGTCGGCGGCGCGCAGCGCTGGATGCCGGCGGAAACAGTCATTGCGCAGGCGTGCGATTTTATTGTTCCCGGCCATAACACCGAGCGTGTGTCGACACTGCGCCAGTGGCAGGCGCACGCAGCACGCCCGATCGACTTTGCGGCGTTCTGCCGCGGCGACCATCAGGCCAGCGCGGCACATCGGCAAACCGCCGATGCCTTGAACTGGGTGCTCTATCCGGACGACAGCACTTATCAGGGACGCGAGCTGCGCTTAAAACAGGAATATCTACTCGTCAGCGCTTCCCTGCAGGACATGCTGGCACGCCATCTGCGCGAGCACGGCGATGTAGATTCATTCGGCCGCCTCAACGCCGTTCATCTGAACGACACCCACCCTGCCCTTGCGCCGGTTGAATTAATGCGTTTGTTAATCGACGAGCATGGGCTTGACTGGAGTAATGCCTGGAACATCACCACGCAGGCGACCAGTTACACCAACCATACGTTGATGCCCGAAGCGCTGGAAACCTGGCCGGTTCCGATGCTGCAGGCCCTGCTGCCGCGCCATCTGGAAATCATTTTCCAGATCAATTTATTATTCCTGCAGGACGTGGCGGCGAAATTCCCCGGCGACGACGCGTTGTTGGGCCGTGTTTCGCTGATCGACGAACGCGGCGAGCGACGGATACGCATGGCCCACGTGGCGATCCTTGCATCGAGCAGGATCAACGGCGTGTCTGCACTGCATTCGCGCCTGATGGTGGAAACCATTTTTGCCGACTTTGCCAGATTGTGGCCCCAGCGATTCATCAATATAACCAACGGCGTCACGCCGCGCCGATGGTTACAGCAGGCGAACCCCGAATTATCGTCGCTGCTCGACCGCCGCATCGGCGCTGAATGGCGCACTGACCTTGACCATCTGTCGGCGCTGATTTCCGCCGCCACGGACCCAAGCCTTGGGCAGGAACTGCAGGAGGCGAAACGCAACAATAAGCGCAAACTGGCAGAGCATATCCGGCGTGATCTCGGTATCAGCGTCAACCCGGACAGCCTGTTCGACGTGCAAATAAAACGCATCCACGAATACAAACGCCAGTTGCTCAATGTCCTGCATGTCATCGCGCGTTACCAGGCCATCATCGCGCAGCCGGATGCCGACTGGACGCCGCGCACAGTCATTTTTGCCGGCAAGGCGGCGTCAGCCTACCAGAACGCCAAACTAATTATTCAACTCATGCACGATGTCGGCCGTGCAATCAACAGCGACGCGCGCGTGGGCGACAAGTTGAAGCTGGTTTTTCTGCCGAACTACAGCGTGACATTGGCCGAATTGATTATTCCGGCGGCCGATTTGTCGGAACAGATCTCCACCGCGGGCACCGAGGCGTCGGGGACCGGTAATATGAAATTCGCGCTAAACGGCGCGCTCACCATCGGCACATGGGACGGCGCAAACATCGAAATGGCGCAAGCCATGGGTGAGGAAAACATGTTCGTGTTCGGCCTGCGCGCAGATGGCGTCGAGCGGATGAAGTTGCTCGGCTACGACCCGAAGCTTTTTGTCGAGCAAAACGTGCAATTGAAAAATGTCATCGATGCAATCGCGTCGGGCGAATTTTCTTACGGCGAACCGAACCGATATCGACCCTTGATTGACGGCCTGCTCAGCCGCGACCAATATATGCTAATGGCAGACTTCGCCGATTATGTGAAAACGCAGGGTCGCGTCGATGCCTTGTTCAAAAACCCCGCACAATGGGCAGAGCGCGTGGGTCGAAACATTGCCGGCATGGGGGAATTTTCTGCCGACCGCACCATTCGCGAATACGCGAAACTCGTTTGGGCGACACCGCAAAGTAGATAAAATAAATTAATATAATCAAATACTTATATAACAACTATTATGCTGGGTCAGACTGACGTTGACGCACTAATTGCCGCACAACATGCCGATCCATTCGCGGTATTAGGACTACATAGCGATTCCGATGGCGCCATGTGGGTGCGTGCCCTATTGCCAGGCGCGGATGACGTGCAGGTACTCGATGCGCGCACACGACGGTCATTGGCGACCCTGTCATTGCGCCACCCTGACGGCCTATTCGAAGGAAAAATTCCGCTGTGCAAGACCGGTCTGGATTACCGTCTGGCGATTCACTGGCACAACGGTGATACCAGCCAGTTCATCGACGCCTATTCGTTCGGCGCGCAAATCAGCAACACCGACCTGCACGCGCTGCGCGACGGTTCGCACCTGCGCCCGTACACAATTCTTGGCGCGCATGTGTGCGAACAGGCAGGCGTGCCGGGGGTGCGTTTCGCGCTGTGGGCACCGAATGCGAGACGCGTCAGCGTGGTCGGCGATTTCAATGTCTGGGACGGCCGCCGCCATCCGATGCGCCTGCGTCACGACGCCGGAATCTGGGAGATTTTTGTTCCGCAAATCGGCGCCGGGGAGCATTACAAATTCGAAATCGTCGGTGCAGCAGGCAAATTGCTGCCGCTCAAGGCCGACCCGTATGCGCGCGCGGCGCAGTTGCGGCCCGACACGGCGAGCAAAGTTGCCGCACCTCCGTCGCGCTACCCATTGCCGGCGGACCGTGCCGCGGCAAATGCACGCAATGCGCCGATTTCCATTTACGAAGTTCATCTGGCGTCATGGCAACGCACCAGTGATGGCGATTTTCCGACCTGGGATCAGCTTGCAAAAACGTTGCCGGATTACGCCGCCGATCTCGGCTTTACCCACATTGAACTCATGCCCGTAAGCGAATACCCGTTCGATGGCTCATGGGGATATCAGACGCTGGGGTTATATGCGCCGACCGCCCGCTTCGGCGCACCCGAAGGATTGGCGCGCTTTGTCGCCGCCTGCCATGCAAAAAATATCGGCATCCTGCTCGACTGGGTGCCCGCGCATTTCCCCGAAGATACACACGGCCTGGCGCAGTTCGACGGCACTGCGTTGTACGAATACGCCGATCCGCGCGAAGGGTTTCATCGCGACTGGAATACGCTGATATACAACTTCGGCCGCAACGAGGTCGCGATGTTTCTCAAGGGAAACGCGCTCTACTGGAGCGAATGCTTCGGCGTCGACGGATTGCGCGTCGATGCCGTCGCGTCGATGTTATACCGCGATTATTCACGCAAAAGCGGCGAATGGGTCCCGAATTATCTGGGCGGGCGCGAAAACCTCGAAGCAATCGATTTCCTGCGCAAAACCAATGAGATCATCGGCACGCATGCGCCGGGAGCCGTCACCTTTGCCGAAGAATCGACGGCCTTCCCCGGCGTATCCGCGCCGACGTATGCGGGCGGGCTGGGATTTCATTACAAGTGGAACATGGGCTGGATGAACGACACGCTGAGCTTCATGCAAGAAGATCCGGTTCACCGGCGCTGGCATCACAACAAGATGACCTTTGGGCTGCTCTACGCATTCAGCGAGAATTTTGTCCTGCCGATTTCCCATGACGAAGTAGTGCATGGCAAAGGCTCCATGCTGGAAAAAATGCCCGGTGACGAGTGGCAGAAATTTGCCAACCTGCGTGCCTACTTCGGCTTCATGTGGGGACATCCGGGCAAAAAACTGCTGTTCATGGGACAGGAATTCGCGCAGACCGGTGAATGGAAGCATGATGCCGCCCTTGCATGGCAACTGCTCGATATTCCGCGGCACCAGGGCGTGCAGCAGCTGGTGCGGGATCTTAACCGACTCTACGCCGGTTACCCCGCCCTGCACCGGCTCGATTGCGAACCGAACGGCTTCGAATGGCTGGTGGCGGACGACGCGAATCACTCGGTCTTCGCCTGGCTGCGCCGCGACGGCCAAGGCGATTACATGATCGTCGTATGCAACCTGACGCCGGAGCCGCATCGACACTATCGTATCGGCGTGCCAGCAGGATTTACGCATTGGGTCGAAGTGCTGAACACCGACGCTGCGCATTACGGCGGCAGCGGCGTCGGCAACGGCTTCGCGCCGATACCGATCGAGCATCTGCCCAGCCACGGCAGACCTGCTACTTTGGCGCTGGTGTTACCGCCGCTGGCAACCATTTTTCTAAGGCCCAAAGCCGATCAACTTTAAAAACGATGAACGATTATTCGACTTTTACCGACACGCTTCAGCCAGGGATCCACGCACCCCTCGGGTCGCAGGTGCAGAACGGCGGGGTCAACTTTGCGGTTTTTTCCGAACATGCGACGAGAATGACGCTGTGCATTTTCGATGAGCGGGGCGAAACCGAATTACGCCGCTACGATTTGCACGGCCCGCATGATGGCATTTTTCACGGCTTTCTTGCCGGCGCCGCGGCAGGCCTGATTTACGCTTTGCGCGCGCACGGACCCTACGAACCGGACGCCGGTCACCGCTTTAATCCGAACAAATTGTTACTTGACCCGTATGCGCGGGAAATCGTCGGCGACTTTTCCTGGCGCGACGAACACCATGGCTATCAGGCAGAACAAGCCGATGCTGCAAACACTTTTGACACGCGCGACAACGGGCGTCATGCGCTCAAAGCCAGGGTCGCGTCGGCTGCAGCACCACTGCCGAGCAACGGCAGCGCCACTCGCCGCGCTTCAGGCGATATTGTGTTGTATGAGGTGCATGTCAAAGGTTTTTCGATGACGCATCCGGATATTCCGCCGGAGATTCGCGGCAGCTATTCCGCTCTGGCACACCCTGCCGCCGTCGCGCACTTCAAAGCTCTCGGCGTGACAACGCTGTCGTTACTGCCGGTGCAATATTGGCTCGATGAACCGCACCTGGCCAAGATCGGGCTGCGTAATTATTGGGGATACAACACGCTGGGTTTTTTCGCCCCGAACCCGCGGCTGTCCCTGACACCCGACGATCCGACGCAAGTCAACGCCGAATTTCGCGCCATGGTTTCCGCGTTGCACCTTCACGGCATGGAAGTCGTGCTGGACGTGGTTTACAACCATACCGCGGAAGGCAACGAACTGGGGCCGACGCTGAGCTTTCGCGGCCTCGACAATGCGAGCTGGTATCGGCTTGTGCGCGACGATAAGCGCCACTATGAAAATCATTCAGGCTGCGGTAACACGCTGAATCTCGCGCACCCGCGCGTCACGCAGTTCGTTCTCGATTCGTTGCGCTACTGGGTGACCGAAATGGGGGTCGACGGTTTCCGCTTCGATCTGGCGCCGATATTGGGCCGCACCCATCATAGCTACGACCAGCATGCCGCTTTTTTCACCGCCCTGCGCCAGGATCCAACCCTTGCCACCGTTCACCTCATCGCCGAACCATGGGACGCCGGCCATCTCGGTTATCAGCTTGGGCGTTTTCCCGGCCGTTTCCTCGAGTGGAACGACAAGTTTCGCGATTCGGTCCGCAGTTACTGGCTGCTCAAAAACGTCACGCGCGGCGAACTCGCACGCCGCTTTACCGCGTCAAGCGACATCTTTCATCACGGCCAGCGGCAGCCTGCCGCATCGGTTAATTTTATTTCCGCGCACGACGGATTCACGCTGGCTGACAGCGTGAGCTACGACCGTAAACACAACGAGCGGAACGGCGAGCAGAACCGTGATGGCCGCGATAACGAACTGAGCTGTAATTTCGGCACAGAGGGCGAAACCAACGATGCATCAATCGCGGCGCTGCGCGATCGGGTTCGCCGCGCAATGATCAGCACGCTGATTTTTGCCCAGGGCACGCCGATGGTGTGCGCAGGCGACGAAATCGGAAAAAGTCAGCACGGCAACAATAATGCGTATTGCCAGGACAATGAAATAGGTTGGCTGAAATGGCAAACAGCGGACCATGCGATGCGTGATTTTGTTACCCGCGCCATCGCGCTGAGACACCACCATGCGCTGTTACACCACAACGAATGGTTTGCCCGTGAAACGGAAAAAAATCATCTTGCAAGCGTGACCTGGTTCGTGCCCGACGGACATCAAATGCAGATCAAAGATTGGCACGATCATGACCATCACGCGTTCGCCTGCGTCTTGTCCCAAAAGCCTGAAAAGAAATCGGCGGGGGCGGAAAAACTGATGATCTGTTTTAATCCCGAACAGCAGCCGAATGTTTTCCGATTTTCCGACAGAAAATGGCAATTGATATTCGACAGCAGCGGCGAAATCGACGAGCGAATGACGCCCGGACCGGACAGCACTTTTGTCATGCCGCCTGTCGCACTCGCAATTTTTTCTATAATGTATTGATTATATTAAATTATTCATATTTCGTATGGACATCCTGAAAAAACGCAGTTCTGGAGTATTACTCCACGCCACTTCACTCCCCGGTCCGCACGGAATAGGCGATCTCGGCCCCGCGGCATTTCATTTCGTCGATTGGCTGGTATCCGCCGGGCAAAGTGTGTGGCAGTTATTGCCGACCACACCGATCGGCCCCGGCAACTCGCCGTATCAAAGCGTATCGGCGTTCGCCGGCAGCCCGTTGATGGTCGCGCTGGAACCTTTGATCGAACCCGGGTGGCTGGATCAGCCGGAATTACCGGTTGAAAAATTTGCATCGCACAAGGTGGAATTCGAACGCATCGTGCCGTGGCGCATCGCGCATCTGCGCAAAGCCGCCGGGGGATTTTTTGCCCGCGCCACAGCCGGGCAGCGCGAGGCATTCGCCGCCTGGCGTAAACAGCAGAGCTATTGGCTCGACGACTACGGCTTATTCATGGCGCTGGAAACGGCGCACAACGGTCACCCATGGTGGGACTGGCCAAAGGACGAGGCCAGGCGAGAATCCGCTACGCTGATCGCCGCGCGCAAAAACCACGCGGATGAGATTGCATTCTGGGAATTTGTGCAATGGTGCTTTGACCGGCAGATGAAGCAAATGAAAGACTACGCTAATCAGCGCGGTGTTTTCATCATGGGCGACCTGCCGATTTTCATTGCGCATCACAGCGCCGACTGTTGGGCACGACCGGACTTGTATTATCTCGACGAAAATTTTCAGTGCAGCGTGGTCGCCGGTGTCCCGCCGGACAGCATGGCGCCGCTCGGCCAGCGTTGGGGCAATCCGCTTTATCGCTGGGATCTGATGGAACGGGAAAATTTTTCCTGGTGGGCTGATCGCTTACATCGGGCGCTCGACCAGGCCGACGTATTCCGCATCGATCATTTCCGCGGCTTCGCCGGTTACTGGGAGATTCCGTCAACCTGTCCCGATGCGACGCAAGGAAGTTGGATTGCCGGGCCGGGTAAAAAATTATTCGATGCGATTGAAAAAAAACTCGGCACGCTGCCCATTGTGGCGGAAGACCTTGGCTTGATCACGCCGGACGTGATCGAGTTGCGTGACCATTGCGGATTCCCCGGCATGAAGATTCTGCAATTCGGTTTTGGTGGTGACGGCAGTCACGAATTCCTGCCGCACAATTACACGCCGGACTGCGTCGTTTATAGCGGCACGCACGATAACGACACCGCGCGCGGCTGGTGGAATAACGCGCCGAAGAATGAACGGCACTTCGCCGAAACCTATCTGGCAACGGGCGCGGAAAGCATCCATTGGGGCATGATCCGCGGCGCAAGCAATTCGGTCGCCCGCATGGCCGTGTTCCCGTTGCAGGATATTCTCGGATTGGATTCAACCCATCGCATGAATATTCCGGGCAGCGTTGGCGGCCATAACTGGTCATGGCGATTTACCTGGGACATGATCGGCAGCGAGCCCACCAAAGCCTTGCGGCGAATCGCAGCATCGTCAGGTCGAGCGCCCTTTGCACTGATGCAGGAATAGCGCAAACTAGCCCGGACCGGGTTGGCCGCCAACGATCGGGGCGATTTTGTCCAGGCAACTAATCCGGGCACGGACGGCCTGATTGGAAATCATCCAACCCACTTGATTTGCCGAGACGAGACTACATTGAAATTCGCATGGGATGAAGGAAATTTCGCTTTTGTCGACGTGGAAACCACAGGCGGCACTGCGAGCGAAGACCGGATAACGGAAATTGCGATCATTACCGTCGATGAGGGGGTAATGGAATCGTGGTCGAGCCTGGTCGATCCGGATTGCGAAATTCCGCCGTCGATTCAAAGTCTCACCGGCATTACCAATCTAATGGTGCGTGCGGCGCCGACGTTTGGTTCAATTTCCGACGAAGTCGCATCGAGATTACACGGGCACCTGTTTGTCGCGCATAACGCGCGTTTCGATTACGGCTTCGTGCGGCAGGAATTGAAACGCGCCGGGGTCAACTACGCGACGCGGCCGCTTTGCACCGTGCGCCTGTCGCGCGCATTATTCCCTTCGTATCGCGGCTTCAGCCTCGACAATCTGATCAAGCGATTTGCGCTGAACGTCAGCCAGCGCCATCGCGCGTTGCCCGATGCGCGGGCGCTTGTCGATTTGATGGCTATCTATGCCAAACTTTTCGACGCCGAGAAACTCGACACCACCATTCGTACGCTGATCAAGCAGGCCACCCTGCCGCCCAATCTAAGCGGAATCGATATTGAACAAATTCCCCAGGGGCCGGGCGTCTACCGGTTCTACGGCCACAACGACATGCCGCTATATATCGGCAAGTCGATAAACCTGCGCAAGCGCATCATGAGTCACTTCACCATCAGCGCCAAGCAGGGAAGTTCACAGCGCGTCGGCCTGGAGGCACGGCGCATTGAATTCGATTCCACCGCAGGCGATCTATCCGCGAGCGTACTCGAGCTGCAGCAAATTCATGCGCTGCAGCCGCTGCATAACAAAAAAGGCCGCAAAGGCGCATCCGGCTATCTCCTGCGCCTGTCGCATAGACTTCCGCTGGTGGAAATCGTCGCCAGCGATGCGGTGTTGTCATTGCGCGATGACGAATGGTACGGCCCATTTTTCAGCACGTCTGCTGCTCGTTCCCTGTTAACGCGTCTGGCGAAGGAACATCGCCTGTGCATGATCATGATGGGTCTGGAAAAGCGTAAGCCGCCGTGTTTTGGCCACCAGCTGGGCGCGTGTGACGGTGCCTGTATTGATCCCGGTAAGGGCGAAAAAATGATGTTGCGCCTGGCAATGGCGTTGGCAAAATACCGGCTTCCATCCTGGCCTTATCGGGGCGCGCTGGTGGTGGCGGAAAAAGATCCATCCAGCGGCCGCGAAGAAGCCCATGTATTTCACGATTGGTGCCATCTCGGCCGCGCGCGCAGCGACGATGAGGTCGCACAACTGGTCGAAGTTGCCGCGCGCGGGCGTTTCCGCGCCGACATGTTTTATCTGCTCCGGCAAAATATTATCCGCCAACGTCGAGCCGGAGGAATTTTGCGCGTGGTTCCGATAATCGTAAAGGATAATAGGATCAGAGACCTGCTTCATGCTGCAAGCGCTGCGAATTCCTGCTAACGACCACGGCACCTGTCGCATGCCGTCGCCAGCCCTGACGTAGCCCCGATCCCAGCGGGAGTATCTTTTCCGCACCGGGCTTGATACCGGAGCGTCGCGGCAGGTTTATGCATTCGCCGGACTTGCCGCGCCCTTCTCGCTGCTATCACGGCGTTTGCGTCAAAGGCCGAGCTCGTCGTCGGTCGCGCTGTATTCGTATTTATTTTTTGGCGGCCACGGCCGGCGACGCCAATCTGTCTGCAGGCTGAATGAGGAACGCATGCGCCCCGGCGGCAGGGCGCCGTTACCGGCGCCCTTGGCGTAATCGTAGTAAAGTTTAATGATCTCCTCCTTGGTGACCTGCTGCGCAGCCGGGTGCGCCATGCAGGCATCGCGCCATTTGCGTACGCGCGCGTACTGGTTCCCTTCGGGCAAATCGAAATCCTCGTAGTACTCCAGAAACCAGAAGCGCATAAAGAGCGGCGTGAATACCGTTTCCGTCCAGCCAAACTCCTCGAACAGAAACGTGCCTGACATGGAATGTATATTGAGGAAATCATTCAGCCGTTGGTATTGCCCGAACATTGCGGCCTTGCAGTCAGCGCGTCGTCCGCGATCCTGGTTCATCACGTAGGTATAGCCCTGTGCGCAGAACTCACCCTCCATTCCGGTCAACATATTTTCCACGGCACGTCGATCGGAATCGCGCTGCGCGACCGCTGGCTCGGGAAACAGGCTGTCGAGGTAATCGAGAATGAGCAGGCTTTCCTTGATGATTAATCCGTCCGCTGTTTCAAGGATAGGCAACGAGGTGCTGCCCTTGGTTTTTTTCAGCAAAGATTCAGGGCGAGGCCGGGTGACATCGACCACGAGAAAGTCAACGTCGTGCCTTCTCCCCTTTAGCGTCAGCAGTATTTCCAGCCTTTGGCAGAAGGGACAGACCGGAATGTGATAGACGGTCAGCTTAGCCACAGCAGTCCGGGTTCATCGGCCGCACCGGGAAACGCCTGCCCTTTGCGGCAGGAGTCGAAGCGGGCACGCGCACCGCGGACTCCAGTGAAGCTCGCGAGGCGCTGGCGCGTGCAATGGCACGTAGCGATTCGAAAAAGAAAATTGCCGCTGTCCATGGCGTCTTCCAGATCAGCGATTGCCCATCAGGAACAATAGCGGAATGTCCAGCCGTGCAGCCCAGGCTCGTTCGTTGTGTGCAGCTCCTTCAAATACGCGCGAAAGACTGCTGCCCGGCGTGTAGCCCTTTTCGCGCACGATTTCATTAACAAACGTCTGGTATGGTGCATACATTGCGTCGAGCTCCGTCGTGCCATGGTCCATGTAAAGCCGATGGTCTGCCGGGCTGGCAAGGTTGTCGCGCAGGTAATTGAACGCGGCCAACGGCAACGATGCATTAGGCTCACCGCTACCCATCCAATGCGTCGAGATTCCGGCTGCGCCGCCGAACACCTGCGGGTATTCATTCATGGCGTAAATTGATACCAGAGCGCCCATGCTAGAACCCATAATGAATGTGTTTTCACGCGCGGGCTTCGTAGCATATTTGGCGTCGATAGCCGGTTTAAGCTCATCTACGAGAAAGCGCAGATACGCGTCGGACCTCGCCCTGCCTGCCATCCCTTTCTCCAGCAGCCTCTGCCGGACAGGCTCGGTCATGTAGGCAAGAAATTTCTCCGGGAAATATTCGCTGTAGCGCAACTTATCAATATTCCAAACGGCCACGACGATCGTATCCGGGATGCGGCCTTGCTTAACCAGGCGCGAAACAGCAAGATCGACACCCCATGCCTGCCTGTTCCATGTGCTTTCTGCGTCGAACAGCATCTGCCCATCGTGCATATAGAGCACGTTATAGCGTTTTGATCCGCTGTAACCCTCGGGCAGCCAAACATCCACCGGGCGCGTGTCGACGAATTTGAACGGGAGGCCTTCAAGTCGCTCAATTGTGCCGATGCTGGGTTTGGGCAACGGCTGCGCATTGGCCGTAAAGGTCAATATTAAGACTGCCAGCGCGCTTAGCCAGTTATTCATTTGCTTAATCCTTCTTTTCCCGCGCACACCTTGCTCATCCCGCCTCCACCCGCCGCGGTGCGCCAGTACGTTGATAAATTACCGGGTTTTTTGCCGTTCGAATCACCTCCCCCGGCACTGCCCCGGGGCACCATTGCGCCAAATCATTGCGCTGGATATCGCTGCAGGATTCGGCCAGCTCCATGTCTTCATCCATGTAGATTATGGTCATTACCGCGCGTGGCCTGCCTGAGGTATTCGCTCCCGCACGATGAAACGTCCAACCCGAATGGAAGCTGATTTCACCCAGATCGAACGGCTGGTCGACGATTTCAAATCCATGGGCTTGCATATTTGCCGTTATCTGCCGCTCGCTTTCGTCGGAGATTCCGAGGTCTCGCCCGAATTCGACTGACTGGCTGCCGCGATAAAAAGCAAGCGGACCCATTTCGCCCGGGACCGCCTGCAAAGGTATCCAGGCGGTTGCGGCACGGTCGGATGAGAGCGGCCAATAATATTGATCGGCGTGCGAGGGTGTGATGCCGCCGCCAGGCTCTTTGTACAGAGCCTGATCATGGTATAAGCGCACGCCGCCGACCTCCATCAGTTCTGCAGCAATCCGGCCCAATCGCGCGCCGAGGACAAACTGGCGCACCACCGCACTGCGTTCCCAAAGATTCATTACTTGCAGGAACGCACGGTCGTAGGTGCTACGTTGCTCCAGCGGCTTGGTCTGGGTGTTGAGTGATATTGTGAGACGGGTGATTTCATTTCCAAAATACGCGAGCGTCTCGGGCGACAACACGTTTTTCAGCTTGATGAAGCCGTTCTCGCGGAAGTAGTCAATCTGTTGCCGGTCAAGCGGGTAATGGGAATCAATTTCGATGTTCATAGGGTGGATCCTTTATGCCCTGTTGCTGGCTGCAACGTCTGAGCAACTGCTTGTCGCATCGCATAGTCGATTTAACCCGATTCGCAAACCAGGTCTCGGGTTAACCATTGATCCTGAAAACCTGTACCGACTGCGGCTTGAGCATGGGTTTTAACTCGCCCGAGCCGGGCAACTTGATTTGCGCCGCATTCGCTGGATAAAGGGAAGTGAGCGCTGCGTACGGCTGCAGGCTGGGTACCGATATGCTTGCTTCCCGCGTACCATAATTTATCAGCACAAGTGTACGTTCATTTGCAACGCTGCGCTGGAAGCCCATCACGCCGCCTTGGGAGAATGCGTTTTCATAACTGCCTACTGCTAAAGATGGATGTGCATTGCGTAAGCCAATCATGGTTTTGTAAAACGCACGTAGCGAGTTCGGGTTAGCAAGTTGCGCTGCGATATTTTGTGTCATGACGTTCGGCGCGACGGGGCGGTAGGATGTCGCGCTGCTGAAGCCTGCGTTGTTTGCATCAGCAGTCCAGCTCAATGGCCCGCGCAGGCTCGCATCCCCTTCCAGAGTCGAAATACCTGCCATGCCGATTTCTTCACCGTAATAAACGAATGGCGTGCCGGGCATGAGCAAATA
>JBAVXA010000255.1:0-11335 GCA_049698095.1 Burkholderiales bacterium
GTGCTGGCGTCATTCATGTTCAACCCGTCGGCCCAAATGGCGTGGTATACCGCGTCCATGTATTTTTGTAATGCGCTATCGCCGCGCATTTGTAAGGCAGTGGCGCCGCGCATCAGGGTCGTGGTGACGATGGGGAAATGCGGGTTCAACCTGAGCGGGACCCCATACCCATCGGCAAAGCGCTTGAGATCGGTAAACATGTAGCGGCCTTTGGCCGGGACACTCATGGGCGATGCGTTTCCGGTAGCCTGAAAGACCCCACCGAGCAGCATGGGAAAAAGGTTGGCGCTGGCGCCGGATTGGGCCGATATTTTTGCCAGTTGCGTATATGCCAGATACGCGGCGGGGCTGCCAAAGTCGAAATAGAAATCAAAAGTTTTTGTCATGCTGGAATCCGGTTTGTTCAAAATTTTTCCATATAGGGACGCAGGTCCAGCTCGTGGGTCCATGCGTCGCGCGGCTGCTGGTGCAGCATCCAGTACGCATCGGCGATATGATCAGGATTGAGAATGCCGTCCTGGTCTTTCAGCTGATACCGGTCAGGGAACAGGGTGCGGATAAACTCGGTATCGATCGCCCCGTCAATAATGGTATGTGCGACGTGAACACCCAGCGGCCCCAACTCGCGAGCCATGCTTTGCGCCAGCGCACGTAGCGCCATTTTGCCGCCCGAAAACCCGGCGAAGTTGGCGCTGCCGCGCAACGACGCCGTTGCGCCGGTGAAAATGATGGTTCCCTTGTGTTGAACGCCCTTGCCGGGATTTTCGGTCGCGCGTGCGACCATGCGTTTGGCAACTTCGCGTCCGTTGAGGAAGCCGGCAAGGCAAGCCATTTCCCACATCTTGGTATAGCGGCGCGCGGTCTCGGTCAGAATGCTGTTGGGCGAATTGGCACCGATGTTGAACACCAGCACCTCAATTGGTCCGATGGTGGACTCGATCTGTTCCACCAAGGCGACGACTTCTTCTTCCTTGCGCGCGTCTGAGGCGAAGCCGTGCACAACTCCGCCGGCGGAGCGAATTTGCCCGAGCAGCGGTTCAAGCTTCGCGGCGCTGCGGCGGGTTGCACAAACGATAAAGCCTTCGCGTGCGAATCGCCGCGCGACGGCACCGCCGGTTGCGTCGCCGGCGCCGATAACCAGGCAGACTTTATGCACTGCCATGGCGGACTTCATGTCCGCGCCGCCAAGCTGACTGCCATGGGCAGGGATTCAAGCTGGGTTCCGGCACCACGGTGATTGGAAAGAGCCGGAGATTTAGGAACCATGCACCAGCGCTTTGCCTGCTCTTGTGACGGAAACTTGGAGATAATCATGCGCCCTGAACGCGGGCTGAATTCTTCAAACGGATCCGCGGCGTCATCGCAGGTCACGAACCCGCCGCTATGGCGTTGGAGCAGAGGAAAAAATCTCTTTTCGTATTGGCGGTATTTAGCGGCATCTTCAACCATTAAATTAACGGGCATGAATACTGGGACATCAAGCACGGCGGCTCCCTTCACGAAATTGTTGAAAACCGGTCAGTTACTGAAAGCGCACACTCGGCACCAGCGCTTTCCTCGACGAAATGAAATTCCTTGCCGCGAAGAACCGGCGTGTCGTTGCATCATCTTCGAAGGTGGAATCGACAGGGAGGTCACGCAATAGCGCTCCTCAACAACGTCCGACGGTTCATTGCGAGCTGTTAATATTCGCGCCCGCGCACCCCCCAGGCTGCCGGATTATTCGCAAGTAAACCGCAGGCCCGCTCGCGCCTGAAGCCGGGCTATAAGCTGACGGCCCATTGCCGAAGCTGGCGTCCAGATGCCGCCGCGCGTCGCGGGGGCATCCTGCAGCAGGCACGCTGCTGCCTCCGCGATCATCTTCGAGGTGCTGCCGTAGCCGGGGTCGCGGTCGCCGCGAACGCTCACGTTCAGGGTTTGTCCGTTCGCGCTCGTGCCTATGAATAATATGTCGTAATATCCGGCTTCTCGCTCTGCGCGCGATGGTCCTTCGCCGGGCTTAAGCGTGTCGGCGCCGCCCATGCTCTTGTCGGCAGCAATCGCATCGGCGATGGCCTTACCTTTCTCGCCGGGCCCGGTAACAATCATTTCGTCGTAGATAAAGTCAGTGCCCCACGGATGGTGCAGCAGAAAGTTTGACCGATGCACGTTGCGCGTATTGATTGCCGCCATCACGAAGGGCGCCACCCACACGCCCAGCGCGTCGTCGACCATCGGCTTGTTGCCCGAGGGCTGGCGTGGTCCTTCAAAGCCCGGCGTCAGGGAAAACGGATTGCGCAACAGATCCAGCACACCGGGCTGGGTTGCGGCGGCGGCCATCGTCGCCTTGAAGCTGGCGGCGGTGCCGCCGGAGAAGGTGCCTTTCATTTTGCGCACGCGGCCATGCACGCGTTGTGCCGGCACGCCGAAGCGCTTTTTCATTTCGTCCTGCAGCATCAATACGCCGAGGTCGAAGGGTATGGAATCGAAGCCGCACGAAAACACGATGCGCGCGCCGCTGGCCTTGGCAGAGGATTCGTGCAAGTTGATCATCTGCCGCATCCACGCCGGTTCGCCACACAGGTCCACGTAATCAACACCGGCCTCGGCGCATGCTTTTACCAGATCACTGCCATAAAGTTGATAAGGGCCGACAGTCGTAAGCACGAGGCGGGTGCGCGCCGTCAAAGCGGACAAGCTCAAAGGATCGGCAATGTCGGTTACCACCAACGGCGTGCCGGCTGGCGCGCCAAAGTCATCGCGTGCGGCGGCCAGCTTGTCTGCGCTGCGCCCGCCCATCGCCCAGCGCAAGCCCAAGTCGGGCCGCGTTAGCAGGTATTCGATAACCAATCGACCGGTGAACCCGGTGGCGCCGTGTACAACAATGTCGAATTCCTTCGCCATCGGGGATGTTCCTTAGTTTAATGAAGCAAAATGGTCGAGCCGTTCCGGGCAGGTGGGTTACGCCTGCGCGTGCGCAATGCGCCGCGCAATAGTCGCATTGTTCGTTCAATTTCGGCAACGAGCGGTTTCTTCGCTCATGCAGATCGTAAATTCGCAAGTTGTTATTTCGCTATCTGGTCGAAATCGGCTTGTCGAACCGATGCGCAGATTCTGGACTTAATAGGCCAGAACGTAAAGTGTTTCACCATACTCACAGGCAATGCTTTCATGACCGGACCATCTGCACCCGGGGCCGTTGCAGATGTTGATGATAGCCATGCAACCTTGTGAAGAATGTTTCGTCTGCCAGCGATTCCGCCGCCTTCAGCTCGCATATTCTGGTGTATCGCATCAAAAAAAATTAATATAATCAATGTGTTATATTAAAATGAGCGATGCCCGAGGTTTTCCGTAGCGACATTACTTTTGCCTAATCGAAGTACGTGTCTTAGACTGGATTTCCATTGACCACCTCGCGGGTCGCGATGTCATCTATTCTGGAAAAACTAAAATTCATATTCAGCCGCTTCGCTGAAGCGTGGCAATTGCTGCGGCTGACTCTATTCAGTTTAGTGCTGGTGATTTCAGGCGGCATATTTCTGGCGTGGGTGCCGCAGGGTCAGGACTTGCTTCGCATTGTTGCCGGCGAAACGCGAAATCCGTATTTCCGTCAGCATCAAATTTTTTTCGTGATTGCCTCGCTGACATGGGCGCTCGCCGCATGGTATTGCGCACGCGTTTTGGTGACGCGGCGACTCCCGACCGCGCCTGCAGATAACCTGTTTCAGGTGCAACTGCGCATCTGGCTGCCGCGAGTTTATGGTGCGCTGGCGCTGTTCGTGTTGGCGCTCGGTTTCTGGCAGGTCGGGGAGCGCAGTTGGACCATGGCGTTTTTGATTCTTACCGCGGCGTTTCTGCTATTTGTAGTGAAACGCCGCGCATGGTTCGGCAATTTTCCGGGCACAGTAAAAACGCAGGTCGACAAATTGCCGCCAGTCACGCGCAAGCTGATTCAATGGTCGTTGGCCATTTCGTTCGTGTTGTTTGGCTTGTTTGTCGCATTCCCGGTCAGGCCCGCGCAAACGTTAGGCGCCATGGCGATTCTGTTGTTCGCGATGACGTCGTGGATAATTTTCGGCAGTTTTATTTTGATACTTTTGCCGAAAATCTACGGCTGGCCATCGATGGCGCTGCTGCCATTGCTGTTTTTTATTGTGTTCAGCCCGTTTAACGATAACCACGAGGCGCGCGGGATCTCCGATTTTCAACCGGTGGATTGCGAAAAGGAAAAAGATTATTCGCGTTGTCAAAACGTGGCGCTGCATTTCAGCGCATGGCTTTCCGCGAGAGCTAAGCAGCAAACGGCGACATATCCAGTTTATATTATCGCCGCGGAGGGTGGCGGTATTCGCGCGGCTTATTGGACGGCCGCAGTACTGGCGGCTTTGCACGAACGCGAAAAAAATTTCAGCGAACATGTGTATGCGATCAGCGCTGTCTCAGGCGGCGCATTGGGTGCGGCAGTTTATGGCGGGCTACTGGCTCAACAGAAACAATCCGGCGCCGAGACGTCGCGCTGTGCGACGCAGAAATATGGCGAAACGAATTTCTCCTCCTGCGCGCGCGCAATTCTGAGCCATGATTTCTTGTCCCCGACTCTGGCCTACCTGCTGTATCCGGATATGATGCAGCGCCTGCTGCCCGGCCCGATTGCGGCGTTTGATCGAGCTCGCGCGTTGGAATATTCCTGGGAAGATGCATGGCAGAGCGAGACGGGAAATGATCAATTCGGCGCCAGCTTTTTGTCGCTGTGGCGCGGCAGAGAGGCTGCAGTGCCCGCGTTGTTTTTCAACTCGACGCTGGTGGAAACCGGTCAGCGCGTCATTTTCAGTAACGTGCGCGTTGACACGTTGGAGTTTTACGATGCCCTGGATGGTTTCCGTGCGCCATTGCTATTGCCGGAATCCGCGTTATCGACAACGGTGAATTTCTCCGCCCGCTTCAGCTTCATCAGCCCGCCGGCCAGAGTGGCAACCGGCAAGGGCAGCGCGCACCTCGTCGATGGTGGTTACCACGAAAATACCGGCGCGCTTACGGCCTCAGAGATCCTGCGTGCGGTTGAAAAAACTATTGCATCGAAAAGTCTCAATGCGCGCCCGGTAGTCGTTGTCATTCGCAACCAACCATTTGCCGAGCGCGATTATATCAGCGGAGAATTTCTCGGCGAATGGGTGCATCCGGTGCAAGTCATCCTGAATACACGTAAGGCGCATTCCGCCATTTATCTGGATAGCATGGCTGCCGCGCTTAATCGGCCTAGCGAGCCGCAGCAGTTTTTCGTCGTACAGCCGCCGCGCGAGAGCGCGCCGGCGCCGTTGGGCTGGTATATGTCGCTTTCGACCACGCGCGCCCTGGATGCGAGTCTGAACGACAGCGGCACAGTGAAAAAGCTGGATGAAATACTGGATGTTCTCAAGACGCCTCCGCCGCCAAAACCATTGCAGATGGAGACCAGACCATGACCGTTTACAATCTCGGCGATGAAGGCACGATGAATACTGAAAATCGTTTTCCCGATATATTGTGTGAGGGCGATTCGTGGTTTTCCTACCCGCTACTGCCAACCGGAAATCTGATCAATCAATACGATTACGCATTTCCCTCAGACGGGACGTATTCTGGTTTTGTTCATGGGTGAAGCCGCGACTGGATTTTGCCCGCGTGCCGGCTAAATTGCATTTGGACATTACGCGTATTCTGATTGATCGATTTATTGCGGCATACGGAATAATTATTCACGAAGATAACTAACGGCTGGCTTAGCCTATGTGACCGTTATCGGGCAAGATTTACCGGGTTCGTCGCTTAGGTTGTTTCTGAGGAAGCGGTGCAGCAATCGTGCAAATAAAAACGGCAGCCGAGGCTGCCGTTCTTGCTTTCATTAAAATAGAATTACTTCGCAACCTGGCGCTCGCGCAACTCGTCCAGAGTTTTGCAGTCTATGCATTGGGTGGCGGTTGGCCGGGCCTCAAGTCGTTTGAGTCCGATTTCGACGCCGCACTTTTCGCAGTAGCCGTACTCATCCGCTTCGATTTTGGCGATTGTCTCATCGATCTTTTTGATCAATTTGCGCTCACGATCGCGATTGCGCAATTCCAATGCCATGTCGGTCTCCTGCGTGGCACGGTCGTTAGGGTCGGCGTAAATCGTCGCTTCGTCCTGCATGGTGTGTACCGTGCGGTCAATGTCGTGCGACAATTCGGTCTTCCAGTCGTTGAGCAATTTGCGGAAATGAGCAAGCTGCTTCGCACTCATATAGGCTTCACCCTTTTTTTGCACATAAGGCGTGAATGATTTGCTGGCGGTTGCTTTAGCTGATTGGGCCATGGTTAACGGATTTCAAAAAAATGGTTAATCGGAATTTTGCAACGAATGCATAATAGGGAATTATAACATACCAGTCCATGCTCATTGTAAATCGCCCGGTGGTGAAGATATGTTACGGTACTGATTTTTCGGCGCATGTATTAATTTTCAAGGAATTATGTATATGATTATTAAGAAAAAGTTTTTATGCTTGACGGTCTTTTTTGTGCTTGCCGCGCCCGGTTTGAGGGCGGCGCCATTCGCCTACGTCCCGAATGAAAAATCGGGAACGGTAACGGTGATTGATACCGCAACCGACAGCGTGGTCGGGGAGATTAAGGCCGGCGACAAACCACGCGGTCTGGCAGCTTCGGCGGACGGAAAAAAGTTATATGTTTCCGACCAGCCGAACAATGCCCTGGTGATAATTGATCTGGAAAAACGCGAGGCAATAGGGAAAATTGCCCTCGGCGAATCGCCGGAAGGCGTGAACATTTCAAAAGATGGTCGCTGGGTCGTCGCGGCAGTAGAGGAGAGCAACAGCGTCGCGTTTATAAATGCGAATACAGGTAAGCGCGCTTTCACGGTCAAAACCAAAGGGAAAAATCCGGAGCACGCGGTATTCAGCCCGGATGGAAAATGGGTCTACGTCAGCGCCGAAGAAGCCGAGCAGATCGACGTAATCGAAGTGAAAAAACGCAGGCAGGTGGCCGCAATCAATGTGGGCAAGCGTCCGCGCGGCATCGGATTTACCCCTGACGGCAAGCTGGCGTATGTGGCGTGTGAAATTGCCAGTACGGTTTACGCCATCGATGTAAAAAGCAAAACGGTCGTCGCCACGATTGCGGCGGGGAATTTTTCCAACGGTGTCACCATCGCGCCGGACGGCAAGCGCGTGTTTGTTTCCAATGGGAAAGACGGCACGGTGTCGGTGATTGACGTGGCGAGCAATCAAATTACTTCGACAATACCGGTTGGCAAGCGCCCGTGGAATATGGCTATCACCCCGGATGGAAAAAAACTCTATGTCGCTAACGGACGGTCGAATTCCGCATCGGTCATCGACACGGAAAGTCTTAACTTGCTAAATGAGATCCCAGTTGGTAAAATCCCGTGGGGCGTGGTGATTAAATGAACGTTTCATCCAAGCAACAACAGCATGTCGCGCAAATTGAGAAATATAAGCCGCTTGCCATTTTTCTACACTGGTTGTTGGCGGTAGCGATCATTGCGCAGGCAGGGCTCGGCGTATGGATGGGCGACATACCCAGAGGAACGCCGGAGCGCGCATATTTTTTTAATTTACATAAATCCGTCGGCATCGTGATTGCCCTTTTCATTTTGTGGCGCATAGCGGTGCGGCTGAAAAATGCGCCGCCCGAGCTTCCGCCCATGCCGAACTGGCAGCGCTTGGCCGCCAAAATCAGCCATTATCTTCTATATGTATGCATGATCGTTTTGCCGCTTTCCGGCTATATCGGTTCGAATTTCACGAAATACGGCGTCAAATTTTTCGGCTACCAGATTGCGCCATGGGGACCGGAAAACAAGGCGATTTACGAAATCTTCAACACGACGCATACACTGACCGGCAAGGTGATGATCGGCGTGATTCTGGTTCATGTGTTGGCTGCGTTGAAGCATTGGCTGGTCGATAAAGATACAGTGATGGCGAGAATGCTGCCCGGAAGTACGACCAGGGAAAGTTAGAACGACCGTAAACTCGACTGAATAATTTTAATTTTTTATGGAAGGGAAAAAGCGTGAGCGGAAATAAGTTGGCCAATAAGACTATAGGTATGTTTTGCTTGGTTAATATGTCTTCCTTCGCTCTGGCGGCTGATGATCCGGCAGGGAGCAATAAGGCTTCGGTTTTGGAAGTCCCAAAAATAGAAGTGGTCGGCACGACGCCTTTGCCGGGAATTGGCGTGCCGGTGGAAAAAGTTCCGGCCAACGTGCAAAGCACCGGCGCGGAAAAAATAGGCAAACAAAAAGCCCTCGGCATCGCTGATTACATCGACCAGAACGGTGGCAGCGTGACCGCAGGCGCGGGACAGAATAATCCGTTTCAGCCCGACATCAGCTTCCGTGGATTTGCCGCATCGCCGTTGCTCGGCACGCCGATGGGACTGTCTGTGTATATGGACGGCGTGCGCATCAATGAGTCATTCGGCGATGTGGTCAACTGGGATCTGATTCCGCAATCGGCGGTTTCCAGCGTGCAGCTCATCCCCGGCTCGAATCCGGTATTCGGCCTCAATACCCTTGGTGGGGCATTATCGATCAATACCAAAAGCGGTTTACATTATCCGGGCTACCGTGCGCAGGCGTACGGCGGGTCGTTCGGGCGCAAGGCATTTGAATTCGACGCCGGCGGCCGAAGTGATAAGCTGGATTATTTTGTCACCGGCAATTTTTTCGACGAGCGCGGCTGGCGCGAACACAGTACCAGCAGTGTGAAGCAGCTGTTCGGCAAATTCGGTTATGAGGATGAAGATACCGATTTTGATTTGTCGCTCAATTTTGCCGACAACACGTTGGAGGGCGTCCAGGCATTGCCGGTATCGATGCTCGGCATCCCAAAACAGGCCTACACCTGGCCAGACCGCACCAACAACAAACTCGCGACAATAAATCTGAAGGCGAGCGATTTTATCGGCAGCAGTGACCAACATTTGATCGCCGGCAATATCTATTTGCGTAAACTGAAAAGCGACACATTCAGCAGCAATCTGAATGATGAGTTCGACGGCACGCCGGCAAACCCCGACCAGGCATTCAACGACACGAATATTGTCGACCAGACCGGCTACGGTGTCGCGGTGCAATACACCAATCTTGCCTCCCTCGCCGAATATCAGAATCAATTGGTGGTCGGTGTCAGCGCCGATTTGGGCCGTGCCGATTTCAGCCAGTCTTCCCAGCCTGCCGTTTTCACTGCCGATCGCGGGACTTCCGCGACCGGCGCTTTCGTCCTCGACACTCTGGCAAAGACGCGCAACGATTACTACGGGATTTTTTTCACCGACAGTTTTTCCATCGACAAGCTTTGGACGTTAACGCTGTCGGCGCGGCACAACATTGCCAAAATAAAAATCGAGGACCTCAGTGGCAGCAATCCGGATTTGAACGGCAGTCATACTTTCAACCGGTTCAATCCTGCCGTCGGAATCAATTACACGCCATCATCCGCGCTTACCGCCTACGCATCATATAACGAGGGTATGCGCGCCCCGAGTCCAGTCGAACTCACCTGCGCCGACCCTGCCGCGCCGTGCAAATTGCCGAATAATTTTCTCGCCGACCCGCCATTGAAGCCGGTTATCTCCAAGACTTTCGAAGTCGGCGGACGCGGAAAACTCAGCAACGATGCGCGCTGGAGCGCAGCATTATTCCGCACCGACTTGCTGGACGATATCCAGTTCATCAGCAGCGGCGGCGCAATCAATGCAGGATACTTTCAAAACGTCGGCAAGACGCGCCGACAGGGGATGGAACTAGGGTTCGCAGGCAAATATGCATCGCTCGATTTATCTGCGCGCTACAGTTTTATTCGCGCGACGTACGAGTCGGCATTTACCGTCCACAGCCCCAATAATTCCTCGGCCAATAGCAATGGCGATGTCGCAGTGACACCGGGCAACGATCTCACCGGTATTCCGCAACAGGCATTTAAGCTGCGTGCCGATTATGATTTCAACGAAAATTTTTCTGCCGGATTGAACTGGATCGCGGTGTCGGCGCAATATCCGCGCGGCGACGAAAACAATCAGGACGTGAACGGCAAGGTTCCAGGCTACGGCGTAATCAATTTCGACGCCCGTTACCAGGCAAATAGAGATCTTAATTTATTCATTAAAATCAATAATTTATTGAATAAGAAATATTACACATTCGGCGTGCTCGGAGAGAATTTTTTCACCGGGCCGGGCAACACGTATGATCGCGGCAACACGCGGCCGGAGTTGTTTGTCTCCAGTGCCGCGCCGATTGGTGCATGGGTCGGCATCGAATATAAGTTTGGCGAGAAGAGTTCAGGCAGCAAATAATTTCCCGAATGTATCGGCGGATCCTTGCCGAATGTCGGCCTTTGTCGCCGAAAAGGCTGACCGATACTTTTGGGTTAGATTTATCCCGGTGTACACTGCAACGCTGTGGCATTGGAGTGTCCTTCTTCCTCGCTTATCGTTTGGCTCGCAAGCTAACGAGAATTTCCTTTCCATGACTGCAATCAGTTTTTCCCCCGAACTAACTTACTTTTCGTCGCAAATCAAATTACAGATACGAAATTCAACTTTAAACTTGCCGATTTGCAATACTTTGGCTAGCACGTTGTTGGTTACGCAACTTCAAGGCGGGGGCAGACGCAACGCATTCAACACATTTCGGGTGATTTGCTGAACTGCGGGATTCACCAGTGTGGTGTTGACCAAGTAAGCATCTACACCGAAATTCCAGTTCATCGAACCAGTGGCGAACACGCGTGCGCCGCTTGCCGCTTGATAGTAAGTCATGTTGGAGAAACGCGTTTCGACTATGCCATCCCGATTATAAAGGTAAGGCGACGCGGTAATGATCTGGATATTCGCAGGCGAAGAAGCAGGGTCCACTTTATCAACTTCATAGCCCAGCATACCCGGTAAAACAGAACCATTCACCAGATTGGTGCCATTGCATATCCACGGAATGCAATTGGAAATCACCATATCGCCATCAACTGAGTCGAAGTCATACATCACACCAACGAGCGAAGCTTCTGGACGATTGACGATTGGATTGCGGAACTTCAGCGTCGCTTCTGCGGGGTTAGTGGTGATATAAGGATCGACAGCGGAACTCTTGTAGCCAACCATGGTCCGGTTTGCATCGCCCGTCGTGCCGGAATGCTCAAAACGGATCTGCCAATAACTTACATTAGCACCGAAAAAGCCCAGATTGACGCCATTGTTGCGCGCACCCTCGACCGCATCACGCATTTGTTTAGTCCAGTACTCGTCATGGCCCACTGACAGGAAGCCTTTGTAACGTGTCAACTGGTTGCCGGACG
>JBAVXA010000256.1:0-8588 GCA_049698095.1 Burkholderiales bacterium
TGCTGCGTATCGAAAAACTGGAAGCCGTAATTCAGCAGCTTCTGGCTCTCCGCCGTGCGCGCGTTGTCAGACGCGGTGCCGGTGACCACCGAAATCAGGCGGCGCGTGCCGCGCTTGGACGAGCCGATCAAGCAGAATCCGGCGCTTTCGGTGTGGCCGGTTTTCACGCCGTCCATGGTCGGGTCGAGCGCGAGCAAACGATTGCGGTTCGGTTGCTTGATATTGTTGAACGTATATTCGCGGATCGAGTAAAGCGGATAATATTCGGGGAAATCGCGAATCAGCGCCGCCGCCAAATGCGACAGATCGCGCGCGGTGGAATAGTGTTCCGGGTTGGGCAAGCCGGTCGAATTGGTGAAGTGCGTATTCGCGAGGCCGAGACGTTGCGCTTCCTTGTTCATCATTTGCGCGAAGACATCCTCGGTGCCGCCGAGCGCTTCGGCCAGCGCAATCGACGCATCGTTACCGGATTGGATAATCATTCCGTGAAGCAATTCATCGACGGTGACTTTCATGCGCGGCTCGATGAACATGTTCGAGCCTTCCGGTTTCCAGGCATTTTTCGTAATCGGCACGACCTGGGTCAATTCCAGCTTCTTGTTCTTCAATGCGCTGAACGCGAGATAGGCCGTCATCAATTTGGTCAGCGACGCGGGTTCCACGCGCGCATCGGGATTTTGCGCCGCCAGGATCTGGTTGCTCTGGAAGTCGTACAAAACCCACGAGCGCGCGGCAATCGAAGCAACGCCCTCGAGTGCGGCGACCGGCTTGGTCGCGGGTTGCGCCGCCGGCGCGGCGGTTTGGGCAAAAGTTGAAAGGCTGAACAAAAGGGTAAACAGTGAAACAATGAATTTCGTCATGGGTTGTGCAATCGACTGATGAAAATAAAAAGGAATTATAACAAACCGGTGTCCGTGTCCGGATTTAAAGCGACGCAAGTTCACATCGGCGCCCAGACAGGCGCGATACCGAGGCTGCTTTTTACCCGCGACGAAATATTGCTTGCCAAGTTGTTGTCGCTGAACGGGCCGATGCGCACGCGGTAGAGCTTGTCGACAATGAATATCTCAATCGGCTCGGTCAGCCAAGTGAGGTCCTGCATTATTTTTTCGCGAAAGCTTTGCGCATTGGTCGGGTTGGAAAATACGCCGAGCTGCAAATACCCCGGCTTGTTGCCGCTGCTCGCCGCGGGCGCAACGGCCACCGCCGTTTGCGCCGCGCTGCCGGCAACAGCGGCAACGGCTTGTGGCGCGACTGCTTGCGGCGCGACGGTGTTGGTCGCGAAATCCTTGCCGGTAATGCTTTCCACCGTGACTTCCGCGCTGCCTTGCTGAATATAGCCGAGTTTCAGCGCGGCGGTGTAGGAGAGATCAATCACGCGATTGGCGTGGAACGGTCCGCGGTCGTTTACCCGAACGATCACGGATTTATTGTTCTTGCGATTGGTCACGCGCGCGTAACTCGGAATCGGCAAGGTCGGGTGCGCCGCGCTCATCGCATACATATTGTAAATTTCGCCCGACGCGGTTTTGCGTCCGTGAAACTGTTTGCCGTACCAGGAGGCGATGCCTGAGGCCGCGTATTGTTTGCCGCTTTTATCCGGCACGAAAGTCTGGCCGAGCGCAACATACGGTTCGTTGGCGAATTTGTTCAGCGGCTCGACCTGCGGAACCGGATCCGGCGTGGCTTCGAGGTTGGGCGGCGGATTCGCCTCGGGTCCGTCGGCCTGATAATAACCGCCGGGTGTTCCCGGCGTGGTGCCGGTTTGCGGAAGCGTTGTCGCCGGCGCCGATTGTGTTGCGGGCGGCGTCCCCGGTGCCGCTGCGGGGGAATCCGGCAGCATGATTTTTGTTGTACTGCAGGCGCTGACCGTGGCCAGGAAACAAACGCATGAGACACGCATTGCCATTCTACGCATATTATATAAGTAATTGATTTTATTCAACATTTATACCTCTCGTAAATCAGCTTTGAACCAGCTGTTTGTGCGTCTCGATGCTCATCAATATGCCGAAGCCGACCATCATCGTGAGCAACGACGTCCCGCCGTAACTCAGCAGCGGCAGCGGCACGCCGACCACCGGCAGAATGCCGCTGACCATGCCCATGTTGACAAACGCATAGGTGAAAAACGTCAGCGTGATCGCGCCGGCCAGCAGGCGCGCGAACAGCGTCGATGCGTTGACGGTAATCATCAAACTGCGGCCGATAATCAATATATACAGCAGCAGCAGAATCATGTTGCCGATAAAGCCGAATTCCTCGGCGAACACGGCGAAAATAAAATCGGTGGTCGGCTCGGGCAAAAAATCCAGGTGGCCCTGCGAGCCCTTGAGCCAGCCTTTGCCGATAATGCCACCGGAGCCGAGCGCGATAGTGGACTGGATGATGTGATAGCCGGAGCCGAGCGGATCGGAGGTCGGATCAAGCAATGTCAGCACGCGGCGGCGCTGGTAATCGTGCAACATCGGCCATACCGTCGGAATCAGCGCGGCGATCGACAGCGCCCCTGCGACAATCAGCTTCCAGCTCAGCCCGGCCAAAAACAGCACGTAAAAACCGGATGCGCAAATCAACAGGGTGGTGCCGAGATCGGGTTGTTTGAGGATCAACGCGGCCGGTATGGCCAGCATCAGCGCAGCGAGGAGAAATTCCTTCCAGCGCAGATGCGACTCATAGCGATGGAAAAACCAGGCCAGCACCAGCGGGATCGCCAGCTTCATCAGCTCCGACGGCTGGATACGCGTGACGCCGACGTGCAACCAGCGCCGCGCGCCATGGCTTACGTCGCCGAACAGCGCGACGCATAACAGCAAAATCAAACCGAACAGGTAAATCGGCAAGGCCAGCCGCATCATCTGCTGCGGATGCAGATTTGCAACCACCCACATCGAGATCAGCGCCACCAGCATGCTGCGCCCCTGCATGAAAACTTTATCCGGGTTAGCGCCGGCGGCGCTGTACAGGACGGCCAGCCCCAGCGCCATGACGATGAGCAGGAATGTCAGCAGCGGGCCGTCGATATGCGAAGTCAGCCGGTCGTAAATTTCCTTAATCATCCTCCGCCTCCTCTTTGATGGCAGGCGCGGGCGTATTGGGAATTTTGCCGAGCAGAACGTAATCGAACACCTGGCGCGCAATCGGCGCGGCGGCGGAGCCGCCGTGGCCGCCGTTTTCCACCAGAACGGCTAAAGCGATGCGCGGCAACTCGGCCGGGGCGAAGGCCACGAACCATGCGTGGTCGCGCAGATATTCATCGACATTCGCTTCGATGTATTTCTCTCCCTGCTTCATGCCGATGACTTGCGCGGTGCCGGTTTTGCCGGCGAAGTTATATGTGGCGCCTGCGCCTGCCACTGCCGCGGTGCCGCCCGGCTTGGTGACGGCGACCATCGCCTGTTTTACCAGGTCCAGATGCTCCATGCTGAAGTTGCCGCGGCGGATCTCCTCGCCCGACAGGGTTTTGATCTGCCCGGTGCGCCCGTCCTGCACCGCTTTGACCAGACGCGGCCGCATCGACACGCCGTTATTCGCGAGCATGGCGGTGCCGTGTGCCAATTGCAGCGGCGTGGTTAAATTGTAGCCCTGGCCGATGCCGATGCTGATGGTGTCGCCGGCGTACCATTTCTGCTTGTAGCGCTTGCGTTTCCAATCCGGCGACGGGTTAATGCCCGACAACTCGCCGTCCACATCGATGCCGGTTTTTTTGCCGAAGCTGAATTGATCCATGAATTTTGAAATCGTCTCTGCGCCCATCTCGTTGGCGAGGCCGTAATAATAAGTGTCGCAGGAAATGACCAGCGATCGATGCAGATCGACGATGCCGTGTCCGCCGGCTTTCCAGTCGCGATAATGATGCGAGCTCGGCGGCAGCATGAAATAGCCGGGGTCGCTGATCGAGTATTGCGGCGAGCGCGTGTTGGTGTGCAATCCGGCCAGCGCCATGAACGGTTTGTAGGTAGAGCCGGGCGGATATTGGCCGCGCAGGGCGCGATTGTTCAGCGGCTTGTCGGGTGAATTATTCAGCATGTCCCAGTTGGTCTGGTCGATGCCGTCGACGAACAGATTCGGGTCGTAGCCGGGCTGGCTGACAAACGCGAGCACTTCGCCGGAAGAAGGCTCGATCGCAACCAGCGCGCCGCGCCGGTTGCCGAACGCCTGCTCCGCCACTTTTTGCAGCTTGATGTCGATCGACAATACCAGATTGTTTCCGGCAACCGGTTCTTCACGCCGCAACGAGCGCACCGCGCGGCCGCCGGCATCGGTTTCGACTTCTTCAAATCCCGTGGTGCCGTGCAATTCGTTTTCGTAGCTTTGCTCGATTCCGATTTTGCCGAGATAGTCCGTGCCGCGGTAATTGGCGCTCTTATCTTCGCTGTCGAGTTTTTTCAGATCGGCTTCGTTGATGCGGCCGATGTAACCGAGCGCATGCGACGCCGAGCTGCCCTCAGGATAACGGCGGAACAAACGCGCCTTGATTTCCACGCCGGGGAAACGATAGCGGTTGACTGCGAAGCGTGCCGCTTCGTCTTCCGTCAACCGCGTGCGCACCGGCAGGCTGTCGAAATTGCGCGACTCTTCGAGCAGTTTATTGAACCGCTTGCGGTCGCGCGGCGTGATCTCGACAATTTTCTCCAGATCGTCCAGCGTCGCCTCGAGTTTTTCCACTTTGCTCGGCGTGACTTCAAGAGTGTAGGCCGGATAGTTGTATGCCAGCACCACGCCGTTGCGGTCGATGATCAGCCCGCGATTGGGCACGATGGGCAAAATGGAAATACGATTGGCTTCCGCCTGCGTGTGGTAATGGTCGTGACGCAGGATTTGCAGATAGGCGAAGCGCGCCACCAGCACGCCGGCCGCCAGCAGCGCCATTACGCTGGCGACCAGCAGGCGCAGGCGGAACTGGCTCAATTCAGTCTGCTGATTCTTGAGTGTGCTGCCTTCCATTTTCAACTTACGGCACCTCGGATTTCGCCGCGATGGCTTCGGGCAATTCGATCAGCCAGACCATCGACGGCCATAACAACGCGCCGATAACTGCGCTGATGAAATAGGTGTAACCGGGGAAGGTGGCATCGACGATCAGGTTCAAAACCACGGTGATCCCGGCACCGGTGAGCAATATGACCAGAATATGCAGGGCTTGTTCCGGCAGCGGGAAGCGCAGGATGCGCAAGCGCAACGAGAACGCGGCGTAAATTGCGAGCGCGTAGACGAATGCGTGTTGGCCGAGAATTGCGCTGTCGGCGACGTCCATTACCAGCCCGGACATGAAACCGAGCAGTTGTCCGACCATGCGCGGCTCGCGCATGCACCAGTAAAGCAGCACCAGCAACAGGAAATCCGGCCGCAGGCGCAGCAGGATCCCGCTCCACGGCAATACGTTCAGGCAGAATGCCAGCGCCAGAGTGAACAGCACGAAACGCACGCGCGGCGTTTGCTGCATCATGTCGGGCGGCAGGGCGGAGCGCAGCGGCGCGATCATCGCTGCCCCCGTTTTTTGCGCACCGGTTTGCTTTTTGCGGCGGCCTCTTCCGGCGACAGTTCCGGCCGCGGCAGGTCGGCCTGCGGATTGGATAAAAGCACCAGCAAATACTTGTGGTTCTCCACACCCGCAGTCGGCACGCAGGTGATTTTGGTAAACACCTGCGCCGAGTTGTGCTCGATATTCGTTACCTCCGCCACCGCCAGCCCGGGCGGGTAGGTGCCGTCGATGCCCGAGGTGACCAACAGGTCGCCGGTGCGTACGTCGGCGCGATCCGACATGTAGGGCAAATCGAGCGTGCCCTCGCGGCCGTTGCCGAACAGAATGGCGCGTATGCCGTTGCGCTGCACCGCCACCGGGACTGCATGGCCTTTTTCCGTGAGCAGGGTAATCTCGCTGGTGAAAGGGCTGACTGCCGTCACCTGCCCGACCACGCCGTTGCCGTCGATCACCGCAAAGCCCTGCTGAATATTATTGTTGCTGCCCTTGTTGACGATGATTTTACGCGCGAACGGATTGCGTCCGGTGTACAGCACTTCGACAATTTCGCCTTTGCCGGCATAGCGGCTTTTCGCGCCGTTGAGCGCAAGCAATTGCGTATGCTCCACCTGGATCGACTGCGCCGATTGCGCTGCCGCAGATTGCTCCAGCAGTTTTTGCTTCAGTTCCGCGTTTTCATTCTGCAGACGCGTCTGGTCGGTGAAATAATTTGCCATGCGCGTCACCAGGCGTGCTGGGCTTTGCGCCACCTGTTGCAATGGATACACCAGCACCGACAACGACTGGCGCAGACTGCTGAGCAAATGCAGGCGATGATCGGCGATCATCACGGCGATGCAAAGACCGAGGAAAAACACCAGACGCGTCAGCGGCGCAGGCCCGCGGTTGAAAAACGGTGGCGGCTGGCGGCCCATACTTAGTCGGGAAAACGAAAATGGCGCTGCGGGGTGGCGAAAAATGCGTGTGAGGTGACGCGGGCGGATTCAGCCTGAATATTTATAACTAATTGATTTAATTGAAAATAATCTTTAATCGACACGCCGCAGTTTAGCTCGCAATTTGCTCGGCCGCCAAGATGATTTTCGTTATTGTGAAACTGGGGCGAACTCGAGTTGATGGGTAAGAAAAAAATAATGCGCTAAAAAATGGCGCCGCAAAAATGCGGCGCTTTGTTTCGATCCGCTCTTAATCGTTGGTAAATACGGTGCCCAGTTTGTCCATTTCTTCCAGCGCACGACCGGAGCCGCGCACCACGCAGGTCAACGGATCGTCGGCGACGATCACGGGCAAACCGGTCTCTTCCATCAACAGGCGGTCAAGATCACGCAACAGCGCGCCGCCGCCGGTAAGCACCATGCCTTTTTCCGCGATATCCGCGCCGAGTTCCGGCGGAGTCTGCTCCAGCGCCGATTTTACTGCGCCGACAATCGAGTTGAGCGGGTCGGTCAGCGCTTCGAGAATCTCGTTGCTCGAAATAGTGAATGCGCGCGGAATGCCTTCGGCCAGATTGCGGCCTTTGACTTCCATTTCCTTGACTTCCGAGCCGGGGAAGGCCGAGCCGATTTCTTTTTTGATTTGCTCGGCGGTCGATTCGCCGATCAGCATGCCGTAATTGCGGCGGATGTAATTGATAATTGCTTCGTCGAACTTGTCGCCGCCGACGCGCACGCTCGACGCGTAGACGATGCCGCCGAGCGAAATGACGCCGACTTCGGTCGTGCCGCCGCCGATATCGACCACCATCGAGCCGGTCGGGTCCGCCACGGGCAGGTCGGCGCCGATCGCCGCGGCCATCGGCTCTTCGATCAAATAGACCTGGCGCGCACCCGCGCCCATCGCCGATTCGCGGATGGCGCGACGTTCAACCTGGGTGGAGCCGCAGGGAACGCAAATGATGATGCGCGGGCTGGGCGAGAACAGGCTCGATGGGTGAATTTTTTTGATAAAAAACTTCAGCATCTGTTCGGTAATGGTGAAGTCGGCGATCACGCCGTCTTTCATCGGCCGAATCGCCGTGATGTTGCCCGGCGTACGTCCCAGCATCTGCTTTGCCGCAAGGCCGACCGCCTGAATGGTTTTTTTATTGCTGCCGCCGCCTTCGGTGCGAATCGCCACGACGGAGGGCTCGTCCAGCACGATGCCTTTGCCGCGCACGTAAATGAGCGTGTTGGCCGTGCCGAGATCAATGGCAAGATCGTTGCCGCGTAAAAATCCGAACATAATATTGTCACTCCCTCAAGTTTCGGGATGAATAAATGTCTTATAATAACGCACTTAGCCCATGAAGTTAAAGCTTAAATTAACTATTCCGGATGAATTCATGTCCCTCAGCACCGAAGACATACACCGCATTGCCCATCTGGCACGCATCGCCGTCACTGAAAAGGATGCTGCGGACCTGCAATCAAAGTTGAACGGCATTTTTTCCCTGATAGAGGAAATGCAGGCAGTGGACACCAGAGGCGTCGAGCCGATGGCGCATTCGCAGCAGGTGACCATGCGTCTGCGCGACGATGTGGTGACCGAAACAGATCAGCGCGAATTGTTCCAATCGATCGCGCCGCAAGTCGAAAACGGACTCTATCTGGTTCCCAAGGTAATTGAATAAGTATTTGATTATATTTATGTTTTTCTAAGTCATTCATGCTGAATTCCTCGTTAAAACAACTCATCCGCGACCTCGGCGCGAAAAAATTTTCCAGCGTCGAGCTGACGCAGTTTTTTCTTGCCCGCATTCGCCAGCATAACCCGACGCTGAATGCGTTCATCACCGTCGATGAGCAGAAAAGCCTCGACCAGGCGCGCGCCGCCGACGCGCGCATCGCCAAGGGCGACGCGTCGCCGCTGACCGGAATTCCCGTCGCGCAAAAAGATATTTTTTGCGCCAAAGGCTGGCGCACCACCTGCGGCTCGAAAATGCTGCATAACTTTATTTCGCCCTATGATGCGCATGTCATCGAGCAATTCAACCGCGCCGGCGCGGTGAACATCGGCAAAACCAATATGGACGAATTCGCCATGGGTTCGTCGAACGAGACATCGTTTTTCGGCCCGGTAAAAAATCCGTGGGACATCACCACTGTGCCCGGCGGCAGTTCGGGCG
>JBAVXA010000257.1:0-11604 GCA_049698095.1 Burkholderiales bacterium
GTTACATAAAAATACCAAACGCGAGCATTTCCCGATTTGGGCAAATATATACCCGTAGCGTGAAACTCAAATATGAAATATAGGCGAAGGCAGGCGTATCTTTTGGTCACTAGCTGGATATTGGTCACACTTACACTTCATCTTGCATGGGAAATTTTTCAGCTGCCTTTTTACACTCTTTGGGACAATGGCAATTATCAAACCATCTCCGCCCCCGTCCTGCATTGTACGATTGGCGATGGACTGATATCAATGGCCGTGTGGTTTGTAGTCGGCTTGGTGCGACGAAACGCAGGGTGGCTTCTCACGGATCTTGGGCACGGCGGGATCATTGCAGTGGCGCTGGGCTTGGCTTTCACGGCATGGAGCGAGTGGCGTAATGTTTACGTGCTAGGCTCCTGGCAATACGCTTCTATGCCCACCGTCGCAGGGATCGGGCTGCTGCCCCTGCTGCAATGGACGCTGATTCCTCCGCTCTCCTGGTATTTCCTTCGCCACATCGCAAAGCGGTTATCAGCGCGACAAATTTGATGCGGCACTGATATTGCGGGCGGCGGATATGCTTGCTTCTTATTCATAGGGTATTGATCCAAATCAAGGTCAGTCCAAAAATCTCCTATACAAGTAGATTAAGAAAGTTTTTTCCTTCGACGTTTTTTCTTTCCTTGGTGATCTGCGCATGGTGTGCGGAACTTAAGTAAATTTTTTTGCTCGAGGAGGCTATTATGAACAAGGTCAATCCTTGGCTCATCGGCGCCACAGCCGCGGCTACCTTTGCCATTCTGTATTCCACCTGCGCGGCAGCCTATGCCCTGTTCCCGAATGGCACCATGGCCTTTTTCAATGCATGGTTTCACGGCTTCGATTTCACGCTGCTGAAAGCGGACAAGCCGTTCACTGCCGGGACCTTTATTTACGGCCTGCTGAGTGTCGCTGTCACCTCTTTTGTGACGGGCTTACTATTCGGCAGCCTATATAATTTAATTCAATGCGACCGGCAGCATATTGACCCAGATTATGGCTAGAGTGCACACGAAGCATATTGGTATGCGAAATCGCAATGCCAAAAGCTCGCAAAAGCTGTGGGGCGCAGCATGAATCACACTGAGCATCTCCACGGGGTTAATCCACAATCTTCCGCAGCAGGTCAGCCTCACGCAGAGCGTGGCCGCCACGATCATGCTGCGATGATCGTCGATTATCGCCAGCGGTTTTGGATTTCACTTGCGCTGACACTCCCCGTACTCGTGCTATCCCCCGCGATCCAGCATGCTCTAGGCATTGAACAAATAATCGCTTTTACCGGCTCAAACTTGCTGTTGTTTGCGCTGTCCAGCGCCATTTATTTCTATGGCGGCTGGCCGTTCCTGAAAGGGTTGATAGGCGAGTTGCGCGAGCGCCAGCCGGGCATGATGACGCTGATTTCGCTCGCCATCAGTGTGGCGTATTTTTATTCCGTAGCGGTAGTGTTTGGCCTGAGCGGCATGGTTTTTTTCTGGGAGCTGGCGACGCTCATCGACATCATGCTGCTCGGCCACTGGATTGAAATGAAGTCCGTACTCGGCGCATCGGGCGCGCTCAAAGCGCTGGTTGAACTGCTGCCTGCCACCGCGCACCGCCTGGGTACGGGCAATACGGTAGAAGACGTGCCGGTCAGCGCCGTTCATTTGGGTGACCGTGTGCTGGTGAAGCCAGGAGAGCGCGTGCCAACCGATGGATTGATAGTCGAGGGACACACCAGCATGAACGAATCCATGCTGACTGGCGAATCGAAACCGGTAACCAAAGGCGCGGGGCAGGAAGCCATCGGCGGCGCGATCAACGGCGAAGGATCCATCGTGCTGGAGATTCGTAAAAAAGGCGACGAGACCTACCTTTCCCAAGTCATCAAAATGGTGAGCGAAGCGCAGGAATCGCGCTCGCGCTCGCAGGATATCGCCAATCGCGCCGCCCAATGGCTGACTTACATTGCGCTATCGGTGGGCGGCATTACGTTTGTCATATGGATTTTACTAGGACAGAGTTTCGCATTTGCGCTTGAGCGCATGGTCACCGTCATGGTCATTACCTGCCCCCATGCGCTCGGGCTGGCGGTGCCGCTGGTGGTGGCTGTCAGCACCAGCCTCGCTGCCGGCAACGGCCTGCTCATCCGCGACCGCGCGGCATTTGAACGGGCGCGTAACCTGCGGGCGGTGGTATTCGACAAGACCGGCACGCTCACTGAAGGCCGTTTCGGCGTTACTGATGTAGTGCCATTACAAGACGGCATGGATAAAAGCGGCCTACTCCGAGTCGCGGCCACGCTGGAAACGCAATCGGAACACCCTATCGCCAGCGGTATCGTGCGGGCGGCAAAGGAGCGGAATCTGCCCTTGGGCGTTGCCAAAGACTTCCTCAATATTACCGGCCAGGGAGCGCAAGCGATGATCGACGGTCAACAAGTTGCGGTGGTAAGCCCGGGATACCTGAAAAACACATCTGCCGTAATAGACCATCCACGCGTCACCGAACTTTCGCAACAGGGCAAAACCGTGGTGTTCGTTACGACGAACGGCAAAGTCGTGGGTGCTATTGCGCTGGCGGATATCGTCCGCCCCGAATCGCATGCCGCCATCGCGCAACTGAAGGCACTGAACATCCAGTGCATGATGCTCACTGGCGATTCAGCTGCAGTGGCGAAGGCCGTATCGCAGCAGTTAGGGCTGGATGATTATTTCGCCGAAGTATTGCCGGACCAGAAAGCGGAAAAAATACGTGAAATTAAGCGGCGCGGTCTTTCGGTGGCAATGGTGGGCGACGGCGTAAATGACGCACCGGCTTTGGTGGAATCGGACCTGGGCATTGCCATCGGCGCCGGCACTAACGTAGCAATAGAGGCGGCGGATGTGGTACTGGTACGCAGTGACCCGCGCGACGTAGCTACCATCATGGCGTTGTCGCGCGCCACCTACAACAAGATGGTGCAAAACCTGCTGTGGGCTACCGGGTACAACGTCGTCGCCATTCCACTTGCGGCAGGAGCAACTTTCAGCCTGGGTTTTTTGATGTCCCCGGCAATGGGAGCGGCGTTCATGTCGTTAAGCACCATTATCGTCGCCATTAACGCAAGGATGCTAGGTCGGCAGAAAATCGGGCCGATGCCTTGACCGCGGCGCCTCGGGGAAAATTGGAGTAAATTGGGTTTCAACAACGGAAAGAAAATCATGGGACATTTATGCGATTACGGCAACATGGGAATGGGCGGCGGCATGGGTTGGGGAATGGGTGTTGGCTGGATCTTGTTTATCGTATTTTGGGCGCTGGTCATTACGGCCTTGGTGCTGCTGGTGAAAAAGCTGGTGGCACAAACCCCGGCGTCGGGCGTGGCCCCGCAACAATCCGCGCTGGATATATTGCAGGCACGTTATGCGCGGGGGGAAATCGAGCGCGAAGAATACGAACAGAAAAAACGCGATCTGACTAACTCGGCTTAACGTTCGGGTTCGTCTCTTCTCCCCAATACCAAAGCACCGCAGCCGATGCAAACATACTGATCGCGACAAACCAGAACGCGGCTTTTAAACCGCCGCTGGCGCTTGCTGTGAGGCCCAGCCCCATTGCGCCGATTCCGTAGCCAAGATCGCGCCAGAAGCGGTAAATCCCGATCGCAGAGCCGCGCCAGTTAGGGTGGGCGATGTCTGCTACTGCCGCGCTGAGAGTGGGGTATAGCATTGCCATGCCGAAACCGGTGAGGGCGGCAGACAACGACCACCATGCCATGCCGGTATTGAGAGGCATCATCGCCACGCCGGCGCCGCACAGCGCCATGCCGAACAGATTAAGCGGATGGCGGCCTATGCGATCGGACAAGGGTCCGGTGAATAACTGCGAAACTCCCCACACCAAGCCGTATGTGCCAACTACCCAACCGATGCTGGGCAGGCTCACGCCGCGCTGGTAAAGAAACACTGGATAGAATACCCACACCAGCGCATCGACGAATTTTTCCACCAGCCCCGCCTGGCATAGCGCCATCAAGCGTTTGTCGCGCCATGACATGCGAGTAAACACTTCCATCGTCGTTAGCGTATTTACCGCCTCGCCGTCTATGCGGCGCGAGCTTTCCGCTTTCGCCCATGGCAATGTGTCCTTGACCCACACTGTTGTTAACACCAACGCCAGCACAATCACCACCATACCGAACGCCAGCAGGCCCGCGCGCGCGCCTAGCGCGGTGGCGAGATAGGCGGTGATAATGCCCGCCGCCGCGACGCCGAGATAACCGGCGAACTCGTTCAAGCCGATGGTCAGGCCGCGCTGTTCGGTGCGCGTGATGTCGAGCTTGGAAGTCTGCGTCATTGACCAGGTCAGACCCTGGTTGATGCCAAGCAATACTGTTGCCGCTACAATCCAGCCCCATGTCGGCGCGAAATACACCATTGCAGGAATCGGTAGCGCAATCAGCCAGCCGATGAGCAGCACGCGCTTGCGCCCGATGCGCTCGGACAGGCGACCTGCGACAAAATTTAGCACGCCCTTCACCAGACCAAATGCAACCACAAACGCAGTGAGCAAGGCGAAGGAATTTTTCGGTACGCCGAACTCGGCTTCTGCCAGCGCGGGCACCACGGTGCGCATCATGCCGAGCGTCAGGCCGACCAGCAGCACTTGTATGAGCTGGTGCGAAAATTGCGCGAGATTGACGCGAATACCATGCGTGAAGCCGGGGACATCCATGATTCAATTATCGTTTGTTTTCCACGGCAGACGGCGGAAATCTGAAATACTTATTCTTGCCGGGTCCTGTTCATTTCAGGCCGAAAAATTTCCATATAGCGATCGGTATTCACCATCGGAGTAAAACCGACTCGCCGGTACAAACCGTGTGCGTCTTTGGTGAACAGGCAAAAGCGCCGTACACCTTGCAAGTCGCGATGAGAAACGACGCATTCGATCAGCCATTTACCCAATCCTTTGCCACGATGTGCGTCCAGCACATATACGTCGCATAAATAAGCAAATGCAGTACGGTCGGTAATGACGCGGGCGTAACCGATTTGGGCCTTGCCCTGATACAGACCGAAGCAGAGTGAATGCTCAATGGCCCTTGCGACGACGGATTTGGCGATACCCTCCGCCCAATATGAACGGGTTAGAAACGCGTGAATCGCTTCGACATCCAAAAGTGATGGGTCGGTGGAAACGAGATAATCTTCCTTCAGCCAAGCTTGCATAATATTTGAATATAATCAAATACTTACAGTTTTTTTGGTGGCGCGCCAAACCCGGCATGAATCATTCCCAGTCCTCGGCAGTAAATTTAAAAGCTCGATTGGTCATTACGGGGGTGCATTGGACCCTGATTTAATTTATATTCCTGTACGGATATTACCAGCCAGTAAGCGATGTTAAGCATTCGGCGAATGCATTAACCGACACCGGTAATCCGCTGTATTCAGGGCAGCACACTATGGATGCCAGCATTTCGCCAGATTTTTGGCAGGCTGATTATGATAAATAAAAAATATTCATAAGGGAACCTCATGCAAAAAATCACTTGGTTTTGTGGCGCGATCTTAGCGCTTTTATGCCTCGCGCAAATGCCGGCCATGGCTGCGCCCACTTGGCAATTAAGGAGTTTCGTTAATACACAAAGCCCCTTTTACGGCACTGAGTCCAGCCTCAAGCTCGATATCGACGGCAAGCCGGTGGTGGTTTTTTACGACTTTAATAATCCCGGCGCTCTCAGGGTAGGGCATTGCACCACGTCCGTGTGCAGCGGCACGCCAAGCGGCACTCCTGTGTCCATGGGTACTGCGCCGGATGGATCGGCCTTCCCTCCGGGATTATTCCCGTCGCTGGCTTTGGACGGCGTGGGCAATCCTGTCATCAGTTATTACGATACCCTTTACCGTTCGGTCAAGTTAGCGCATTGCGTTGACGCCAATTGCACGGGTGCGCCTACCATTACCACCCTCGACAGCAATGTTACTGTCGGGCAATTTACCTCCCTGAAGCTCGATAATAATGGCAATCCCGTTGTCAGTTACGATCATGTTTCTGGCGGCCTCAGGCTGGCGCGTTGCAGCGACGCGAATTGCAGCAACCCGGCAAGCGTCATTATTCTGGACGGCACGGTAAGCGTCGGCGGGGTCGGTTCGCTTGCACTCGATGCGAATGGCGCCGCGGTCGTCAGTTATTCGAACTCGGGAACTGGCAATCTAATGCTCGCGCGTTGCGCTGATGCAAGCTGCAGCGGAACGCCCGGCGTCACCATCGTGGCGGGGGCATCCGGACGCAGCTCGGCCTCGTTAAAGCTTGATGCAAACGGATACCCCGTCATCAGTTACCAGGACCAAACTGGCCCTCCGACGTTGGCACATTGCAGCAACGCGTATTGCACCAGCCCGCTAAGCAAAGTGGGCATCGATGGTTTGGGCGGCCAATTTTACTCTGCTGTTGCACTGAACGGCAGCGGCAACCCCGTCATCAGTTACCTGTATTCGGTTGGCGGGAATCTGATGCTCAAAGTGGCGTTTTGCAGCGATGCTAACTGCGCGAACAAAACAACTTCAATAGTTGATTCCTATTTAAGCGACGCATACCCTGTCTCGATGGTGCTGGATAACATGGGGTACCCAACCATTGCCTACTATACTTATTATGGCCCCATGCAGATTGCCAGATTTGTCGAGGCCCCGACTGCGGCGCCTGCTGCTACGCCAGCCGCTAACGCCAACGGCTGGAACAAAACCGACGTCAGCGTAAACTGGAATTGGACGGAACCAGGCGGCCCAGGCATTGACCCTGCAAAATGTACAACTTCGTCTGTTTCGTCTGGCGAAGGCACGTTTACCCTGACTGCAACTTGCGCCGACACGAACGGTATTCAAGGTAATGCTGTTTATATCGTAAATGTGGACAAGACACCTCCAACCTGCACAGTCAGCGCCAGCGTCAACACCGCACAACCTAAAGACGAAAAGCAGGTGGTCATCACGGCAAACGTCAGCGTCAGCTCTGGCGGCTCCGCAACGAATTACAAAATACTTTCTGTGACCAGCACCAACAAGGATGGCGAGAGACGCAATGATGTGCTCAGCTGGACGCAGACCGCCAGCGGCCTGACGCTTAGATTGGGCCATGACCGCAAGTCCGACACTATATATTCCCTCACCTACCAAGCCGCCGATCTGGCGGGCAATACCGGCAACTGTTCGACAACTGCGATGAAGATAAAAAAATAATGCTCAACGCGACCGAATTGGTATCGCCGCGATCCACGGCGGACGATTATTTCGATCGATCTAAGTCAGGCCCGCGTCAATAGGACGAATTCGGCCGATTCAACCTGCCAATTCGCGATTGAAAAAAAAATCCCTGCGGACTGCAGGGATTTTTTTTGTAAAAGGCCGCTGATTCTGCACGGCCTGAAAGCCTTGAATCACGCAGCGTTCTGGTCGAGCGCGACCTGCGCAAAGAAATCTGTCACTTCCTGCCCACTGCGGGTTCGTTTCATCGGCGGCAGGCTTTGCCAGATGCGTTTTCCGTAGGGCTTGGACAACAGGCGAGGATCGCAAATCATCAAAACGCCGCGATCTATTTCGTCGCGGATCAGCCGCCCCGCCCCTTGTTTCAGATTGATCACTGCCGCGGGCAGTTGATATTCCATGAAGGCATTACGGCCTTGTTTATTGATTTGCTCGATGCGCGCGGCGAGGACGGGATCATCCGGCGGCGCGAACGGCAGTTTGTCGATCACCACCAACGACAACGCATCGCCTTTTACATCGACGCCCTCCCAGAAGCTCTGGCTGGCGATCAACACCGCATTGCCGAGCTTACGAAAGCGCTCCAGCAATTCGGTGCGCGAGCCTTCACCTTGCAGGAGCAGCGGGAAGGTCAGATTATTTTGCTCGAATTTTTCTTTAAGCAATTCATGCGCGCGACGCATGGCACGCAAACTGGTAAAGAGCAAAAATGCCCGCCCACCGCTGGCTTCAATCACCGGATACGCTGCTTCGACCACCGCTTCGGTATAAGCAGGCGTGTTCGGCTCTGGCATATTTTCCGGCACATACAGCAGAGCCTGCCGCGCAAAATCGAACGGGCTTTCCCACGTCGAGGTCTGCGCCTCCTGCAAGCCCAGCTCGCTTTGGTAATGGGAAAAATCGCCTTTGACCGATAGAGTCGCCGAGGTGAAAATCCACGCGCGTTTCTGTGCCTGCACTTGCTTGCGGAAAATTTCGGCGATGTCCAGCGGCGTGGTATTCATCTGCATGCTATGGCCGAAAATTTCCAGCCAGCGGATCGAGCCTTGTTCTTCCGCGCCGCGCCAATGCTTCACCTGCAGTGAAAGTTCCTGCGCGCGTTTGAAACAGTTTTCCAGCCCTTCATCGCGTTGCGCCTGCGATTCCAGGATTTTTACCAGCGCAGCCAGTTTTTTCTGCAGCGTATCGAGCGCCTCGTCAAATCCTTTGCGCGAGCGCACCTGCTGCGCATTTAACCGGCCGCTGTCTTCCTGCATGGTAAGACGCAGATCGCGCACCGCTTTGTCGAGCGCAACTGACGCATCCGGCAGATCCTTGAAATCCTTCGCCGACACCACCGCTTCCGCGCGCGTATCGCGCGCCAGGTCGATGATTTGCGAGGACGAAACCGACTGGCCGAAAAATAATGACGCAGTCTCTGGCAGTTGATGCGCTTCATCGAATATGACCGTATTACACGCCGGCAATAATTCCGCCATGCCTTCATCGCGCAACATTACGTCGGCGAAAAATAAATGGTGGTTGACAACGACAACATCGGACGCCAGCGCGCGCTTGCGTGCCTCCAGCACAAAACACTCCTTATTGTTCGGGCATTCGCTGCCAAGGCAATTTTCCCGGGTCGACGTCACTAACGGCCAAACGCCGGAATTCTCCGGGACATCGACGCACTCGCTTTTATCGCCGCTTTGCGACGCTTTGGCGAAGCGGACGATTTTCTGAATATGCTGGGTATCTTCACGCGATGCAAAGCGCCCGTCATTTTTTGCCCGCTCCAGATGGTAATGGCAGACGTAGTTGGCCCGGCCTTTCAGCAGCGCCACGCTGACCGGCGCCTTGATCGCATCGCGCACAGTCGGAATATCGCGAATGAACAACTGATCCTGCAGCGTTTTGGTTCCGGTAGAAAGGATTACCTTGCCGCCGGATAGCAGCGCCGGCACGAGGTAGGCGAATGTTTTTCCCGTGCCAGTACCCGCCTCGGCGATCAGGATGCCGCTGTCTTTGATGGCAGTTTGCACTGCCTGTGCCATTTCCAACTGCTGCGTACGCGGCCGAAATGCCGGGACGGATTTGGCCAGCGCGCCGTCGGCGGCGAAGACGGAATCGAGAAACTGCATGAACGACCTGAAGGCAAAAACGTCAGTTTACCATGCGGCATATTCAGGCCTGCCTGCAACAGACCGCCGCGATGGCAGGAAACGCAAAGCTCGAAACTATTTCAGCGCGGTTAAAAACCGGCTGATGCGCGGCAGGTAGTAATGATGCACGTCCAAGGAAAACGCAACGTGCGTGGCGCGACCAATGATCGCGTCGCGCGGGACGAAACCGATGTAACGTGAATCCTTGCTATTGTCGCGATTGTCGCCAAGCACCAAATATTGATTCTGCGGCACCGTGACGGGGCCATAGTTGCCGCGCGCTGCCTGGTTAGAAAAAACCATCATCGCGTGCGGAACTGCTTGCTGCCGCTCGTCGAACAAATTTTCCTCGGCGATGATACTGATCTGCCTTTCCTGCGACGGCAATAACCAGGCAGCAGGAATATCTGCGACATGATATTCTGCCGCTTTGCCGTTGATAACCAGATGATTGTTCTGCAGTTCCACTGTGTCGCCGGGCAAGCCGATGGTGCGCTTCACCAGGCGGATTCCGTCCTGCGGCGAATAGAAAACCACAATGTCGCCGCGGCGCGGATTGTCCCACGCGGCGATATGCAACGTGGTAAATGGAACTTTCAGGTCATAGGCCAATTTATTCACAATGATCTGCTCGCCCTCGAGTAGCGTCGGCTTCATTGACCCGCTGGGTACGAAGTTCCAATCGGCGACAGAAGACCGGAACGGAAACATGATGGCGCTCATCAGCACCAGGAAACGTATCGTCTCCGGCAGCGCTTTCCATTGCATTACAGGCAGGTTCATGGCTGGCTTTCTTAAATTTCACTGTGCGACGATAATACGACATCTTTTGTTCTTCGTCATTCGCCATGTCAGCAGATAGACCCAAACAGGATAGCAGCCTGCCCGATTTCTGGAATGTGCGCTATGCGGAAAACAGCACGCCGTGGGATGCCGGCGGCGTGCCGCCTGCTCTGCAGCGCTATGTGTCAGCGCGCGGCGATGTCGGTAGCGTATTGATTCCTGGTTGCGGTTCCGGCTATGAAGTGAAATATTTTCATGATGCCGGCTGGAAAACCCTGGCGGTGGATTTTTCACCACTTGCAGTCGAGCGCGCACAAAGCAACCTGGCCGGACTTTCCCATCTCGTCGAACTGGCAGATTTTTTCCAGCGCGATTTCTCGGCGGAGAAATTCGATCTCGTATACGAGCGCACATTTCTCTGCGCCTTGCCGCGGAAACATTGGCCGCAATACGCGCGGCGCATGGCGCAGATTCTCGCGCCGGGAAGATCGCTGGCCGGATTCTATTTTTTCAGCGACGAACTGAAAGGTCCGCCGTTTGGCTTGCAACCGGACGAATTGCAAACCTTACTTTCGCCCCATTTCAATTTGCTTGACGACCAGGCTGTGCCTCCGCAAGAATCTATCAGCATTATGCAAAAGCGCGAGCGCTGGCAACTTTGGCAGCGTAAATAGTTTCATATAATCAAATTGTTATAGTGAGATATCAATGCAGCCTTTAGGTAAAGACTGGCAGGACTGGATTCGCGACAATTATGCGCGCGGGTGTGCCAAGGACGACATGATGAAGGTCATGGTTAAGGCCGGCATCCCGGAAATGACCGCTGCGTACAACCTCGTCACGTATGCCGCCGAGCAGGCCGTTGGCCCGCTGCGCGTTGCTCCCGCGTCGCAAACCCGGCCGGTCGCGAAACCTGCCATTGATGCGAATGATTACAAACAGGAAGCCAGTTACCTGTTCCAGCACGAAAACCACATTGTCACCGCCGACGGTCAACATATCCAAGTCGCGATGCGCATCGATGCGCCGGATGTCGTGCTGCTCGACCACTTCATGACCGTCGCCGAATGCGATGAACTTTGTGAATTGTCCAAAGGCTCCTTGACCAAATCGACCGTGGTTGACGATGCGACGGGCGACAGCGTGGGTCACGCACAGCGCATCAGCCAGGGCACCTACTTCACCCTCGGACAAAACGCACTGGTGCAACGCATTGAGGCGCGCATCAGCGAAATTACCAATACGCCGGTGGTCAACGGCGAAGGCCTGCAGATTCTGAATTACGTCGGTGGCGGCGAATATCGTCCGCATTTCGATTATTTTCCCGACACCGAAGGCGGACGCGAGCACAATGCCCGCGGCGGCCAGCGCATCATTACCGTCATCATGTATCTCAATAACGTCACTGCCGGCGGCGCGACCATTCTGCC
>JBAVXA010000258.1:0-16475 GCA_049698095.1 Burkholderiales bacterium
CGCTGTTTATCCGGGTCGTCGGTGTTGACGATGCGTTGCGCCAGCGCGCTCATGCCGGCGAGGCTGGTTTTGAGCACGCGCTGCTTTACCGCCAGCAGATTTGCCGGGTGCATGGAGAATTCGCGCAGCCCCAAGCCCAACAGCAATCGTGTGAGATCGACTTCGCCTGCCATTTCGCCGCACACCGCGACCGGCACGCCGACTTTATTTGCGGTTTTGATAACGTGGCTGATGAGTTGCAGGACCGCCGGGTGCAGCGGGTCGTAGAGGTGCGCGACGGCATCGTCGGCGCGGTCGATGGCCAGCGTGTATTGGATCAAATCATTGGTGCCGATCGAGAGGAAATCCAGCTTTTTGATAAACGCGCCGAGCGCGATGGCCGCAGCGGGAATTTCAATCATGCTGCCGATCTTGATGTTGCGGTCGAACGGAATACCGGCGTCGTCGAGCTGTTGCCGCGCGATATCTACCGCCTGTAGCGTCTGATTGATTTCCGGCAGCGAACTCAGCATCGGGATCAGGATGTTGATTTTGCCGTAATGCGAGGCGCGAAGGATCGCCCGCAGTTGCGTGTTGAAAATATGCGGCTCGGCGAGGCAATAGCGGATCGCGCGCAACCCGAGCGCCGGGTTGATGGAAAGCTGCTGCGGCGCATGGCTGAGGCTCTTGTCCGCGCCGATGTCGAGCGTGCGGATGGTGACGTGCATGCCTTTCATCGCCTCGGCAACCGTGCGGTAGCTGTCGAATTGTTCTTCTTCGTCGGGCAGGCTGCTGCGGCCGAGGAACAGGAATTCGCTGCGGAATAAGCCGATTCCGGTTGCGCCTGCGCCGCGCGCCTGCACCACGTCATCCGGCAATTCGATGTTGGCGAAAAGATTCACCGCTTCGCCGTCAAGCGTTACCGCAGGCGTTGATTTTATGCGCTGGAGTTTTTGCTTTTCCAGCGCGAACTGGTGCTGGCGCAATTTGAATTCCGCCAGCACCTGCTTGTCCGGGTTGACGATCACGACGCCTTGGGTGCCGTCGATGATGAGCAGTTCGCCCTCGCGGATGAATTCGCGCGCGTGATGCAATGCCAGTACAGAGGGAATATTCAGGCTGCGCGCGAGAATCGCAGTGTGCGACGTGGCGCCGCCGAGATCGGTGATGAACGCGGCAAAACTGTGTTCCTTGAACAGGATCACGTCGGCCGGCGACAGATCGTGCGCAACCAGAATGCTTTCGCCTTCGCGCAATGGGTCCTGCGGCATTTCCACCGGCTGGCCGAGCAGCGCTTTGAACACGCGTTCGACCACCTGCATCACGTCGGCCTTGCGTTCGCGCAAATAGCTGTCTTCGATTTCTTCGAATTGATCCAGCAGGGCATTCATCTGCAATTTCAGCGCCCACTCGGCGTTGCATAGCTGTTCGGCAATGAGCTTTCGCGGCACTTCCGACAGGGTCGAGTCGTTCAGAATCATTAAATGTAAATTCAGAAACGCGGCAAATTCCTGCGGCGCGGAGGCGGGGACGTTATTCTGCAGGCTTTCCAGTTCGTCGCGCACGGTATCGATGGCGCGGTTGAAGCGGGCGATTTCAGACTCGACGTATTCTTCGGAAATGGCGTAGTGCGCCACCTCGAACGAGGTATGCGAGATCAGGTGGGCATAGCCGATCGCAATGCCGCCCGATACGCCGATTCCGTGAATGGCAAAACTCATTTATTCGCCTTCGCCGAATTTATCGTTGATGAGTTTCGACAGCGCCTCCATGGCCGCTCCCTCGTCTGCCCCATTGGTCTCGATTTGAATTTTTGCGCCCTTGCTCGCCGCCAGCATCATCACGCCCATGATGCTTTTTGCGTTTACTTTGCGGCCGTTGCGTATCAGGTTCACGTCGCATTTGAATTGTGCGGCGAGCTGTGTAATCTTGGCCGACGCGCGCGCATGCAAACCCAGTTTGTTGATTATCTCGATTTCTTGTATTGGCATATTATTTATATTAATCAATTAGTTATATTATTTAGTCAGCGCGATCGGAACGACGCCCTCACTGCCGCCCGACAAGGCTTTTGCCAGCACTTCGTTCAGCGGCAGGTTGCGGTATGTCAGGGCGCGGATCAGCATCGGTAACGACACGCCGGCGACGCCTTCGACTTTTCCCGGCACGAGCAATCTGCTTGCGATATTGCACGGCGTCGCGCCGTAAATGTCGCTGAAAATAATCACGCCGTCGCCCTGGTCGACAAAGCGCAGTAAGTCGCGTGCCTGCGGCAACAGCGCGTCAGGGTCGTCGTGCACGGTGACGCCGAGTTGGCGCAGATAGAGGGGCCGGCCGCCCATCACATGGCTGGCACTATGAATCAACGCTTCACCGAATGCGCCATGTGCGACAATTAAAAATCCGATCATGATGGGAAATGCAATTTTTCGAGTGACGACAGGATTTATTTTAACCCGAAAAGCCGCATACTCCCCCTAACTGACAAGTTTATGTTTATCTCCTCACAGAGTAAACTGGGCGCTTGAAGCGAGAAAGCAAATAATGGCTGGGCTCACCAAAGACACGAAAATTCCAACTGAAATAAAATTGCACCAGCAATCGCGCGAGCTGGAGCTCGGCTATGCCGATGGAACCAGCTTCAAACTCAGCTGCGAATTTCTGCGCGTGCATTCGCCCTCGGCGGAGGTGCGCGGCCACGGCCCGGGACAGGAAATTCTGCAGACCGGCAAAAAGAATGTCGGCATTGTCGAAATCGAACCGGTCGGAAGCTACGCGGTGAAATTCCGCTTTTCCGACAACCATGACACCGGCATCTATTCCTGGGATCTGCTGCATGATTTCGGCGTCCATCATGATGAGATGTGGCGCAACTATCTTGCCCGGCTGGAAGCGGCCGGCGCGCAACGTGATGCATAATTTTTCAATATAATCAAATAGTTATAAAATGCCCAAAACTACCCACTTCGGCTTCCGGCAAGTCGATGAAAACGAAAAAGCCAACAAGGTCGGCGATGTATTCAAATCGGTCGCGCCAAGTTACGACCTGATGAACGACCTTATGTCGGCTGGCTTGCATCGGATCTGGAAGCGCTTCGCGATCGAACTTTCGGGCGTTAAAGCCGGCGAGCGCGTACTCGATGTGGCCGCTGGTAGCGGTGACCTGACGCGCCTGTTCGCCAAAAAGGTCGGCGAAAGCGGCGAAGTGTGGATGACGGATATCAATGCCGCGATGCTCGGCGTCGGACGCGATCGGATGCTCAATGAGGGCATGGTGTTACCGAATGCCTTGTGCGACGCGGAAAAATTACCGTTTCCCGATCATTATTTTGATTGCGTAAGTGTCGCATTCGGCCTGCGCAACATGACGCACAAGGAACTGGCACTGAAGGAAATGCACCGCGTGTTGCGCCCGGGGGGCAGATTAATCGTGCTGGAGTTTTCCAAGGTATGGAAACCGCTGGCGCCGCTGTATGACGCTTATTCCATGAAGGTACTGCCGCTGATGGGCAAGCTGGTGGCCAAAGACGCCGACAGTTATCAATACCTCGCCGAGTCGATTCGCATGCACCCGGGGCAGGAAGAATTGAAACAAATGATGGTGGACGCCGGATTGGAAAAAGTCGAGTTTTACAATATGACCGGCGGTGTGGTCGCGGCCCATAAAGGTTACAAACTGGGTTGATGCCAGCTTGCCCGCGTTGTTGGGCCGACGATGAGGGATAGGCGGAAATTTCGCTGAGCGCACGTGCGGCAAAACTTTGTCCCGCGAAACGTGTCGAATGAAGCATGTTCAATCAATTCTCCAAATCGCCCGCAAAAATTTCGTTGATCGCGATTGCCCTTCTGGCGCTGAGCGGATGTGCGTCGGCGCCGGATCCACGTCTGGCTGTTGCCGCGCCGGAATTAACAGCTGGCGATAGCTGGGCGTATGAGCAACGCAATGGTTACAACCGCGAATTGATGCAAACGCTCGCGGTGAATGTGCTGGACGTCCGCGCCGGCGACATTACGCTGCGCATTGCGCCGTCAAATGCACCGGCCGAATTCATCCAGACGATCAATCGCGAATTGAACCCGCGCAGGAATGCAATGGTGTTGGGCCCGCCGAGGGATTTCGAGCCCGCTTACGACGCCTACAAGTTTCCGCTCAACGTCGGCCAGACCTGGCGCACCGAGAGCAAAAGCGTCGATCCGATCAGCGGGAAACTGCTCACTTTCAAAATCTGGGGCAGGGTCGCGAGCGCGGAAAAAATCCGCGTTCCCGCAGGCGAATTCGATACCCTGAAAATTGTGCGCCAGGTGTATCCGGATGACGACGAATGGTGGCGCAGCGGAACACGCATTGAAGAAACGGAATGGTATGCGCCGGCTGCGAAGCGCATCGTGAAGCGCGAGGAGAAATCTGCCTACACCGACACCGCGTCCGGCTGGCCGCCGCTGGTGCGCAAAGGCGATTGGGTGATTACCACCCTGACTTCGTTTAAGCTTGAAAAATGAAAATTCTGCCCCATCTTCAATGTTACGGACAAAATATTATTGGCAATTAAATCAATTAGTTATAACAAAACCAAGACAGCAGTCGTCGTATCGAATAAGCTTTGCTCCACTTGCAGTCGATTCATCTCAATTTTTGGAGGTTCAATGAAAAAATTCCTAGGCATTCTCGCCGCATCGGTTCTGGCATTGAGTTTGACGGTGATTGACGCCGACGCCAAGCGCCTCGGCGGCGGCAGCAGCATCGGAAAACAGCGCTCGTCGCCGGCGATGCAGCAGCAGACGCAAAAGACACCCGCACAGGCGGCGCCTGCGCAGACTGCGGCACCGCTCGCTACGCCTGCGGCTCCCATGGCGAAACCCAGCTTTATGCAAAAGTGGGGCGGACTGATCGCCGGAGTGGGCATGGGCGCATTGCTCGGGCATTTCCTCGGTAGCAGTTTCGCCGGCATGGGCGGGTTTTTGAATGTATTGCTGGTCATCGCGGCAATTTATTTCGCTTACCGGTTTTTTGTCCGGCGTCGCGCCGGCGCAGGCAACGCGCTGCAATATGCAGGTGCAGGCGCGCCGATGGGGCAGCCGGCGCAACCCGCGCCGGTGAATTTCGGCGGTGGCGCCGGGCCCGCGCCGACCCAAAGCGAGACACGCAATATTCCGCCCGATTTTCAGGTCGAACCGTTCGTGCGCCAGGCGAAATCGGCATTCATCCGCATGCAAGCCGCCAATGACGCGAAAGACCTGAATGACCTGCGTGACTTCACCACGCCTGAAGTGTACGCGGAGATCGCCATGCAATTACAGGAGCGCGGTGACGAAAAACAAAAAACCGATATCGTGACCTTGAACGCCGACCTGATCGAAGTCGTGACTGAGGGCGATATCGCTATTGCCAGCGTGCGCTACAGCGGCCTGATTCGCGAAACCGGCGAACAAGCCACGACCTTCGACGAAGTGTGGCACGTGCAGAAAAATCTCAAGGACCCGAAGGCAACCTGGCTGGTCGCGGGTATTCAACAAGTCAGCTGAACATTGCGTATGCAATTTCCAGCCGCGCTGTTCGTTGTGCCGCTCAATCATCTCCTGCGCTCCGCACCCTGGGCGCAGGAGAAACTCAAGCCGTTTGCCGGGAAAACGGCCGAGTTCGAAATATTTCCGCTAACCTACCGCTACACCGTCGAGGCGAACGGCGACATCAAGTCCGCCACGCCGGGCAGCCCCCGCGACGTGCATTTTCGCATCAGTCCGTCCGCGCTGCCGCGATTGCTGGCGCGCGACGAAGCGGCATTCAAGGATGTGCCGATTGAAGGCGACGCCGCCTTCGCGCAGGAAATTTCCTACCTGGTCCGCCATCTCAAATGGGATGTTGAAGAAGACCTGAGTAAAATCGTCGGCGACGTGGCCGCGCATCGCACCGTGAATACGGCGAAGAGCTTCACCGGCTGGGCGCGACAGTCGGGTGAAAATCTGGCGCAGAACTTCAAGGAATACTGGACGGAAGAAAAGCCTCTGGTGGCGAAATCCATCCGGCTCGAAGAATTCGCCAGACAGGTCGATACATTACGCGATGATGTAGAACGCCTGGAAAAACGCGTCGAAAAGTTATCCGCCGACAACAAATAACGTCTGCCATTGCGCTGCTGAGCAGGTAAAATGGCGCAATGAAATTTTTCCGTTTTATCAAAATCATCTGGGTCACCCTGCGTTTCGGTCTGGACGAGTTTATTCTCGCCCACGCGCGCGCACGTACGCTACGCGCGCTGGTGCGTTTCCTTCTTTTCTGGCGCACGCTGGATAAACCGCGCGGCGAACGGCTGCGGCTCGCGCTGGAGAGTCTCGGTCCGGTGTTCGTCAAATTCGGCCAAGTCCTGTCAACCCGGCGCGATCTGTTGCCGACCGACATCGCCGACGAGCTTGCCAAGTTGCAGGACCAGGTGCCGCCATTCCCATCCGAGCTCGCGCTGCAGACGCTAGAACGCGTCTACGGAAAACCTGTGTCTGCCGTATTCAGGGAATTCAATCCGCTTCCCGTCGCCAGCGCGTCGGTGGCACAGGTTCATTTCGCGGTGCTGCAGGACGGTCGCGAGGCGGCGGTGAAAATTCTTCGCCCCGGCATAGTCGAAGTGATCAACAAAGACCTGGCGTTGCTCAACGTCGTGGCGGCATTGATCGAACGCCTGTTCGAGGACGGCAAGCGGCTCAAGCCGCGCGAAGTGGTGGCGGAATTCGATAAATACATTCACGACGAGCTGGATTTGATTCGCGAGGCATCTAACTGCAGCCAGCTGCGGCGTAATTTCGCAGACCGCCGATTGCTCATCATGCCCGAGGTGTTTTGGGATTATTGCCATACCGACGTGATGGTCATGGAGCGCATGTACGGCACGCCGGTCAGTCAGGTGGACGAGCTCCGGCGCAAGGGTATCGATATCCCCAAGCTGGCGCGCGACGGCGTGGAGATATTCTTCACCCAGGTGTTCCGCGACGGTTTTTTTCACGCAGACATGCATCCGGGCAATATTTATGTTGCGGACGACGGCCGTTATATCGGGCTCGATTTCGGCATCGTCGGTTCGCTAACCGAGGTGGACAAAAATTATCTGGCGCAAAACTTTATCGCGTTTTTCCGTCGCGATTACAAGCGCGTGGCGCAGGCGCATGTGGAGGCCGGCTGGGTGCCGAAAAACACCCGCGTCGACGAATTCGAGAACGCTATCCGCGCGGTGTGCGAACCGATATTCGACAAACCGTTGAAAGAAATTTCCTTCGGCAAGGTGTTGCTGCGTTTATTCCAGACGTCGCGCCGCTTCAATATGGAAATCCAGCCGCAGCTGGTTTTGCTGCAAAAGACCTTGCTCAATGTCGAAGGCCTCGGCCGTCAGCTCGACGACAATCTGGATTTATGGAAAACCGCCAAGCCGTTTCTCGAGCGCTGGATGAGCGAGCAGATCGGGGTGCGCGGCCTGTTGCGCAACCTGCGCGATGAAGCGCCAAAGTGGAGCTTGCTGCTGCCGCAGATGCCGCGTCTGCTGCACCAGGCGCTGGCGAATCCGACGTCGGCGCAACAGCAAGACGAGCAGATGCAACAACTGCTGGCAGAAAACCGGCTGCTTAACCGGCGCATGACGCTGTTGACCGCTACGGTGGTTGCATTGGTGTTGCTCGAAATAGCCAGCTTTTTCATCTGGTAATGCTGTAGATTTCCGATGGTCTTTGCTACAATCCGGCCACTATGCAGCGCGGCAGGCGCGTATTCCGAAAGGGGGAAATCATGCTGATCTGGTTCGTCATTCTTTATCTGATGGTCTCGATTTTCATCGGCCTGTATGCCGCGACCAAGGTCAAATCGACCGCCGATTACGCTGTCGCAGGCCGCTCACTCCCCATCTATATCGTGACAGCCACGGTTTTTGCCACCTGGTTCGGTTCGGAGACGGTACTTGGCATTCCGGCAAAGTTCGCGGAAAAGGGCCTGGGCGGTGTTGTCGAAGACCCGTTCGGCGCAAGCCTGTGCCTGATTTTCGTCGGCATGTTTTTCGCGGCCAGGTTGTACCGCATGAATCTGCTCACCATCGGCGACTACTATAAGCAGCGTTACGGGCGTACGGTGGAACTGGTGACCAGCGTGTGTATTATTATTTCCTATCTCGGCTGGGTGGCGGCGCAGATTACCGCATTGGGCCTGGTATTTAACGTCCTGTCCGGCGGCGAAGTGTCGCGCGAGACCGGTATGATAATAGGCACGGCGATCGTGCTGCTTTATACCGTATTCGGCGGCATGTGGGCGGTGGCGCTGACTGATTTTTTCCAGATGATTTTGATCGTTGCGGGCATGCTGGGAATCGCGGCGATTCTTGCGTCCAAAGCTGGCGGGGTCGGCGTGGTGGTGTCGCATGCCGCGGCGGCAGGCAAATTCAATTTTTTGCCCGACGCTAATCTGAAGGACATACTGGCGTTTATTGGCGCCGCAGTCACATTGATGTTGGGGTCGATTCCGCAGCAGGACGTATTTCAGCGCGTCATGTCGGCCAAGGATGAAAAGACCGCCGTGCGCGGCTCGATCCTCGGCGGCGTGCTGTATTTCTTTTTCGCGTTTATTCCGATGTTTCTGGTCTATTCGGCATTTGTCATGATGCCCGAAGTCGCCAAGGGCTGGGCCGAAACAGACACGCAAATGATTCTGCCGAACCTGATCATGTCGGAAGGCATCCCGCTAATCGCGCAGGTCCTGTTTTTCGGCGCATTGCTGTCGGCCATCATGAGCACGGCTTCAGGCACGTTGCTCGCGCCATCGGTCACGTTTACGGAAAATATTCTCAAGGAATTCATGCCGCATTTGTCGGACAAGCGTTTTCTGTGGACCCTGCGCGCTGTCGTGGTGGCGTTTGCCATCATCGTCACGCTGTTTGCCTTGAAGTCGGAAAAGTCGATTTACGAAATGGTCAGTGGCGCCTATCAGGTGCCGCTGGTCGGGGCGTTCGTGCCGCTGGTGTTTGGGCTGTACTGGAAACCTGCCAACACCAATGGCGCGATGTTCTCGATCGTGCTCGGCTTGTCGAGCTGGTTGCTCACGACTTATCTGATCACCGACAGCATCGTGCCGCCGCAACTGATCGGGCTGGGCCTGGCAATTTTCGGCATGATTGCCGGTTCGCTGTTATTCCCTTCGCGAAAACACACGCACACCCAGCATAAGACCGCTGCCGGCCGCTGAATTTCGCTGGCGCAGGAACCACATCGGGCGGAATATCCGCCCGTTCTGGCCTGCTTTCTGCAGTTCATTCCGTGTTTTCTGCATTCCACTCCTTTGCCCCTTTCAACGTGGTTCGCGTTTGCCTACAGTGCACTCAACAGGCAGCACATTTCGAACCACCCACTTAGGAGAATACCATGCAAGCTATTGATTATATTGAGACATACGCAATCATCACTCTTTCTTTCACAGCGTTGATCGTCATCGCGGAATCGGTGCTTACTCCGCTTATGGATATCATTCAGCGCATGAAGCCGGCAGCCGCAAACACGGAGTTGGCGACAGTACATGTGATGCCGCCTCGTGCCGCGCGCAAACACTACAAAGAGTGGGATAACATGCAGCTTGATGCAGCGGCGTAAGGAGGCGAGTTCGGCCTGACATGAAACGCATACTCAAGTTTATCGGCGATACATCGTGGTGGAAGTGGATTGTCGTTTTCCCGATCTTTCTGGGGTCGGCGATCTGGTTTACTACCTCGGTCGGCTCGCCGCGCCTGGAAGATCTGGGCGACACGCCGGAAATGAAAGCGGCGATTCGCCAGGAAATAAAGCGGGCTTCCGGGGATTTGGCCCTCGGCGTGGCGAAAAACACGGTTGTCAAAATCCGCTCCTACACCGACGACCCGGACACGCAGGCGGAGCTGGATAATGCGCTGAAAGAAATCGAAAACGCCAAGATTGAAATCAATCAGGCCAGTCAGGAAATCGAGCAAGCCAAACGCGACGCAAGCGACGAAGCCAATCAGATTATTCGCGATGCGCGGGAACAAATAAAGGAAGCGCAACAGGAAATTGACGAGGCCAAGCGCAAAATTGAAAATGCCGCACGCCTCGATCCCGACAAGAATGATACTGCCAAGCCGAAAGAGGGTACGCCGAGCGATAAAAGTAAATCGCCGCCTGACGGAAAAAACATCAACATCGATGCCGATATATCGATAGGCGACAAACCGAAAAACAGCGTAACGGTCGGCATCGGCCGGTCGGAGAACGGGCCGATACAGATTCGCATCGGCGGCAAAGATGAGCCGCTTAAGGACGGAGAAGTCTTGCCCGAATTGCCGGCCGAGTTGAAACAGCAGATCCAATCGCAGGTGAAACGCGATGCCCGCCGGGTCGTCGTCGGCGGGCTGACCATTGCGTCGATCGCTTTGCTGTTTCCGATATTGTTTATTACCAAGGGCGTGATTTCAGTCAATCGGCGCCTTAAAGCGCGTGCCGCCAAAAGCGAACAGAAAGCGCAGCAGGCCGACTTGACCAAACAGCTGATGGAAGCCAAGCTCGCCGCCATGCAGGCGCAGATAGAGCCGCATTTTTTGTTCAACACCCTGGCCAGCGTGCAGCACCTGATCGAAACCGATCCGCCCGCCGCGGCGAAAATGCAAACCAACCTGATCAAATATCTGCGCGCGGCAATTCCGCAAATGCGCGAAAGCTCGACCACGCTCGGGCGCGAAGCGGAACAATCGCGCGCTTATCTGGAAATTCTCAAAGTGCGCATGGGCGACAGGTTGAGCTATGAAATCAACATCCCGGACGCGCTGCAATCCCTGGCGTTTCCGCCGATGATGGTGCCGACCCTGGTGGAAAATGCGATCAAGCACGGCCTCGAACCCAAGCCCGAAGGCGGCAAGGTGTCGGTCAATGCAACGGTAATCGGCAGCAAACTGCGCGTCAGCGTCGTCGATAACGGCAACGGATTTTCGCAGCAGCCCGGGGCCGGCGTCGGGTTGGAAAATATTCGCGAGCGGCTCAAGGCGCTCTACGGCGACAAGGCCGCGTTTTTTGTCATGCCGAATCTGCCGACGGGAACCGTGGCGTCGATCGAAATACCCTACACAAAAAAATAAGCTATAAAATACGCATGGCTGCAATAACCGCACTGATTGCCGACGACGAGCCGCTAATGCGCGAGCAATTGCGCATGAAGCTGGTGCGTGCCTGGCCCGAGCTGGAGATTGTCGCCGAGGCGCAGAACGGCGACGAAGTTTTGATCCTGCTGGAGGAAAAAAAGCCGCAGATTGTTTTTCTCGACATTCGCATGCCGGGAATGACCGGTCTGCAGGCTGCGCGGCACATTGCGGGCGAGGCGCACGTTGTTTTCGTTACCGCCTACGATCAATATGCGGTTGAAGCGTTCGAACACGGGGCGGCGGATTATTTGTTGAAACCGGTCGAGGAGGAACGCCTGCAAACCACGGTCGCCCGCCTGAAGCAACGCCTCGCTTCGCCGCCGCAGGACTTGAGCGCGCTGCTGGACAAGCTGGCCGCCACCATCAATCCGTCGCACAAAAAAGACACGCTGCGCTGGATCAAAGCTTCTGTCGGGGATAATCTGCGTTTCATTCCGGTCGACGAAGTTTTATATTTTCAGGCAGACGACAAATACACCATCGTCTATACCGGCAAGAACGAAGCGGTTATCAAAACGCCGATCAAGGATCTGCTTGACAGTCTCGACGCCGATCGCTTCTGGCAAATTCACCGCTCAACTATTATCAATATGAATTATATCGACAGCGTGTCGCGCGATTTTCGCGGACAGGCCAGCGTCAAATTGAAAGGGCGCAACGAAGCGTTGCAGGTAAGCCGGCCGTTTTCCCATTTATTCAAGCAGATGTAAGTTATTCAGATAAAAAAATCAATATAATTAAATAGTTATGATTATTCGCCAGCTAGATGATAGCGCGCCAAATCGACTCGCATTGCAACGGTTGTACGCCTCGGCGCCACAATATTATCTTGCCACCACCGGCAAAGTCGCCGCGCCGAACGAAGCGGAAAACGATTTTGCCGATCTTCCGCCGGGCGTCGAAAAAATCGACCAATTCATATTCGGCCTATATCTCGCTGACGAACTCATCGGCTGCGCCGGCATCATCCGCGGCTTTCGCGAGCTGAATAAAGCCACGTTGACGCTGCTGTTGCTGGCGGAAAAACATCAGGGACGCGGTCACGGCACGCGCGCGTATGCGGAGCTCGAACAAATCATGGCGGGCTGGCCGGGCATCGATACCGTTCGCCTCGGCGTCATCGAAACCAACACGCCCGCGTTCCCGTTCTGGCGCAAACTCGGTTTCGCCCAAAACGGCGAGCGCAAAGCGAAATTTCCTCCGTATATTGCTGATATCATTGTGCTGGAAAAGCATATTTCGGGAGAAAAAAATGATTTACAACCTGGGAGACCACAAACCTGAATTTCTGGGCGAGTATTTCGTCGCCGATAGCGCTGCCGTCATCGGCAAAGTCCGCCTCGCCAACAATACGGGCATCTGGTTCGGTGCGGTGCTGCGCGGCGATAACGAGCTGATCGACATCGGCGAAAATTCCAACGTTCAGGATAACTCGGTATTGCACACCGATATGGGCGTGCCGCTCAGCGTCGGCAAAAACGTCACCATCGGCCACCTGGTCATGCTGCACGGCTGCACCATCGGCGACAACACGCTGATCGGTATCAAGAGCGTCATACTGAATCGCGCCGTTATCGGTCACAACTGCATCATCGGCGCCAACTCACTTATCACCGAAGGCAAACACATTCCCGATAACTCGCTGGTGATGGGCTCGCCCGGAAAAGTCGTGCGCCAGCTCACCGACGAAGAAATCGTCCGCATCAAACTCAATGCCGATGTCTACGTAAAAAACCTGCAGCGATACAAAGCCGGACTGAGCAGATAATTTTTTGTCAATTTACTGCAACGCCACCATGTGTTAGCGTGGGGATTGTTCGCCACAAGACCAACCTCCATGCGACAACAAGACACTCCCAATCTCCGCCATGCAAGTGCCGCCGGAACCTGGCTGGTGGTATATGCGCTGAGCATCGTCTATGTGTCGCTGACGCCGTTTACCGGCTGGAGCGCTCCGGATGCCCCGGCGCGCTGGCTGAATTGGCCGCATTACCTGACCGCGTTCGATGTTGCAGTTAATATCCTCGCCTATATTCCCCTCGGTCTGTTCGCCTATATCTTCCTGCTTCCGCGCGTCGGCGCGCGTTTCTCGATCGTGTTCTCGGTGCTCGCCGGTGTTGCGCTGAGCCTCGCCATGGAAAGCGCGCAGCAATATCTGCCCACGCGCGATTCTTCCATGGCCGACCTGATATCGAATACCGGCGGTACGGTCATCGGCGTCGCCTTGGTCGCCTGGTTTGCCTGGTCGCCGCACCTGGAGGTTATGAGCAATTTGCGCGACCGGATTTTTATCCGCGGCCGCCTTGCCCACCTTGGGCAGCTGTTGCTGGCGTTGTGGTTCATCACTCAGCTCAATCCGTCGATTCCGTTTTTAGGCGCAGGTAATGTGGTGAATATGCTGCTCGAGCCGTGGAATAACCGCGTTGACGCTGCAGCACTATGGATTCCGCAGGCAGCGGGGATGGCGCTGAATTTTTGCGGTATCGCGCTGTTCATTTCATTGTTGATCCAGCGCGCGCTCAAGCCCGCGTGGTTTGCCGTCGCCGTATTGGCGCTTGCGCTGGTCATCAAAACCGTTGCAGCGGTCATGCTGCTGAAAGAGCCGCTGATTCCCAACTGGCTCGGGCGCGAGACATTGGCCGGACTGATCGGTGGCATCGTCATGCTGCTGCTGTTTTCTTCGCTGCGCCGCCGCCAGCGTTTGATTGTGGCGGGGTTGATTATTCTCGCGGGCGGCGTGATGTCCAAACTCGCCGCAATCTACGACACCCCGAACGAGATTCTACGCGTGTTCAAATGGCCGTACGGACAACTGCTTAATTTCACCAGCCTCACGCAGTTTATCAACGAAGTGTGGCCGCTGGCGGCGCTGGTATATTTGATTTACGCGCACCGGCATCAGGAGTATTGGCCCGAAACGCGCTAAGCCGGGCACACACTGGCGGCGTATAATGACAGTGTTTATTTTTTTTCGAGACGCCCTGTGAGCTATTACAAACACCACGTATTTTTTTGCGTCAATCAGCGCGAGGACGGCGAAGCCTGTTGCAACGATCGCGGCGCAGAAGCCATGCGCGGTTACGCCAAGGATAAAATCAAAGCGCTGAAATTAAATGGCGCGGGCAAAGTGCGCGTCAATAGCGCCGGCTGTCTCGACCGCTGCAACGAAGGTCCGGTCATCGTCGTCTATCCGCAGGAAACCTGGTACACCTACGTCGACAAGGAAGATATCGACGAAATTATCAGTGAACATATCCAACACGGGCGCATTGTCGAAAGATTGAAAATTTGAGTCCGATGCACGGCGAAAAGATTCACATTGACGGTCCGGTAGGAAAACTCGAAGTCGTCGTCAATGATCCCGGCCCGTCGCGCCGCGCCATTGCCTTGGTCGCACACCCGCATCCGTTATACGGCGGGACGCTCGACAACAAAGTCGCGCAAACGTTGGCAAAGACTTTTTTCGAATTAAATTGCGTCGCGCTACGGCCCAATTTCCGCGGCGTCGGCGGGAGTGAAGGCCAGTACGACCAAGGCCGCGGCGAAGTGGACGATATGCTGGCCGTTCATGCGTATGCGAAAAAACAATTCGGCGACTTGCCGGTGTACTCGGCCGGCTTTTCCTTCGGCGGCTTCGTCGCGTCTGAAGTCTTAAAAAAACTTAAAATAAAACAATTGGTTATGATAGCTCCGGCGGTTGGAACCTTTACCCTCGGCGACGTGCCGAAAAACACCATTGTGATTCATGGCGAGCAGGATGAAACCGTGCCGTATCAGCATATTCTCGATTGGGCGCGACCGCAGGATCTCGCCGTCATCACCATTCCCGGCGCGGACCATTTTTTTCATCGGCGCCTGCATCACATCAAGGATTTCGTTACCCGCCTATGTCAGTTCTGAGCGTCGATCATTTACGCAAACGCTATGCCGGTACCGATGTCGTCGACGGCATCAGCTTTGCGCTTGAGCCGGGCGAATGCTTCGGCTTGCTCGGCCCGAACGGCGCGGGCAAAACCACGACCTTGCGACTGGCGCTGGGTTTGATCGATCCCGACGCCGGCGACATCAGCCTGCTGCACCGGCCGGTGCCGCGCGAAGGCCGGCCGGCGCGCTTGAAAGTCGGCGTAGTACCGCAAATGGACAGCCTCGACCCGGATTTTTCCGTGGAAGAAAACCTGCTGGTATTCGGCCGCTACTTCGGCATCGCCGACAAAATCATTCGCGAACGTATTCCCGCCCTGCTTGAATTCGCCGGGCTGACGCAACGCGCGAAAAGTAAAACCATGACGCTTTCCGGCGGGATGAAGCGACGCCTTACTCTTGCGCGCGCGCTGGTGAACGACCCCGACCTGGTGTTTCTCGACGAGCCGACTACCGGTCTTGACCCGCAGGCGCGCCACGTCATCTGGGAGCGCCTGAGAAAATTGCTGAATCAGGGCAAAACGATTTTGCTCACCACGCATTTCATGGAAGAGGCGGAACGACTATGCGACCGCGTCATGATCCTCGATCGCGGCAAGGCCATCGCCCTCGGCGCGCCGCGCGACCTGATTGCGCAGCACATCGAGCCGCATGTGGTCGAAGTGTACGGCGAGGGCGTTGCCGAGTGGGTCGAGCGCACGGGAAAAAAAATGTCCGAGCGCGCCGAAATCACCGGCGAAACGGCCTTCTGCTACGCACACGATCCGAAATCGCTGCTGGATAATCTGTCGGCGCAAACCGCGTTGCGTTATCTGCATCGCGCCGCCAACCTTGAGGACGTGTTCCTCAAACTCACCGGCCGCGAGTTGCGTGATTGATATGAAGACTTCATTTTTCCGCCTGCCGCAATTGAGCCTGCGCTTCTGGCCGGTCTGGCGGCGCAACTACATGGTGTGGAAAAAACTCGCCATCCCGTCCGTGCTCGGCAATCTGGCCGACCCGATGATCTACATGTTCGGCCTCGGCTACGGCCTCGGCTCGCTGCTGCCGGAAATCAACGGCATGCCCTATATTACTTTTTTAGCGGCGGGTACGATTTGCTACAGCACCATGAACAGCGCCAGCTTTGAAGCGCTGTATTCCGCCTTCTCGCGCATGCATGTGCAAAAAAGCTGGGAAGCGATCATGAATGCGCCGCTGATGCTCGACGACGTGGTGTTGGCCGAGTGGATATGGGCGGCGAGCAAAAGCGTTCTGTCCGGCACGGCGATACTGATTGTCATCTGGCTGCTGGGGCTTACGCATTCTCCTCTGACATTCTGGATTCCGTTGCTGGCCTTGCTGATTGGTTTATGTTTCGCCGGCTTGGGCCTTATCATGACCGCCGTTTCGCCGAGCTACGATTTTTTCATG
>JBAVXA010000259.1:0-2970 GCA_049698095.1 Burkholderiales bacterium
TGGCCGGAGATTATAAACGCAGGGGGAGATGCGGGCAAACAGCTTAAGCGGAAGGCCGTACGCGCACGATAATATCGACGCCGTCCTGACGCAAACCCTGCGGCAGCGGCGGCAAGCCCTGCACCTGCACGCTGGACGCGTCGATGTCGGTCAACTCGCCGGTTTCAACATTGTAGAGATGATGATGCGGTGCCATGTTGGGGTCGTAAAAAACTCGTGTAGGATCGACGATCACTTCACGCACCAGACCTTTTTCCAGAAACAGTTTCAGGGTGTTGTAGACCGTCGCCTTGGACGTTTCGGGATGCTCGTTATTGACGCGCGCCAGAATCTGATCTGCAGATACATGCTGGCAACAGGCGAACAATACCTGGCCGATTTGCAGGCGCTGGTGCGTCAGCGCAATGTCATGCTCGCGCAACAACGCGGGGATCGCGTCCGGCGGGAAAAGGGCGGTTTCCATAACTTCATTCTAGGAGACGAAACAGAGTTTGTCTAATCTAAAATAATCAATATAATCAATTAGTTATGAATATTTATTTTGGCGGCTGTATGGCGCGAGCGGAATCGGCGGCGTTTCGCCTGCAATCAGGCAAGCGAGCAATCTTGCCGCCGCCGGGGCCATGGTCAGCCCATAGCGGAAATGTCCGGCGTTAATAAAGCAATTTTCCCAATCGGCATGTCGGTCGATTATAGGAATATTAGCCTTAGAGCCAGGGCGCAGGCCGGCCCAATGCGCGACAGGTTGCAGTGAGGCCAATGCAGGCAACATTGCTGCGCCGGCCGCATGTAATTCCTGTTTCGCCACATCGGTAATCCGGTTATCAAACGCGGTTTCTTCCAGCGTGCTGCCGACCAAAATATGCCCGTCACGGCGTGGAACCACGTAGTTTCCGTCCCGATAAATGATGTTATTGAGCAGTCCCGGTTCTGCCTTGAACAACAGCATCTGGCCGCGAACCGGATGCAAATCTGAATAAATATGTTTATTTTTCAATAGGTTATTTATCCATGCGCCGGATGTGAGCACATACTGACTTGCCTTCAGTTTGCCTTTTTTAGTGTTCACGCCGGTTATGCGCCCTTGCGCGATTTCCAGACTCGACGCCGCTACCCCTTCTAGAATTTCCACGCCGCGATTCAGCAAAGTTGACTTAAGCGCGGCAAGCAACCGCGGCGGGCGAACCTGTGCGATATCGGGCAACCAGAGATTTTTTTCCGCAGTGATTTCCGCGCGAACGCCGTTTTCGGCGCAGCAGCTCAAGGCCGTCGCCGCATCAAACGGCGGCAACACCTGCATACCGCTGACAGCATATTCCGTCTCGCAGCCCGACGCCTGCTCAAGCGCGGCAATCCACTGCGGATAAAGCTGCGCTCCGAACGACGTAAGGCGGTGCACCGCCGGAAGATATTCCCACGGCAATAACGCCGACAGAATCCCCGCCCCCGCCCAGGACGACTCGCGTCCTACCGAGCCGCGTTCGATGAGCGAGATCGAGGCGCCAGACAAGGACAACTCGTAAGCAGTCGAGAGTCCGGCAACTCCGGCGCCGATAATCAGGAAATCCGAAAACAAAATGTGATGCAGTTCACAGTGAGTTGCCGCTCATTCTAGCAAACCGGCCGGTCGTCGGAATTTGATTGAGAGACTTTGTAACCCTAACTACCATGCAAGCTAATTTCAACAGGAGTAAATAGTATGTCCACCCCATCGGCACAAACTATGCAGCGAAAACAAAAAAATGCGGGCTTCACCTTGATCGAAATCATGATCGTTATCGCCATCATGGGCATTCTGGCGGCGATCGCTGTCCCCGCGTATACCGATTATGTGATTCGTTCACGCACGACGGAAGCCACGACAACGCTTTCCGATTTGCGCGTACGCATGGAACAGTTCTTTCAGGATAACCGCAATTACGGAAATGCTGGCGTGTGCGGCCAAAATGCGGCTGCCGCCAATATTGTGGTGTTCCCAACAACAGCAACCAATCCGCCGTCAAAGGACTTTAATTTCACTTGCGCAGCGCTCGGCGGCCCGCCGGCAACTGGCTATACGATAACTGCAACTGGTCTGCGCCAGGTTGCCGGGTTCGTCTATACCATCAACGAGCAAAACCAGCGTACCACGCAAATAGGTGCCCCCGCGAAGTCGAACTGGCAATTCGCCGGCACGAAGAACTGCTGGATTACCGGTGCTGGCAACAACTGCTAATGAATTATCATCAAATGATTACCCGCAGCCAATCCGGATTTAGCATGATCGAACTCATGGTGGTGATCGTCATCATGGGCATCGTTATGGCAATAGGCATCCCCAGCTTTAATACCTGGATCGAGAACGGGCAGATTCGCACGGGGACCGAATCCCTTTCCAATGGGATCAACCTCGCCCGTACGGAAGCCATCCGCCGGAATGAACCAGTACGGTTCCGTTTTGACCCGGCTTTCAAATCGACTTGGGATATCTGTGCACAGGACACACCACCTGTAACGCCACCCACGTTCGCTGCCTGCCCTGTCGGCCCTTCCAACCCGCTTGGTAACAATGTATTGCATGCGCGATATGATCATCAAGGATCAAGCAATGTTCAAATCGGAACCGCGAGCGCCATGGGAGCGGCTGGAACGGCTTTGGCAACTGGACTGGGCGCCGGCGCTACCTCGATTACTTTCGATGGATTGGGGCGACTCGTGCCAGGTGTGAACAATGCTGTCCGTGTCGATGTGGTCAACCCTAAATTGGCCACGACGAAAATGCGGCGCTTGGTGATCCAGATTTCAATTGGCGGCCAGGTAAGAACCTGCGATCCGGATCCGAGCCTGTTACTTTCCAACGATCCCAGACGATGCACCTGAATCATCATGAAAAAAATTAAGCTTGATCAAATTTCAGCAACTGCAGGAAAGCAGTCCGCGCAGCGCGGCGTGATGGTTCTCGAAGCGATGATTGCCATCCTTATTTTCTCT
>JBAVXA010000260.1:0-14800 GCA_049698095.1 Burkholderiales bacterium
GGTTTTCTCGGCCTCGGCGCGCAGCCGCCGACGCCCGAGTGGGGCACCATGCTCGCCTCGGCGCGCGATTATATCGAGCGGGCGTGGTGGGTCGTCACCTTCCCCGGCCTCGCCATTCTAATCACCGTACTGGCGTTGAATTTATTGGGTGATGGTTTGCGCGACGCGCTCGATCCGCGCTTGAAACAATCGTCATGAGCCTGCTTGAAGTAAAAAACCTGCGGGTGGAATTCGGCGCGGAAAATAATCCGTTCCCCGCTGTCGACGGCGTCGATTTTCGTATCGATGCGGGGGAAGTGGTCAGCATCGTGGGTGAATCCGGCTCGGGTAAAAGTGTTTCCATGCTCGCCATCATGGGGCTCATCGACGCACCCGGACGCGTCGGGGCCGACGCGATGAGGTTCAGTGGACAGGACCTACTCGCGCTGGATGAAAAACAGCGGCGCAAAGTAATCGGTGCCGATATTTCCATGATTTTTCAGGACCCGGTCGCCAGCTTGAATCCGAGTTTCACTGTCGGCTATCAAATTTCCGAGGCGATCAAGATTCATCAGGGCGGCTCGCGCAGCGAATTGCGTCAGCGCTCGCTCGACCTGCTCAATTTGGTGGAAATCCCCGACGCGAAAAATCGCCTCGATGCTTATCCGCATCAGCTGTCCGGCGGCATGAGCCAGCGCGTGATGATCGCCACGGCCTTGGCATGCAATCCGAAATTATTGATTGCCGACGAGCCGACCACCGCGCTGGATGTTACGGTGCAGGCGCAGATTCTCGATTTGCTCATGAAGCTGCAAAAAGAAACGCATATGGCGCTGATATTGATCAGCCACGATCTCGCGGTCGTCGCCGAAGTCGCGCAGCGCGCGCTGGTGATGTATGCCGGGCAGGTGGTCGAGTCGGGTATGATTCCGCAAATTTTCCGCGCGCCGCGCCACCCGTATACGCAGGCGTTGCTCGCCGCGTTGCCGGAACACAATCATGGCGCGGAACGGTTGAATGCCTTGCCCGGCGTGGTGCCGGGACAATACGACAGGCCGAGCGGCTGCCTGCTGGCGCCCCGCTGTCCGTATGTATTCGATCGCTGCATCAGCGAGCGACCGCAACTGCTCGGCCAGACCGAATCGGCGGTACGCTGTCATACGCCGCTCGACGCCGCGGGCAATCCGCAGATGGACGAATCGCGCGAGGTGAAATCATGAGCGTCCTCGTCGCCGACAATCTCACCAAACATTACCGTATCAAGCGCGGACTGTTGCGCGGCCATAGTACGGTGAGGGCGCTCAATGGCGTGTCGTTCACGCTCGCCGCGGGCGAAACGCTGGCGGTGGTGGGCGAGTCGGGCTGCGGCAAATCGACACTGGCGCGGCAACTTACTCTCATTGAAACACCGACCTCGGGCAAACTGATCGTTGACGGCAAGGATACAACCGGTGTTAGCGGCGAGGAAAAAAAGCAATTGCATGCCAAGGTGCAGATGGTGTTCCAGAATCCGTACGCCTCGCTCAATCCGCGCAAAAAAATCAAAACCATCCTCGCTGAGCCGCTGATTATTGCCGGCGGCAGCGCGGCAAACGACGTACAGGACAAGGTGCAAATGATGATGGCCAAAGTCGGCCTGCGCCCCGAATTCGCGCAACGCTATCCGTACATGTTTTCCGGTGGGCAGCGCCAGCGCATCGCCATCGCGCGCGCACTGATGTTGAATCCGAAAGTTGTCGTCGCGGATGAGCCGGTGTCAGCCTTGGACGTTTCGATTCAGGCACAAATACTCAATTTATTCAATGACTTACAAAACGAGTTTGGCGTCAGTTATGTGTTCATTTCGCATAACCTCAGCGTTGTCGAACACGTTGCCGACAACGTGATCGTGATGTATCTCGGCAACGCGGTGGAGAGCGGCAGCAAGCAGAAAATTTTCTCGCGTCCGTTGCATCCGTACACGCAAGCCTTGCTCGCCAGCACGCCATCGCTCACCGGGCGTAGCAAAAAAATCATAAGCATCAAAGGCGAATTACCGTCGCCGCTTAACCCACCAAGCGGCTGCGCGTTCAACACCCGCTGCCCGCATGCGGTTGCACGCTGCAGAGAAGAAACGCCTTTGCCGAGATTATTTGATGAGCGGATGGTGGCGTGCCATCGGGTGGAAGAGATTTTGTAGAGCGCGTAATTCCTTGTCATTCTGAGCGAGAGCGAAGAATCTGTTGTTCCGCGCGTCAAATCAAAACCGAACAGCAGATCCTTCCTCATCGGCAAGCTCAGGGTCAGGATGACAAACTCCTTCCCCCTTGACGGGGGAAGGTTGGGATAGGGATCCATGTTTCAGCCTGACTGGCTGAAAGGACTGAGCTCTGAATAAGTGTGCCGGGGGTAGCCCGACGGCTAGTCACTTTTTTGCTTCGCCAAAAAAGTAACCAAAAAAGGCGAACCCGCCGCGCTACTTTTTGTTTTTTGGTTTGTTGTCGCCGCTATTTCTGCTGCCTATCGGGCGTCGAGCACAAACTCGCTTTTACATTCAATTCAAATCTGCCTCACCGCGTAGCTCAAACATGTGCTCGCCGACTTCCCCCGCTAGGTAACAGAAATAACGGCGGCGCAGAAGGGTAAACTATTGGGCTAGATCAGCGTTCCGCAAATAGAAGGGCCTTTTGTAGTGCCAAGAGAGAGCTTTTTGCCCTTTGCTCGTAATCTTCTTCCTGCCAAATAATTGAATGACTTTTTGAGACAATAAAGTCTGCTATTTCGCAACATAAAATGGAATTTTCAATTATTGATTTAACTTCAATTTGCCACGAACCAACATTAAAGTGAAGAAAATCATCTCGGCAGGAATCAACCCACTCAATGGCTTTATCGAAGATATCATTAGAGTCGAACGGCATTGAATGTTCATGCCGTAAATTATTTTTTATTTGAAGTTTTTTATATAACTTTAGAAAGTTATCCATGCGAGGTAATGGATAAGGCGACCCTAGTTGCTCTGCAGAAATCATTTGCTGCATCACATTTGGCTTTTGTACAAGATGAGTATTGCCGTTGTGAAGTGCCAGTGAAAATAGACCTTGAAGCCCGCTATGTAGTGCAATGACATACCATTTCCAGTATCGATAATCTGATTTAGTGAGGGTTAAAAAAACAGACGCTAACTCAAGAGAAGATACGGCGTTCTCGGATCTACTAATCAGCACGTAATCACTTTCTTCCATAATCTTGTGTGGTCATTTATTTTTCTTAAACAAATCTCCATACCGCAACGTCTCGCCCTTTTCCCACGGCTTATATTCATTGCTGAATGTAATTCGTTCCGCCAGCGAAGGATGACTGCCGCGCCATAATTTGACGAACCAGCCCGGGTTGGGGTTGGCGAGGTTTTCCTGTTGCAGTTTGACGAACGCGGTGGCCGCCGAACGATTATCTTTTGTCAGCTCCAGGCCGAAGCGGTCGGCTTCGTGTTCGTTGTAGCGGGTGTAGGTATTGATAATGGGCGGGGTGATAAAGCCGATCAGGCCGGTGAGCAGTATCAGCAACGGCAATGACGCAATGTCGGATAATTCACCGAAGCCGAATCGATGCTTGTATCTCGCGATCATCCATCCGGCCAATCGGTGGGTGATATACAGCATGACGAGTATGACGAGCGAAATGAAGGCGATGCTTTTCCACACGTGGCCCAACACGTAATGACCCATTTCATGTCCCATGACGAAAAGGGTTTCTTTTTCGTCGAGCTTGGCGGTGAGCGTGTCCCATAATACGATGCGTTTGGTGTCCATGAAGCCGGTGACATAGGCGTTCACTTTTTTGGTGTCTTCACTTTTGGCGACTTCGAATACGCGGCTGCCTTCAATGCCGGCTTTGTCCGCCAGTGCGAGGATTTTGCTTTCCAGCACCTTGTCTTTCATCGGGCCGAACTTATTGAACAGCGGGTCGATCCAAAGCGGTTGCACCAGAATCATCAGGAAAATAAACGGAATGGCAAGCAGGCCGGTGTAGAGCCACCATCGCTGCGGGCTTTTTTTGATCAGCAGATAGGGAATCCACAGGAACAGAAACGTCATGACGCTGCTTACGGCGAGGCTCGTGAGGTTGTCCTTTAGCCATTTCCCGATCGATTGATTCGACAGGCCGAATTGATGCTCGACGGAATAGCTACTGTAGTAGTCGAGCGGCAAGTCGATGAAAAAGGTGAGGACGCCGAACAGGACGGAATAAATGCCGATGACGAAAAACCATTTTTTGCCCAGGCGCTGCGCGACGTCGCGGATTTTTGCCGACCACCCGGTGAACAGGAATATTGCGGGCACGAGCAAGCCCCAAATGGCGCCGACGATCCATAAAGTGTTGCGCGTGTAGTAATACGACATGGCTTTTTCCGACGCGACGGGAACGGCGACGGGACGGTTGTCGGTTTGCGCGGCAGCAGCTTGCGTTCCCGCCGACTCAGCTTGAATGCTTTGTGCGAATAAAGGCGCAGAACATGTGCATAACAAAAATAATAATAAAATAAATAAGTTACGCATAGAATCCTGTTGGCGGTTGTGGTTACGTTGCGATTCTGCCGCGCCGGAAATCTATTATGATTTCTCGCGCCGCGTTATGTCCCGGCACGCCGGTGACGCCGCCGCCCGGGTGCGTACCGGAGCCGCACATATATAAGCCTTTTATCGGCGAGCGATAATCGCCGTAACCCAACACCGGTCGGGCGCTGAACAGCTGATCGAGGCTCAGCGCGCCGTGAAAGATATCGCCGCCGACCAAGCCGAATTTACGTTCCAGATCGAGCGGCGACAAAATCATGCGACCTAAAATGCTGGCCTTGAAATTCGGCGCGTATTGATTGACGGTATCGATAATCGCATCGGCGGCCTGTTCGCGGCAATCGTCCCACGATTGTCCTGCGGGTAATTGCGGATTGAAATGCTGGCAGAACAAACTCATCACATGCTGGCCGGCCGGTGCGAGCGAATCGTCGACTGTGCTCGGGATGAGCATTTCGATGGCCGGCCGCCGCGACCAGCCGTTCTGTTTGGCGTCGAAAAAGGCCTGCTCCATATATTGCAGCGACGGCGCAACAAAAATGCCCGCCTGATGATGAATCTGCACCTGTTTGCCGGGCAGGGCGGTAAAGTCGGGCAATTCGGACAACGCGACATTCAGTCGCATCGTGCCGGACCCGCATTTATAGGCTTGCATGCGATGCGCAAATTCTTCCGGCACATGCGGCGCGTCGATTAATTTCTGGAACAATAACTTCGGGTTGAGGTTCGATACGATGCAGCGCGCGCTGATATTTTCGCCGCTTTCCAGCGTCACGCTGCCGGCGCGGCCGGCAGAATCGACCTGGATATTCTTCACTGCCGAATCGGTCGTTATCTCCACGCCGCGCAGCGCCGCTTCCTTCGCCATCGCCTGCGTGATGGCGCCCATGCCGCCGACTGCGTGGCCCCATTGTCCCTGCTTGCCGTTCACTTCGCCGAAGACGTGATGCAGCAACACATACGCCGAGCCGGGCGAATAGGGGCTGGCGAAGTTGCCGACGATGGCGTCGAAACCGAACAGGCCTTTGATCGGATCCGACTCGAACCATTGGTCGAGCACATCGCCGGCACTTTTGGTGAACAGATCGAGCAGGTCGCGCCGCTGCGGCATGGAGAGTTTTTTCAATTTTCCGCCGAGTTCGAGCGCGCGCACAAAGTCTGCGATGCCACCACCGACGTTCGGTGGCGTTTGCAGCAGCATCCCGCGCAGGACGTTGGCGACGGACTCGAGCATGGTGTAGTAGGCCGGAAGACGCTCGGCATCTTTTTTGGAAAATTTGGCGACTTCTTTTTGCGTCGCCTCGACGCCGCCGCCGACTTTAAGATAGTTGCCGTCCGGCAACGGCAGAAAATTCGACAGTGGCCGCTCGATGATTTTCAGGCCGTGCTCGTAGAGTTTGAGATCGCGAATGACTTTCGGATTGAGCAAACTGACCGTGTAGCTCGCGGTGGAGTTACGGAAACCAGGATGGAACTCTTCGGTCACGGCCGCACCGCCGACCACTGCGCGGCGTTCGACAACGCGGACTTTCAGGCGTGCAGCCGCGAGATAGCATGCGCATGTGAGGCCGTTGTGGCCGCCGCCGACGACGATGACATCATATTTTTCTGCATTCATCCGCTTATTGTAGCGGAACGGTGGGGGCTAAAGCGATAGCGGGGCAGACGGAAAATCAGTTACGTTCTTCTTCCTTGCAGCCAGGCGGCAACATGGATTCCGGTACATCCTTGCTGGTGCAGGACCAGGAAATGATTTGCCGGTCGTCGATGGTCGGGGTGTAGAGCAGGCTTTTTCCATCGGCCTTGCCGTAATTGAGCACCATGGTGATAGTGCCTTTCTGCGGGTGGACGAGCATGGATTTTACCGTGCTGGTGGCGGGCTTGGAGGTACTGCCTGCCTCCTCAAGTGTTTTCGGCACGCCGCCTTTTTCACGAAAATATTTTTCCACTTTCGCCGTGGCGTTCTGCGAGATCGTGACGATTTCGTACTTGCGGCTTTGTTCGCGCGAAGCCTCGTATTGCGGATAAAAAACACTCGCCGCATAGCCGCCGCCTGCGAGCAAAATGACTAACCCGGCGGTTGGCAATACCGACATCCATTTGCTTTTTTCGGCCTTGGGCTCCGCCGTCGCTTGACCGCAATGGGGGCAGGTGAAAGCGGTCTTGTGAATCTGCTTGCCGCAACTGCGGCAATACGCCATGCCGGTCGAGGGCGGCGTGGGCAGCGCCTCGAGCGTGGCCTGGTTTGCGGAATCGGGTGTAGATGGTTCAGACATTGCGCCGTTAATCGATATTCAAAATACAGATTGAGAATAAACAAGAGTCTAAAAACAAACAAGCAACTGCCGCGAAATCTCGTCGTTTCGTCTGGAAAAGCCTAACCGCACCCTCATACTAGCATAACTATTTGAATTAATTGTATTTTTATTTGATGTCGACGCCGGTAAAATCGTTGATGCCAAACGGGCTTTGCTTGAACCCGACCACTTCCTTGCGCAACGGCTGATATTGGTAAGAGTGGGCGACGGTAACCCAGGGCATTTCCTGCTTAAAAATCTCCTGCGCTTTCATGTATAGTTCCGTGCGCTGCTTGATGTCATTGGTGGTGCGCGCCTTGAGAATCAAATCATCAAATGGTTTGAAGCACCAGCGTGATCGGTTTTCCCCATTCTTGACAGCCTCGCAGGTCAACAGGTTCGCGGCGAAATTATCCGGATCGCCGTTGTCCCCCGTCCAGCCGAGCAAAACCGCATCGTGCTGGCCTTCCTTCGAGCGCTTGATATATTCGCCCCATTCGAAACTGACAATTTTTGCCTTGACGCCGATCTTGGCCCAATCCGCCTGAATGATTTCCGCCATTTGCTTTGCGTTCGGGTTATACGGACGCTGCACCGGCATGGCCCACAAGGATATTTCGAAGCCGTTCGGCAGGCCCGCTTTGGCGAGTAATTCCTTCGCCTTGGCGATGTCGTAGGGAATATCCTTGATGTCCTTGTTGTACGACCACATGGTCGGCGGAATAAAATTCGTCGCGGCCTGGCCCGCGCCCTGATAGACGGCGTCGATGATGGCCGGCTTGTTCACTGCCAGCGACAGCGCTTCACGTACCAGTTTGTTATCCAGCGGTTTGTGCTCGACGTTAAACGCGAGATAGCCGATGTTCAGGCCTTCCTGGCCCAGCACGTTCAGCTTCGGGTCGGCCTTGAGACCGGCCACGTCGGCAGGGCGCGGATACGCGGTGACGTGACACTCGCCGGTCTTGAGTTTTTGCATGCGCACCGACGCGTCGGTGGTAATGGCGAATACCAATTTGTCGAGAGGCTGCTTGCCGGCCCAATGGTCCTTGAATGCCTCGTATCGAATCTGGCTGTCTTTCTGGTAGCTCTTGAATAAGAATGGGCCGGTGCCGACGGGCGCAAGGTTCAGGTTTTCCGGCTTGCCGTCCTTCATCAGCTGGTCGGCATACTCTTTGGAATGGATCGACGCGAATTGCATCGCCAGGTTCGCGAGCATCGGCGCTTCCGGCTGGTTCAACACCATGCGCACTGTGTAATCATCGATTTTCTCGACTGCCTTGACGCTCTTCGGCATCTCCATGCTTTCCGCATAGGGAAAACCTTTCAGCGCTACTTTGTTAAACGGGTGATCTTTTTTCAGCATGCGTTCAAAACTGAATACCACATCGTCCGCATTGAAGTCGCGCGTCGGTTTGAAAAAATCGGTGGTGTGAAATTTCACGCCCTTGCGCAGATTGAAGGTAATGGTTTTGCCGTCCGCCGACACTTCCCATTTTTCTGCTAGACCCGGATTGACGCTGGTGCTCCCGCGCTCGAACTCGGTCAGGCGGTTGAATACCGGAATCGCCGACGCATCGAATGTCGTGCCGGTTGTATATTGTCCTGGGTCGAAGCCTTCCGGGCTGCCTTCCGAGCAGAACACCAGTGTTTTTGCGCCTTGCGCCGCGGCAGGGGCTTTGGCCTCGCCGCTTTGTTTGGCCGGCTCAGCGTCTTTTTTGCCGCAGGCAGTGATCAATGCAGTACATATTAAAAGACCGAGCAGGGGACGGGACAGCTTCATATTATTCTCCGTGAATATTGAGGACAGAGCGGACGCTCGATGTGCGAATCATAGGCGAGCACACGCGGCTTGTCCAACCGGCGTGGAGACAGGGTTATCGAAGCAGCGCGTGACCGGAATACCAAATCTGCACGAGACGGAAAAGAAGGCCCGTTTCCTGCTAATTAGTTATCATAATCAAATACTTACGATATTTATTAAGAATCAACTTGAGGTGCCCTGTTTCGGAAATACCAGGCGGAATGTGCTGCCTTTTCCGATCGTGCTGTCGACGTCCAGCCATGCGTTGTGGCGCAGGGCGACATGTTTCACGATTGCAAGGCCAAGTCCGGTGCCGCCGGTTTGCCGCGAACGCGCACGGTCAACGCGATAAAAACGTTCCGTCAGGCGCGGGATATGTTCGGCCTCAATGCCTAATCCGTTGTCGACGACTTCAAAGACGTTCGCATTGGCCGCATCGATCCAGCGCAGCCTGATGTTGCCGCCATCGGGCGTATAGCGAATCGCGTTGGTTACGAGGTTGGTGAATGCCCGATAAATCTCCGATTCGCTTCCGCGGAAATTGGAATGGCTTTGCAATTCGAGATCGATCACCTGACGTCCCTGACTCAGGGCTCGCGCGTCAGCCAGCAGCCGCGCCAATAACCTCGGCATGTCGATTTCTTGCACGACCGGTGGGTTTTCCGACGACTCGAGCGATGACAGCGTGAGCAGATTCTCCACCAGATGCTGCATGTTTTCTGCCTGGGTTTTCATCAAGCCGATATATTTTTTCGCCTCGCCCGAATCCAGCGGAGTGGACTCGAAGGTTTCGAGAAATCCGCTTAACACGGTCAGCGGCGTGCGCAGATCGTGCGACACGTTGGCAATAAAATCCTGGCGCACGGTTTCCAGCGACTCGATATGCGTGACGTCGCGCGTAAGCAACAAGCTGCGGCCTTCGCTGTAGGGGATTAGTTGCAGCATCAACTTCGGTGCGCCGTGGCGGTCGGAACGCAGCGAGATCGGCTTGGCTGGTTCACTGCTATTAAGAAAGTCGGCGAACGCTTGCTGCCGCACCAGATTGGCGATCGGCTGGTCGAAGTCCTGGAAAAAATTGATCCCCAGATGATTTTCCGAAACGCGGTTGCACCATTCGATATGTTTTTTCGGGTTCAAAATGACCATGCCGTCAGGCATCGCTTCGGCGGCATTTCGCAGTTTTTGCAAAGCACCCGCCAAGTCTTCATGCTGCGTGCGACGTTCCCTGACGCGGCCGTAAAGGGCCGAAAAGGCAATTTCCCACACGCCTGTTCCTTCGGGGACCCGCGCCTCGAGACTGCCTTGCGCCCAATGATTGAATTCAGCCAGGTTGTACAAGTGATAGGAGACTAACAGGATTGCACCGATGGCAAGAGACCACAGCGCGAAGGTTTGATTGCCAGCAAGCCAGAACACGGCAACGAATACCGCCAGCAGTGCCGGCAGAATCAGGCCATTGCGCCAGATTTCGCGCTTATGCATGTTCAGCTCAGTTTTCCGCGGTTGAGGAAAAGCGGTAACCGCTGCCACGCACCGTATCGATATGCCTGTCATATTCCGAGGGCGTCAATGCTTTGCGCAGGCGGCGGATATGTACATCCACCGTGCGTTCGTCGAGAAACACGTGGTCGCCCCATACCATGTCGAGCAATTGTGAACGGCTGTACACCCGGTCCGCGTGGGTAAGAAAAAAATGCAGCAGGCGAAATTCCGTCGGACCCACCGCCACGGGCCTGCCATCCGCAGTCACTCTGCACAACTGCGGATCCAGTTTAAGGCAGCCGAACTCCACCGGGTCGAGCGTCGCCTCCGGCGCAGCACGGCGCAGCACGGTCTTGATACGCGCCAATAATTCGCGCGGCGAAAACGGTTTGGTCATGTAATCGTCAATGCCGGTTTCGAGGCCGGCGATTTTGTCATCCTCCTGCGATTTGGCGGTGAGCATGATAATGGGCATATTGCGTGTGCGCGTTGCGCCGCGTAACTGACGCGCCAGCGTCACGCCGCTTTGTCCGGGCAACATCCAGTCAAGCACGACCAGATCCGGCAGCATCTGCTGAATTTTCTGCTGCGCGGCTTCAGCGCTGTCGACGCATTCGGTGCGATATCCGGCGTGGCGCAAATTGACATCCAGTAACGCCTGGATCGGCGGCTCATCTTCGACAATCAGGATCATGGCGGCCATCGATCAGCCGCCGATCTCGTGGCGGATTTCCTCCGCCGTAGCGTGGCGCATATCCTTTCCTTTCACCACATGGACAATGTATTCGGCGATATTTTTTGCATGGTCGCCAATCCGTTCGATCGATTTGGCGATGAAAACCAGTTCCAGGGCGGATGAAATAGTGCGCGGATCTTCCATCATGTAGCTTACCAGCAGCCGGATCAGCGCCTTGAATTCCTGGTCGAGCGACTCATCGCGACGAACCACTTCCGCGGCGGCCTTTACATCGAGGCGCGCGAGTGCGTCGAGCGCCATTTGCAGCATTTCGCGCGCCAGCTCGGACACGCGGCTGATGTCATGAAAGCGTACCAGCGCAAGCCGTTCGGAAGCATGGATTTTCTGCGCCTTACGGGCGATCTTCTTGGCTTCGTCACCTACTCGTTCCAGGTCATTTGCGGTTTTGACGAACATCATCACCATGCGCAAATCCACAGCCGTCGGCTGCCGCTTGACGATAATCTGATCGCATTGTTCGTCAACCTGCATTTGCAAATGGTTAATGCGCCCTTCGGCGGCTTCGATTTCTTCGGCCAGATCAACTTCGCCGGATTTGAGCGCTTCGATGGCGCGGCTGACTTGCGTTTCCACCAGTCCGCCCATACTCAGCATGGTGGCCCGAATGCTCGCCAGATCCGCGTCGTATTGTTTGGATGTATGTTCATTCATATTGTTCGCCTCTTAAAATATGTCGGATTAGCCAAAGCGTCCGGTAATGTAATCTTCGGTTTGTCTTTTCTCCGGCCGCATGAAGAGTGATTCTGTCTCGCCGAACTCGATCAGGTCACCCAGGTACATGAATGCGGTATAGTCGGAGACACGCGCTGCCTGCTGCATATTGTGCGTGACCATGACGATGGTGTAATCGGCCTTCAGCTCAGCAAGCAATTCTTCAATGCGGGCGGTGGAAATCGGATCAAGGGCAGAGGTCGGCTCGTCAAGCAGCAATACCTCCGGCTTGACCGCGATGGCGCGCGCGATGCAAAGGCGCTGCTGTTGGCCGCCGGATAAACTCAAACCGCTTTGCGGCAGCTTGGCGCTGGCCTCGTCCCATAGGGCCGCTTTGCGCAACGCCCATTCGACGCGCTCGTCCATGTCGCGCTTGCCGAGTTTTTCATACAGGCGCACGCCGAACGCGATGTTGTCGTAAATCGACATGGGGAAGGGTGTCGGCTTCTGGAATACCATGCCGACTTTCGCACGCAACGCGTTGACGTCGATGCCGGGTCGCAGAATATTCTCGCCATTGAGCATGATTTCACCGACCGCGCGTTGGCCAGGGTAAAGATCGTACATGCGATTGAGCGTGCGCAGCAGTGTCGATTTACCGCAACCCGACGGCCCGATGAATGCCGTGATTTTCTGCTGGGCAATATCGAGCGACACGTTCTTCAGCCCCTGAAATTTGCCGTAGTAGAAATTCAGGTCGCGAATATTGATTTTAGGTTGTGTCATAAGTGCCTGATGATATCGGATAGTGATTTACGCTGAAACCAGTTTGTCCTTGAAAAAGAACTTTGCCAGAATGTTCAATGCCAGAACGCCAAGCGTAATCAACAAGGCGCCACCCCAGGCGAGGGATTGCCAGTTCTCATAGGGGCTCATCGCAAATTGGAAAATGGTCACGGGCAAATTTGCCATCGGCGCGTTCAGGTCGCGGCTCCAGAACTGATTGTTGAGCGATGTAAATAATAGCGGCGCGGTTTCTCCGCTGATGCGCGCTACGGCAAGCATCACGCCGGTGACCAAACCGCTTCGCGCGGCACGAAGCGTTACCGACGAGATAATTTTCCAGCGCGGAGCGCCCAGGGCGGATGCCGCTTCGCGCAGGCTGTTCGGCACCAAATGCAGCATATTTTCCGTTTGCCGGACGACGACCGGCACCACCAGCAGGGCAAGCGCCAGAATCCCGGCCCAGCCGGAGAAATGGCCAATCTTCGCGACATACACGGCATAAATAAACAGGCCGATAATAATCGAAGGTGCCGATAGCAAAACGTCGTTTAGAAACCGCGTTGCAGGTGCGATCCAGCCCCGTTGGCCGAATTCGCCCAGATAGATTCCGGCCAGAATGCCGACCGGCGTGCCGATCATTGTGGCCATGCCGACCATCATCAGACTGCCGGCTATCGCATTCAGCAATCCGCCCTGGCTATCGGGCGACGGCGTCATCTGCGTAAACAGACTCGTGCTGATTGCGCCGAACCCGTTATAGGCAATCGTCCACAGAATCCAAAGCAGGAAGGCCATGCCGACGGCCATCGCCAGCATCGATAACAGCAGGCCAATCCGATTAACCCAGACGCGCTTGCGATAGACTGGATTTTCGGCGAGCGAGGTCTTCCTTGCCGGTATCGTACTCATGCGGCGCGCCCATCCTTTTGCGCTAATTGCACCAATAACAGCTTGGCGAAAACCAGCACGACAAAGGTGATAAAGAATAGGATCAGGCCTAATGCGATAAGTGAAGCAATATGAATATCCTTGCCGGCTTCGGCGAATTCATTCGCCAACACCGAACTGATGCTGTTGCCCGCCTCATAGAGAGACGCGCTGAGATGGTGGCTGTTGCCGATAACAAAGGTGACCGCCATGGTTTCGCCCAGTGCCCGGCCAAGGCCTAGCATGATCCCGCCCGCCACGCCGGCACGGGTGTAGGGCAGCACCACGTGGCGCATCACTTCCCAGGTTGTGGCGCCGAGGCCGTAGGCCGATTCCTTTAATACTTTTGGCACGATTTCAAACACGTCGCGCATCACCGAGGCAATGAACGGAATAACCATGATCGCCAATATCAATCCGGCGCTGAGGATGCCGATGCCGTTTGGGGCACCTTGAAAAAGTTTACCCAGCAGCGGCACGCTGCCGAACACTTTGGTCAATGCCGGCTGAATGTAGGTGGAGAGGATCGGAACGAAAACAAACAGCCCCCACATGCCGTAGATAATGCTGGGGATGCCAGCCAGAAGTTCGATCGCCGTGCCGAGCGGCCTGCGCAATTGCGTCGGGCAAAGCTCGGTGAGAAAAACCGCGATGCCGAAACTGACGGGAATGCCGATCAGCATGGCAATGAAAGAGGTCGCCAGCGTGCCGTAGATAGCGTTAAGCGCGCCGTATTTATCGGTGACGGGATTCCAGTCTGTGCTGACGATAAAGCCGAAGCCAAAGTGCTCGAACGCCGGCCACGCGCCGATCGCGAGCGAAGCAATAATGGCCACCAACATGAGCAACACCAGCAGTGCAAAAACACGCGTGACATTCTCGAAAACGACATCGAGCCAGAGGTGAAGCGCACTGGCTCGATGGGTTTTTGTAACCTGGTTCTGGATTGCAATTACGGCCATAGCGGTTTTGCGCTACTGTCCTTGATTTGTGCCTGCCACGCTTGCTGCACCAGTTTGACGACTTCGGCCGGCAGGGGAACGTAATCGAGTTCCTCTGCCATTTTGCCGCCGTTTTTAAATGCCCAGTCGAAAAATTTCAACGCTTCCATGCCCTTTGCGGCATCCGCCTGTTGCGCATGCATCAGAATAAAACTTGCGCCGGTAATCGGCCAGCTGTTTTTTCCCGGCTCGTCGGTGAGGATTTCGTAAAAGCCCGGCGCCTTGGCCCAATCCGCATACGCTGCCGCGGCCTGAAAAGCGGAATCATCCGCTTCGACAAAATTACCGTCGCGATTCTTCAACTGTGCGACGTTCATTTTGTTTTTCTTGGCGAAGGCATATTCGACGTAGCCGATTGCGCCTTTGATACGCTGCACATAGGACGCAACGCCTTCATTGCCCTTGCCGCCAACGCCCTCCGGCCATGCTACCGACGCATCGCTGCCGACTTTGGTTTTCCATACCGGACTGGTTTTGGACAAATAATCGGTAAACAGGAATGACGTGCCGGACCCATCCGCGCGGCGCACGACTGTGATATTTTCGTCCGGTAATTTCAGGTC
>JBAVXA010000261.1:0-4228 GCA_049698095.1 Burkholderiales bacterium
ACGGCGGGCAGCCGCCATTCGGTTTTCAGGCGGCGAATAAACGGAATAGCCTTTGCAACATCAATGGACGATGGGGTTTTGCCAGTTGCCGTTTCTTTCGCAATTGCCGCCGCAAACTGCGACTCCACTACGGGCCACAGTTGGAACAGCAACGACGAGCTGTTCGGTTTTCTTATTTGCCGGTCATTACCTTCCTCCGCCAAAGCAAAAATATAAAGGCGTTTTTTCGCTCTGGTTGCCGCAACATATAGAAGGCGCTGCGATTCATGCAGGTCTCTTTGTGATTCGAGGTTTTTCGCCAGGAGGTAAAGACGATCGGTATCGCTTCCGCGCGCGCTGATCGGCGCCAGCAGCAGACGATTGGCGCCGCTTCTGCCGACATATTCCTGCCATAGCAGAAGTTGACTGTCATTGGGGCGTTGCTTCGACGATAGGCTTGGCAGGATGACTGTATCGAATTCCAGTCCTTTGGATTTGTGCATGGTCATGATTTGGATCGATGCGTTGCTCTGCTCGGACGGTTGTGCGTAAAGTTTTTCCAGATGAGCATCCAGTGCCTCCATGGAAAATTCCTGACTGCCGAATGCATCGAGCATGTCGAAAAAACTGGTTGCATCGTTGAGGTCATTGTCGGTGGCCGCACATGCCGGTCCGCCAAGTGCGAGCCAGCAGGATTCTATCCATGCACGCAAGCTGACGCGATCACGTTGTGGCAGACTCGCGCTCATGACCGCGAGTAGACGATCGACGCGGACGACTCCGTCGCTGCTGAGTTGCGCAATAATATTTTTTTCGTGCAATAGCTGCCATACGGTCGGTAACGATTCGGTTTCTGCTATTGCGCCGAGGTCGCTCAGGCGAAGGCCGCACCACGGCGCGCGCAATACGCTCAGCCATGCCGTGCGGTCGGCCGGATTGAGCATTGCCCGCGTCAGCGCACTCAGGTCGATCACCAGTTGACGCTGCGACAGTTGGTCGATTTCCACCGCGGCAAACGGAATTTGCCGCTGGTTGAATACCTGCACAATCTGCGCCAGGTGTGCCCGGCTGCGCGCCAGCACGGCGATGGTCTGGCCGGCATCTGCCCTTTGCGCGGTGGAAATCAGATCGGCAATCTGCTGTGCCTGCTGCGTTTTCCAGTCCGTTCCAATCAAGGGATGAATATGTACCGCAACACCGGGCAGCGCGTCTCTGGTCGCGCCTGAAGGGGAATAATTTACCGCGCCGCTGGCCGGGTCGCTTGCGGCAGGGAATACCTTGGCGAAGGTGCGGTTGACCCATTCGACGATACCTTGTTGTGAGCGAAAATTACGCGAAAGCAACAGCGGCACCGGGCGCAAATCGCCGATGCCGATAAATTGCGCGCGCCAGAATAAACTGACATCCGCTTCGCGAAAACGGTAGATCGATTGCATCGGGTCGCCGACGATAAACAGCGTACGCCCATCTTCCGGCTGCCAGCCGGCTGTCAGCCGTTCCAACAATTCGAATTGCGACACCGATGTATCCTGGAATTCGTCAATCAGGATATGCTGAATTCGATAATCCAGCGCCAGCATCAGGTCGGTCGGCGCATCGGCGTCTCCCAGTGCTAGCAATGCACCTTGGGCAATTTCGGCAAAATCACATTGGCCGGATTCGGCAAATACCTGGCGCAGTGTGCCGACGGCATCGGGCAACAAATCGAGCAGGGCTTGCAATACCTGCCACTGGGCTTGCATGAATCCATGGGTGGGCAGTTCGCGCACAGAACGCAATTTTTGCGCCAGCTGCGTGTCCGCCGCGTTCATTTCCACAAACGCCTGCATGCGCTTTTTCATGCCTTCACGAACATTATTTTCGGCAGCGTCCGCTTTACTTTTAAGCGCCGGAGGGAAGCCGGTATTGATGTTAATGCCTTTGGTTGTGCGCCATTCCCCTTTATTGGTTAGGAGCAGAGCTGCGATGCCTCGCCATTGGGGCATTGCTTCCGGTTCGGCATCGGGAAATCCATGCAAGTCTTTGCATACCAATATGGGCGAGTCGAGTTCTTTTATCTGGCCCGCAGCGTAACGCGCCAGCTCGCATAATTCCTGTTGTGGCAGAACGGCGATCGCGTCGCGCAAATCAGTCAGTCGATCAATCACCAATTCGCGCCACCCCGATTCCAGTTCCGCGCGCTGCAAATCGGGTTTGTCGCGGTCGGTCAGATGACGCAGCCACTGGTCGCGCCGGGCCAGCATGCGCATCAACAATGTTTCAACAACGGCGAAATCATTGTCGAGGTGTTGCAACAGGACTTCTGTCGAGGCGGCAATGTCGGATTCGTCTTCCAGTTTTTTGAGTACCCGCCGCGCCGTTTCGCGCAGCAATGGTTCACTGTTTTCAACCGGCAGGATGGCATTCCCCATGCGTGAGGTAATCGGCATCCGCGCCACCAATTCGCTGCATAGGGAATCGATCGTCTGTATGCGCAGACGCTGTGCAATATTCTGAGCGGCGAATAGTCCGTTTTTCGTTGAAGTGCGATCAATATCAATTACTTTAGAAGCGAGTTGCCAGGTTTGCAGTTCGAACGGGTCGGTCGGCGCCGTGCAGCTTCTGGCATCGGACAAAGCGCTCAGTACCCGCTCACGCATTTCGCTTGCAGCTTTTCTGGTAAAGGTAATCGCGAGAATCTGCTCCGGGCGCTCGACCGTAGCGAGCAAGGCAAGATAGCGTTGAATCAGCAGACCGGTTTTGCCGGAACCCGCAGGCGCCTGGACGATAAATGATTCGCGAATATCCAGCGCCCGGCGCCGCGCATCAAGATCCTGCTGGATCAAATCATTGCTCATCGTTTGCCCCGTCGTCTGTGCCGGCCAAAAACCCGGCATCCAGAATTTCATTTTTCCGGCATAGGCTGGAAAGATGGCAGTGTTGGCAGGTCGCCGGTTTTCTCGGATCGACTCGCGCGTCGCCAGCGCGGAAACTCTGCGCTAAGTGCGTGAGCTCGTCGCGCCAGGTTTCGATGCGTTGGCCAAGAGTCGGCGCCTCGGCGGCGTCGACAATGTCAAAGCCCTTGCGATCGACATCAATGCAAACAGGCGTGTCGGCGATGCCGATAACTGCGTTTTCGCCGGTTTTTATTTTTCCGAACAGCAGCGCGCTGACCGGCTGTGCGCTGGCGAGTGCATATAGCGGCAGCTGCGGTTCTTCCGGCCGCCCGGATTCATCTTCCCATGGCAGGCTGCGCGGCTTGCCGGATTTGTAATCCATTATCGCGACGCTGCCGTCAGGCAATGAGTCGACGCGATCCTGACGCAATTTAATGCTCAGCCCGGCCAGCGATAACTGCAATTCGTTTTCGACACTCTGCACGGAAAATGGCAGGCGCTGCCGTTCGAGCACGAGCCATTCCTGAATTAACACAGTGAATCGGTGCTTTTCCAGTGTCGCGAAGCGCTTGGGCAAATCCTGATGCTTTGCTTGCCAATCCGCCAGCGCGCGGCTTACTGCGTCGCTGACTTGGGTACCGATGTGGGCATCATCCATCTCCAGCAGCCGCGCCTGCGTTTCGAGTTTCAGCCAGAATAACTCCATTGTCTTGTGCAGGATCTGCCCGCGTTCGGCAGCATCGAGACCGATGCGCGGCGTGGGCCAGGCTTGCGCGTTGAGGCGAACCTGGGCGAATGCGCGGAACGGGCAGGCGGCCTGATACTTGAACAAAGCGGTGCCGCCGCGAAAAAGATTTGCCGCGATTTCGGCAGCCGTATAATCGTCGTCCAGCGTTTCCCTCTGCGCAGATTGCCAGATTGCCCGGTAGAGTGTTGGCGGAACGGCAGCGACAATTTGTTCCGTTGCGACCAGGCTGACATGTTCAATCAACGCCGAGGGCCGTAACATCTGGTCGTTTTCCCGATTGGTATGACTGACCACGATTTCGCCTGCGGCGGCGAGTAAATGTTGCGTCGCCTGGCGCGCAAAATGCGACGCGCCTTCAACCGAGGCTTGCGGAATCCCCGCGGCAATCTGCGCTGCCAGCGGTAAAAAAGGACTAGGGCGCGTGCGCAGCGGCCATGCCTGTTCATCCAGCCCGAGCAGCCACAGGTGGTCAAAATGCTGGCCGAGGGCCTCGTATATTCCGAGTACCTGCACCGGCTCGTTGAATGATTCGGGTTGAAACTGCTGCTCCGTGGCCAGCCTGCGCAATAGAGACACAGCCTGCTGATAATCCAGTTTCGTTGCGACAGGATCGGTGCTGATGAGT
>JBAVXA010000262.1:0-4345 GCA_049698095.1 Burkholderiales bacterium
CACGCAACCATTGCACCACCGCGCCGCCGATAAACACGCTGCCTTCGAGCGCATATTCTGCTTTGTTGGTTGGCTGCGCGGCGGCGGTAGTGATCAACCCATTCCGTGAGGCGATGAATTGATTACCGGTGTGCTTCAGCATGAAGCAGCCGGTGCCGTAAGTATTTTTGGCAAGTCCGGCGCGAAAACACGTCTGGCCGAACAGCGCCGATTGCTGGTCGCCGGCGATACCGCAAATAGGTATGCTCGCACCGAAAAATGCAGCTTCGGTGTTGCCGAAATAATGGCTGGATGGATGCACTTGCGGCAATACTTCGCGCGGGATGTGCAGCGCTGATAACAGTGCGTCGTCCCATTGTCCGTTGCGGATATTGAACAACATGGTGCGCGAGGCATTGCTTACGTCGGTGACATGCATCTGACCTTTGCTCAATTGCCATGCGAGCCAGGTGTCGATGGTGCCGAAGGCAAGTTCGCCGCGTTGCGCAGCATCGCGCGCACCGGCAACGTTATCGAGTATCCATTTCAGTTTAGTGCCGGAAAAATACGCGTCGATAATCAAGCCGGTTTTGTCGCGCACGGTTTTTTCTAAGCCTTGTGCGCGCAGCTCGGCGCAAGTTGGTTCGGCGCGCCGGTCTTGCCAGACCACGGCGTTGTAAATCGGTACACCAGTTTTGCGATTCCACACTACCGTGGTTTCACGTTGATTGGTGATGCCGATGGCGGAAATATTTCTTGCGTCGAGTCCGGCTTTAGAAATTGCGTCACGCGCAGTGGCGAGTTGACTGGTCCAAATTTCCATCGGGTCGTGTTCTACCCAACCCGGTTGCGGATAAATTTGCGCAAACTCGCGTTGCGCCAGCGCGACGATGTTGCCAGGTTCATCGAACACAATACTGCGCGAACTTGACGTGCCTTGATCTAACGCGAGTAAATATTTCATATTGACGCCAGGTTTTTGTAAATTATATAACTAATTAATTTTATTGAAATATTCATTCAGCAATTTCAAGTGCAACGCCGTTTTCTTTGAACAAACTCAGAAAAGTTTTCGGCGGCGCGGCGTCAGTAAACAGCCGCTTGATTTGCGACAAGTGGCCGAGCTCGACCATCGCTTCGCGATTAAATTTGCTGTTGTCGGCGGCGAGCCAGGTCTCGCGCGATTGCGCGATGATGGCCTGCGCGATTTTCACTTCGCGGTAATCGAAGTCGCGCAGCGTGCCGTCTTCTTCGATGCCGGAAATACCAATCAATCCGATATCGACGCGGAATTGCTTAATAAAATCCAGCGTCGCTTCGCCGACGATGCCGCGGTCACGATTGCGCACCACGCCACCGGCGACAATGACTTCGCAATGCGGATTGTTGGATAAAATCGTCGCGACGTTGAGATTGTTGGTGATGACGCGCAAGCCGCGATGATGCATCAACGCCTTGGCGATTTCCTCCGTCGTGGTGCCAATGTTGAGTATCAGCGAGCAATCATTCGGCACCGCTTTTGCGACAGCGCGTGCGATGCGTTGCTTGCCTTCCGCGTTCAAAGTCTGGCGTTGGCGATATTCAATATTTTCAATCGTCGATAACGGCACTCGCACGCCGCCGTGAAAACGCGACAGCAAACCGTGTTGCGACAACAACTTAATATCGCGCCGCACGGTTTGCACGGTGACGTCGAGCATTTGCGCCAGAGACTCGACGCTGACGGTCTTGAGTTTGTGCACCTCGTCAAGCAAGGCGGATTGGCGGGGATTTGGGGTCATGCCCGCATTCTACCGAAGAATCGAAACGAAACACATATTGCCGTGCAATGTTGACAAGACGAATCAAAAGGTAGATAAAACGAACTCAAACGAACTCTATTCAAGATAATGGACAAGACCCTACCTATATACGATGTGCTGATAGTCGGCGGCGGCATTAACGGCGCAGGGATTGCGCGCGACCTTGCCGGACGCGGCTTATCGGTGTTGTTATGCGAGCGCGATGATCTTGCCGCGCATACGTCTTCGTCATCGACCAAGTTGATCCATGGTGGCCTGCGCTATCTGGAATATTACGAATTTTCTTTGGTACGCAAAGCCTTGCAGGAGCGCGAAGTGTTGTTGCGTTCTGCACCGCACATTATGTGGCCGCTACGTTTTGTTATGCCGCACGATGCGGCTATGCGGCCGGTATGGATAATCCGCGCCGGATTATTTTTGTACGATCATTTGGCCAAGCGCGAAATATTGGCCGGATCCGAAGTTGTGTCGCTGCGCGAGCACGCAGCAGGCGCACCGCTCAGGTCGCAATTCAAAAAAGGTTTTGTTTATTCCGATGGTTGGGTCGATGACGCGCGCCTTGTAGTGCTCAACGTGCTGGCAGCGCAAGAAAGTGGTGCGACGATCATGACGCAGACCAGTTGCCTCAGCGCGCAGATTGAAAATAATAAGTGGCGCGCAACGCTGCAGTTAGGCTCGGGCGAAACCAAAATCATCCAGGCGCGCGCGATGGTGAATGCAGCCGGTCCTTGGGCGGGAAAATTTTTGCAGCACAATTTAAGTAGGGCCGATGCGCATACTTTGCGTCTGGTAAAAGGCAGCCACATCGTCGTCCGAAAACTGTTTGAGCACGATTATGCGTATATTTTTCAGAACGCGGATAAGCGGATTACTTTCGCTATTCCGTATGAAAATGATTTCACCTTAATTGGCACGACCGACGTGGAAATCGCCGGCGAGCCGGATACAGCAAAAATCGACGCAGATGAAATTCGTTATTTATGTGCGCAAGCTAGCCGCTATTTTGCCAAGCCGGTAATTGAAAGTGATGTAGTTTGGAGTTACACCGGCGTGCGGCCTTTACTCGATGATGAATCGGGCGACCCCTCCGCAGTTACGCGTGATTATCAATTGGAAATGAGCGAGCGACCTGTGCCTTTGTTAACCGTATGGGGCGGCAAAATTACGACTTTTCGTAAACTGGCGCAAGAAGCGGGCGACATGGTGTGCTCCGCGCTGACAGTGGACGCAAAAAGTCGGACGGTCAATCAATTCTTGCCCGGCGGTGATTTTAAGGAATATATTACAGCGACAGGTAATCCGGTTAATGACTTCTCCGGCTTTGTCGCCGAGTTGACGCGCCGCCACCCTTGGCTGCCCAAACCGTTACGTTTGCGTTACGCCCGCGCATATGGCTCACGCATCAACTACATAATCGGAAAGGCCAGTTCGCTGAGCCAATTGGGCGAAGAAATTGCCCCGCAGTTTTATGCGGCCGAAGCGCAGTATTTAATGCAACACGAATGGGCACACAACGCGCAAGATATGTTGTGGCGTCGCTCCAAACTAGGTTTGCATATGAGCGAAGTTGAATGCGAAAAAGTAGTTGATTGGTGTGACGCAGCAGTTCACACGGCATCAAAAAATACTGATTTAAACAGTAAGTTATACAAAGCCTAGGGAGCGACGATTGCAGCTGTCACTACATAATATCAAGCATCAAGTCGGCGCACAGCCTTATTTCTACGACTTGAATCTCGCGTTGCAACCCGGCGCGTTGACAGTATTGCTTGGTACAACGCTGTCAGGCAAAACCACGCTGATGCGCATCATGGCGGGCCTGGATAAACCGACGCATGGACAAGTCATGGTCGATGGGAAAGATGTCATCGGCATGCCGGTGCGCGAACGTAATGTCGCTATGGTGTATCAACAATTCATTAATTACCCATCAATGAAAGTGTATGACAACATCGCGTCGCCGCTGAAGCTGCGCAAACAAACCGACATCAAAACGCAAGTCACCGCGATGGCAGAAAAATTACACATCGATCATTTGCTCGATCGTCTACCCGCGGAGTTATCCGGCGGCCAACAGCAACGTGTCGCCCTCGCGCGAGCGCTGATCAAAGGAGCGCCCCTGGTGTTGCTCGACGAACCGCTGGTCAATCTCGATTACAAATTGCGCGAAGAACTGCGTGAAGAATTAAGTGGCTTGTTCGCGCTGGGTAATTCAGCCGTGGTGTACGCCACGACAGAACCGGCCGAAGCATTATTACTCGGCGGTTACACGGCAGTATTGGACGCCGGAAAATTATTGCAATACGGCCCGACGGCAGAAGTGTTCCATCGACCTGCGTCGTTATGCGTGGCGAAAGCCTTCAGCGATCCGCCGATGAATATAATTGCGGGCGAATACAACGGCGCGGGAATAGATTTACCAGGTGCGCTGCAATTGCCGATTGCTTGCCCGAATCTGGACAACAATTACGTCACCGTCGGCGTTCGCGCCAGTGCACTTAAATTACAAAATGGCGAAAAAGATTATGCGATTGCTGGCAAAGTCATCCTCGCCGAAATTTCCG
>JBAVXA010000263.1:0-3569 GCA_049698095.1 Burkholderiales bacterium
AATTTTGAAATCGTCGAAATCAACCGTGGCGGACGCCCGGTGAAAAATATCATCATCATGCTGGGAGACGGGATGGGCGCGGCGCATCGCACAGCAGCTCGCATCATGTCCGAAGGTTATGCCCAAGGCAAGGCGAAGGGCCTCTTGGCTATGGACTCCTTTCCCTACACCGGCATGGTGATGACCGCTTCGTTGAACTCCATCGTGACCGACTCGGCACCCGGCATGGCAGGCTATGTCACCGGCAATAAATCCAACAATAATCAGGAAGGTGTGTTCCCCGATGACACGACGGATGCATTCGATAATCCGCGCGTCGAATATTTATCCGAATATTTGCATCGTACACAGGGCAAATCCTTGGGCATTGTGACGACCGCAGACGTATTCGATGCCACACCCGCCGCCAACGCAGTGCACACCGCCAACCGCGGCGCGGGCACCGGCATTGTCGATCAATACCTTGATGACCGCCATCTCACCGGACTCAGCGTATTGATGGGCGGCGGACGCAAATGGTTTTTACCCAATGCCTCCGGCTCGACCAGCCCGCAAGCCACTAATGGCTCACAGAGAACCGCTTCGACTGACTATATATTGCCGAATGATATTGTGGTCGGCTGGGGTGCCAGCCCCGGCAGTAAAGACCCGGCGCGCGATTTGCTCAGCGATTTTAACGCCGCCGGGTTTACTTATGCGCCGGACTATGCCGGATTAAAAGCCGCGGCCGCTTCCAGACCAGACAAACTACTCGGCCTGTTTGCTTTTTCCAATATGAACGTGGCGCTGGATAAAATCGGTAACCGTCGCGGCACGTCGAGCGTAATGAAGGATTATGGTTTTCCCGACCAACCCATGCTCGATGAAATGACCAAAGTCGCTCTCGACACATTGGCAAAAAATCCCAATGGCTTTGTCGCTATGATCGAAGCCGCATCCATCGACAAGCAATCGCACAATATGGACAGTGACCGCTGGATATTGGAGACCATCGAGTTTGATCGCGCGATTGCAGTAGCGAAAAAATTCGCCACGGATAATCCCGATACATTGGTGATTGTGACTGCGGATCATGAGTGTTCCGGCGCTGCACTGATAGGCGCGTCACTACTCAGCAACAATGCCTTGATCAATACTCAAGCCAGCGGCGTAGCGAAACAACGCGATGCCGTGGTCGGCGTGTATGACGCAGCAAAATTCCCCAGGTATTCCATCGCCGCTGATGGCTACCCCACCACCACCGACGTCGATTTCAAAATGTTGGTCGGTTATGGCGCCAATGCAGACCGCTATGAAACTTGGCTAACCAATGACAAACCTGTGCAAGATTCACAACAGCCATTTGTAAAAGCGTCCCCGCTCAATAGCTACCCAGCTAACCCTTCGGTACGCAACGCGACAACCGGCTACCCGGTCAGCGGACAAGTTCCCGGCGATACTGCCGTGCACACCGCGACTGATATTCCACTTTCGGCGTTTGGACGGGGAGCCTTCATGTTTTCAGGATTGATGGACAATACCGATGTATTTTTCAGGCTGGCGCAAGCAACTATCGGTGGTACCAGGCAGCGTGAACGCCGTGAACGCGATGACGACTGATTTGATTTAACCAACCTGGCGCCGCTGCAAACCGCCCGTGCGCAGGCACCGGCGGTTTTTTTATATGGCCGATTTGATTTTTAGCAATCTGAAGACTGGATCAAATGAGAAAATTGACCCCGGCAGGCGATGTAGCTATGCTTGAGCGCAGGATAATCGGCCGCGCCAAAAAACACATTATGACGATCACTCGAAAACCGAACCCCCAAGCTTCGAGCCTGGATGTCTATGCGGCAATTGATTTGGGCTCGAACAGCTTTCGGTTGCAATTGGCTCGCCTGATTAACGGTCAATTCTACGAGCTGGATTCAATTAGAGAACCTGTTCGCCTTGGCACAGGCGTGACCAGCAGCAAAAGGCTGCAGCCCGAAGCGGAAGAGCGCGCACTGGCCTGCCTGAAAAAATTTGCCGAGAGGATTCGCGGCCTGCCGGACGACTCGGTCCGCGCTGTCGGCACCAATGCACTGCGCGTTGCCAAAAACAGTGCGGCATTTGTCAAAAAAGCCGAGGCGGCCCTGGGCCGCCCAATTGAAGTCATCGCGGGCAGAGAGGAAGCGCGGCTGATTTATCTCGGCGTGATGGCCACCACGCCGAGCATGTCCAAGCGCCGTCTGGTTATCGATATCGGCGGCGGCTCCACCGAATTTATTGTCGGCGACAATATGAAGCCGCTGATGACCGAGAGCCTGTACATGGGTTGTGTCAGCTACACAGAACAGTTTTTTGGCAACGGCGCGATCACTTCGCAAGCCATGCGCCAGGCCGAGCTTGCTGCCAGCGCTGAAATCATCAGCATCGTGCGCGACATTAAAGCCAGCAAATGGGTCGAAGCGGTGGGCTCATCGGGCACAGCACGCACTATTGCCGATATATTGCAAAAAAATGGCTGGGGCGACGGCACCATCACCCGTGCCGGCATGAAGCAATGTCGTGCAGCGATGCTGTCTGCCGGCCAGATCAATAAACTCGCGCTGTCTGGCCTTCCGGCTGATCGTCAACCGGTGATCGCGGGGGGTTTTGCCATTATGTCGGCAGCCTTACAGGAGCTGAATATCGAAACCATGCAATTATCCGACGGCGCGCTGCGACACGGTGTGCTGTACGATTTGGCTGGGCGCGTCAGCCACCACGATATGCGCGATGACACTGTCGCAAATTATGCGGAGCGCAGCCATATCGACCGGGCGCAGGCAATACAAGTGCAAAAAATCAGCAGCGACCTGTTTACCCAACTGGCACAGGACCTCGATGACGACGAGCTGGAAGACGCCTTGCAAACGTTGGCTTGGGCGGCGCAATTACATGAAATCGGCTTATCTATCGCCTATAGCGGCTACCACAAGCATGGCGCCTATATTATTCAAAACGCAGACTTGCCAGGCTTTTCAAAAACAGAGCAATACCGGTTAGCCGTGCTGGTCTTGTCGCATCGTGGCGCGTTGGACAATCTGGCCAACATGAGCCTGTCGGATACCGAATGGGCCATGGTGTTCTCATTGCGGATTGCAGTGTTGCTATGCCGCAGCCGATTGCAGGCGCCACTGCCGACTATGATTTGCTCACGCGAGAAGCAGACGTTCTATTTGAATGTCGACGCCGCGTGGCTGGAGCAAAATCCGCTCACTGAAACCATGCTCGAACGAGAGGTATCGCAATGGCCTGACGTGGGAATGAAACTGGTAATAAAAAATAAGCCGCTTGCCGCAGGGCTCGATAACTAGCATCAGACGTCCGGCAACAGATCCGGCGACACCACCGCACGCAATCGGGTTTCAAATTTCGCATTGCGTTCGCGGCTCTCGAACCACCACGCTGCCCCTTTTTTGATGGCCATATCGCCTACCACGCCCTGGGTGAGTAATGCAGCCACTTGACCCAGCGTCGGCTGATGGCCGACGATGACAATAGTTTTTTTACCGTCGGGCCAATGCGCCAAATCAAGCACATCCTGGGCAGATGCGCCCGCGAGC
>JBAVXA010000264.1:0-4999 GCA_049698095.1 Burkholderiales bacterium
AAATTTTCTCACGCCGGCGAAGCAGAAAAAAGATTGTCGATGCAATGGGCCACGCGCGCCAACGAGGCTTATCAAACGCTGAAAAAACCGTTGAGCCGTGCGCGCTATCTGTTGCAACTCCAAGGGGTAGATACTCAAGAGGAAACCAATACCGCGATGCCGACCGGCTTCCTGATCGAGCAGATGGAATGGCGCGAAGCGGTGATGGAAGCGAAACTTGAGAATAATCATAAGTCTTTGATTAATTTAAAGAAAAAGCTTTATTCGCAGCGAGCGGAAATGCTCGGGGATCTGGAAAGGTTAATTGATGCGGATAAGGATTTAACTGCCGCATGCGTTACGACGCGAAAACTGCGCTTCCTCGAAAAACTGGCAGAGGAGATCGATGATGCGATCGAGTCTGCAGAAGACTGAGATTGAAACAACATAATGGCTCTCCTGCAAATATCTGAACCCGGAGAATCGACTGCACCCCATCAACATCGATTGGCGGTGGGCATCGATCTCGGAACGACAAACTCGCTGGTCGCCACCGTAAAAAGTGGTACGGCAGAAGTGCTGCCAGATCTGCAAGGGCGCGGCTTGTTGCCTTCCGTGGTGCGTTACCTCGCTGATGGAAAAACCGCGGTCGGGTACGACGCGCAAGCTGTGCAATCCGACGATGCGCAAAATACGATTGTTTCGGTCAAGCGTTTCATGGGCCGTGGCGTTAAGGACGTCGCGCATTACGGGGCGCTGCCCTATAGATTCGTCGATGCGCCAGGCATGTTGCGAATCGAAACCGTGGCCGGGGTCAAGTCGCCGGTGGAAATCTCGGCGGAAATCCTGCGCATACTGCGCAGTCAAGCCGAAGCATCGCTCGGGGGCGAATTAGTCGGGGCGGTAATTACCGTCCCAGCTTATTTTGACGACGCACAGCGCCAGGCGACCAAAGACGCAGCGCGGCTGGCCGGGGTGAACGTATTGCGTCTGTTGAATGAGCCGACCGCCGCGGCGATTGCTTATGGCCTTGATAATCGCAGCCAAGGCACCTTTGCCGTATTTGACCTTGGGGGCGGTACCTTCGATATTTCCATTCTGAGACTCACGCGCGGCGTATTCGAGGTGTTGGCGACCAACGGCGATTCGGCGCTTGGTGGCGACGATTTCGATCAGGCCATCGCGGCGCATTGGCGCAAGCAGCATCGGCTGGCCGACGCCCGCGACACGCGAAGGCTCCTTACTTACGCGCGTGCTGTGAAGGAACGATTAACCGATGAAGCTGAAGCCGGCGCGGAAGCCACATTGAGTCTCGGACAGAAAGTGCATGTGCATTTGACCCGCGATGAGTTCGTGCAATTGACGCAAGCGATAGTGCAAAAAACCATGACGCCTACGCGCAAGGCACTGCGCGACGCCGGTTTGTCTGTGGAAGATATTCAAGGCGTGGTGATGGTCGGCGGCGCGACGCGCATGCCGCATCTGCAAAAAGCCGTTGCCGATTTCTTTAATCAGCAGCCGTTGAATAATCTGGACCCGGATAAAGTGGTCGCGCTAGGCGCCGCAATTCAAGCACATGTGCTGGCCGGTAATCGAGCGGGCGACGAATGGCTGCTGCTCGATGTCATACCGCTGTCGCTCGGCCTCGAGACCATGGGCGGAATGACCGAAAAAATCATACCGCGCAATTCGACCATACCGACCGCGCGGGCGCAGGAATTTACCACATATAAGGACGGTCAAACGGCAATGAGTGTCCATGTCGTTCAGGGCGAACGCGAATTGGTGAGCGACTGCCGTTCGTTGGCGCGCTTTGAATTGCGCGGCATTCCGCCGATGGCGGCAGGCGCGGCGCGTATCCGCGTGACCTTTCAGGTGGATGCCGATGGGTTGTTATCAGTTTCGGCACGTGAACAAAGCACCGGTACTGAAGCGGGCATCGAGGTCAAGCCGGCCTACGGTCTGGCTGACGACGATATCGCGCGCATGTTGCAGGATTCTTTCGCACATGCCGGCGACGACATGCAGGCGCGTGCGTTGCGCGAGCAGCAGGTTGAGGGAAGGCAACTGCTCCATGCCGTGCAAAATGCATTGGAAAAGGACGGCAGGTACTTACTCGATCCTGCCGAGCGGGACACGATTGACGCCGCTGTGGCGTCGTTATCAGCAGTCATTGAAGGAAGCGATTCGCGCCGAATCAAATCGGCTATAGAGTCGCTGAATCACGCCAGTGAGGAATTCGCTGCGCGGCGTATGAACCGCAGCGTCGCTGAAGCGCTGGCAGGACAAAACATTTCTCGCATGTAGATGACCTATGACGCATATAAAAGTTTTACCGCACGCTGAATTGTGCCCGCAGGGCGCCGAATTTGACGCCGAACCCGGAACGAGCATTTGCGACGCATTGCAGGAACACGATATCGATATTGACCATGCCTGCGGGCAGGTGTGCGCCTGCACGACTTGCCATGTGATTATCCGCGAGGGATTTGATTCGCTAGAGCCAAGCGACGAAGACGAAGACGACATGCTCGACAAGGCATGGGGCCTTGAGCCAATGTCGCGCCTGTCCTGCCAGGCCATGGTGAAAGACAAGAGCCTGGTTATTGAGATTCCCAAATACACGATCAATCTTGCCAAAGAGATGACGCCAAAATGAAATGGACCGACACAATTGAAATTGCAATCCAGCTGGCGGAAAAATATCCTGACGTGGATCCGCTAAAAATCCGCTTTACCGAATTACGCGAGTGGGTGATGGAATTGGAAGAGTTCGACGACGAGCCGAATCGTTCAGGTGAAAAAATTCTGGAGGCGATTCAAATGGCGTGGATTGAAGAAGTCAGCTGAATTCCCGAATGGATGCGAGAGAAAAAACTAAGGCCGGTCAGTGACCGGCCTTTAGGTTTGGTGCAAGTCGCAAATTATTTTGCGGCTTTTTTGGTTTTTTTTGCTTTCTTAGCTTTCTTGGCCATGATAGCTCCTGTGGGAAAATGACTGACACATGCCAGTTAAATTAATCATAGCTTCTAAGTTTTTCGCTGTCTAGCAGGATATGAAAAATTTATTTAAATAAATCAGTCAACCGATTCACCGGTGTGCGAATTATCACAATATGTCAAGGCGTCAAACCGCGCGGGATGCCGTTCGGGTATTGCGTTGCAATAAGCTCCTTGATCTTTTCCGCACGGTTTTCCGGGTTGGGATGCGAGCTGAACATTTCCGGCGGGCGGCCGCGCCCCGAACCTGCTTTGTTCAGAATTTCCATTACGCCCAGCATGGCGCGCGGATCGTACCCGGATTCCCCGCCGAGCCGGACACCGAGCGCGTCCGCCTCCAACTCATCGTCGCGTCCGTATTTCATGTTGATCGCGCTGGAAATCATTTGCGCCATGCCGCTCGACTGTCCAGTGGGGTCGGCAGCAATCACCGCTGCGTTAGTCAATCCTTGTGTCAGGCCCGCCTTCGCCATATGTTCTGCGGAATGGCGCGCGACAACGTGACCGACTTCATGCCCGAGCACCCCGGCGAGTTCGCCTTCGGTGCGCAGTAGTTTGAGCAAACCGACCGTGATGAAAATCTGTCCGCCCGGAAGCGCGAAGGCATTAATCGTTTCGGGATCGGCAAGCAGGTGAAAATCGAACTTATAGGGCGATTTTGCCGCCACGGAATTCGCAACGACGCGCTGGCCGATTTTTTTTACAAGTGCTTGCGCCTGCGCGTTGTTCGACAGGCCGCCCATCTCCTGCGCCATTTGCGGTGCCGATTGCAGGCCGAGGGCGATTTCCTGCTCCGGGGTCAGGCGAATGTGCTGCTTCTCGCCGGTAATGGTATTGACCGATGAGCTGCTGAAATAGCTGATTATAGAAAACAGCGCGATGACTAACCCTATGATTAATCGGGCTTTCATAAAAACTCCTGCTTAAGATATGCGTAGCCGCCAATAGTAGGGCTTCAATCAACAGATGTAAATCCATCGATCGGCAAGCAAAAATAGTTTGCATTCGGCAAATATTTCGATATTATTAGAAATATGGAATCAAATTTCGCCATTAGAGCGCTGGGGGCCCTCGCGCAGGAATCCCGACTGGCAATCTTCCGCCTGCTGGTGCAACGCGGCCCGGATGGGTATGCAGCGGGGGCAATCAGCCAAATGCTGGGGCTGCCCAACGCTACATTGTCTTTCCATTTAAAGGAATTGTCGGCTGCGCTATTGATCGCACCTAGGCAGGCTGGCCGTTCGATCATTTACAGCGCCGACTTTGCGGCGATGAACGAACTTTTGGAATTTCTCACCGAGAATTGTTGTGCCGACGCAAGCTGCAATCCTGCAGCGTGCAAACCAAAACGTGTGTCGAAAAGGAGTAAACCATGAAACGCTTTCATGTCCATGTAGCAGTGGCCGACCTGCAAAAGAACATCCAGTTTTATTCAGCCATGTTTGGCGCCCAGCCCACCGTAGTGAAAGACGATTATGCGAAGTGGATGCTCGATGATCCGCGCGTCAACTTTGCCATATCGTCGCGCGGCGAGACTCCTGGGCTTAACCATCTAGGCATGCAGGCAGAAAATAATGATGAACTCCAACAGATACGCGCGCAGCTTGAAAAAGCGAATGGCGGGGGCGTCACAGAAGAATCCGCTACTGCCTGTTGTTATGCCAAATCGGATAAATATTGGGTGACCGATCCGCAGGGAATCGCGTGGGAGTCTTTTCATACTCTGGGCGAGGTTCCGCTATTCAATGGCGAATCAGCAGACGTTACCAATGCCGAATCCAGCACCTGCTGCGTTCCGGTTCAATCAGCTTCGATCAGGAAATCTGCGAAGGCGATTGCGATTCCCGTACGTGCGAGCAATGAAGGAAAGTGCTGCTGATGATGCCGACACGCAAAAACGTTCTATTCCTATGCACTGCAAACTCGGCGCGCAGTTTAATGGCCGAAGGCTTGATGAGCGTCAAGAGCAAAGGCCGCTACATCGGCTATAGCGCGGGCAGTCATCCGAGCGGCAGGGTTAA
>JBAVXA010000265.1:0-5842 GCA_049698095.1 Burkholderiales bacterium
CGTCAATACCGTCCCACTTATAGATTTAAAGTTTGCTGCCGGAGCGTTCAGCGATGGTCAGCATTTTGATCCAACTAACGCTGAATTGTTTGAGCTTCCAGAATGGATCAAACCTCAAGCGGGATTATTTGTTGCACAAGTTGTCGGCGAATCCATGAATAAACGGATTCCAAATGGTGCGTGGTGCTTATTCAAAGCATTCCCGGCAGGCTCTCGAGTGGGCAAAGTTATAGTTGCAGAACATCGAAGCATTCACGACTCCGAATTGGGCGGTACTTATACAGTCAAAGTTTACTCAAGCAAGAAAGTTACTAATCCAGACGGGACTTGGAAACATGCTGAAATTCAACTGAATCCTGATAGTACTGACGAAGCATTCCAACCCATAACAATTTTATCGGCTAACGAAAATGAGCTGCGCGTGATTGCAGAGTTTTTGACTGTTCTAAAATAATCCCTCTCAATCACTATCTACCCAACCATTGCTTAAATCCGCTATCATTTCAATATGGCTGCCACGATACCTATTTTCGACAAACGCATTCCCAAGGGCGCGCCGCTGGTCTCGCCGCTGGCGGGCGAAGCGCACCTGATTAGCGACACGCGCGGGCGGCCTTTGCGCGATTTGCGCATTTCAGTGACGGACCGTTGCAACTTTCGCTGCGTGTATTGCATGCCGAAGGAAGTGTTTGATCATAATCACGAATTTTTGGCTCAGACGGCGCTACTGACGTTTGAGGAAATCGAGCGTTTGGCGCGGATATTTCAAACTCTCGGCATAGAAAAAATCCGGCTTACCGGCGGCGAGCCGCTGGTGCGGCGGCATTTGGAAAAGTTGATCGAGATGTTGGCGCGCATTCCGAATATGGATTTGACGCTGACGACGAACGGTTCGCTGTTGAAGAAAAAAGCGCAGGCGTTGAAAGACGCGGGCTTGAAGCGCGTGACAGTAAGTTTGGATTCGCTCGACGATAAAGTTTTCAAGGCGATGAACGATGTCGATTTCCCCGTCGCCAAAGTGCTCGAAGGTATCGACGAAGCGGCGCGCGTCGGCCTGACGCCGATCAAGATCAACATGGTGGTGAAGCGCGGGCTGAACGACCTTTCGATCGTCGATATGGCTCGCCACTTCAAGGGCTCGGGCCACATTGTGCGTTACATCGAATATATGGACGTCGGCGCGACCAACGGCTGGCGCATGGACGACGTGGTGCCCAGCGCGGAAGTGGTGCGCATGATCAACGAACACATGCCGCTGGAAAGCGCGGACGCGAATTACACCGGCGAAGTGGCCGAGCGCTGGCGCTACAAGGACGGCAGGGGCGAGATCGGCGTGATTTCGTCGGTCACGCAGGCATTCTGCAAAGACTGCACGCGCGCCAGGCTTTCGACCGAAGGGCAGATCTACACCTGCCTGTTCGCGACGCAAGGCCACGACCTGCGCGCGCTGCTGCGCGGCGGCGCCAGCGACGACGCGATACGCGGCGCGATTGCGAACGTATGGGGATTGCGCGCGGATAATTATTCCGAAATCAGGACGGCCGAGACAGCCAAGCTGCAGAAGGTCGAGATGTCTTATATCGGGGGGTAGGCTGTCACCCTGATATTGCTGTCATCCTGATATTGCAGTCATCCTGATATTGCTGTCATCCTGAGAGAAACGAAGGATCTGTTGTTGATTTCAGAAGCCAAAAAGCAGATTCTTCACTTCGTTCAGAATGACAGGTAATTTGATAATAAATTGATCAAGCGGTTTGTCGCCCTTCCATTCTTAAAGAACCATGCGCCCCACCCTCTCCAAAGCTTCCAGCCGTCTTACCGTTAATGTCAACGCGACCAACGAACACGGCACCAGCGAGCCGGTCGCCATTGCGGCGGAACGCCCGTTGACTTTGTATATCGACAAGCGCGAGATCGTGACGTTGATGACCCTGGGCGCGCAGCCGGAAATGCTGACGCTGGGTTATTTGCGCAATCAACGTCTGGTGAAAGATATTTCCGACATTTCGAGCGTGCAGGTGGATTGGGAATGCGATTCGGTGGCGGTGGTCACGCGCAACGGCATCGCCGATCTCGATGGCCGCATGGAAAAGCGCACCGTCACTACCGGCTGCGGCCAGGGCACAGTTTTCGGCGCCGTGATGGATGAAATTGAATCAATAAAAATTAATAATAATCAAACACTTACGCAAGCTACGCTATACGCCCTGCTGGACAATGTGCGCGTGCACGACACGATATATAAGTCGGCGGGCGCGGTGCATGGCTGCGCGCTGGCAGATAAAGACGGAAAAATTTTAACCTTCGTCGAAGACGTCGGCCGGCACAACGCGGTCGATGCAATTGCCGGCTGGATGTGGCTGGAAAATATTTCCGGGCACGACAAGATTTTTTATACCACAGGACGATTAACTTCCGAGATGGTCATCAAGGCCGCGCAAATGGGCATCCCGTTTCTGGTGTCGCGCTCCGGCCTCACGCAAATGGGCCACGAAATAGCGCAGAAAATCGGCATCACCATGATCGGACGCGCGGTGAATAAACATTATTTGTTGTTTACCGGGTCGGAGCGGTTCAAGGTTTAGTGTTTTGGAGAGGAGCAGCAAATCCGTCACTGCGTTCGGGATGACAAACAAAAGCAGATTCTTCGCTAACGCTCAGAATGACATCTTTATTAATACATTACGACGAAAAGCAGATTCTTCGCGGTCGCTCAGAATGACATCTTCTGAATACGTTACAACGAAAAGCAGATTCTTCGCTTTCGCTCAGAATGACATCTTTTGAATACGTTATAACGAAAAGCAGATTCTTAGCGGTCGCTCAGAATGACAGTTAATGTGGAAAATTCTGATAGCTTTGTCATCCTGAGCGCCAGCGAAGGATCTGCTGTTGCTTTTAACGTTGAAACGCAAACTAACTTAAAATGAAACAATACGCTGTTTACATCATGGCGAATAAATCACGAACTATCTACACTGGCGTGACCAGCAACCTTGAGCAACGTGTTTATCAGCACAAAAATAAAACGATTAAAGGCTTTACTTCAAAATACAATGTCGATCGTCTTGTTTATTTTGAATTGACGACCGATGTGGTTGCAGCAATCGAAAAAGAAAAACAAATTAAAGGCTGGACTCGTGCCAAGAAAACTGCTTTGATTGAAAACACCAACCCGACATGGCAGGACCTGAGTGAACCATGGAATTTAAGAACAGATTCTTCGCCTTCACAAAGCGACGGCCCAGAATAGCCGAAAAACGGACAGCAGATCCTTCGCTGCCGCTCAGGATGACAGGAGGCTTTTGTCATTCTGAACGCAGTGAAGAATCTGCTTTTGTATTTCGTAAGTCGAAAGCAACAGCAGGTCCTTCGCTCCTGCTCAGGACGACAGAAGGTTTATGTCATTCTGAACGCAGTGAAGAATCCGCTTTTGTATTTCGTAAGTCAAAAGCAACAGCAGATCCTTCGCTGCCGCTCAGGATGACAGCGGATTTATGTCATTCTGAACGCAGTGAAGAATCTGCTTTTGGATTTCGTAAGTCAAAAGCAACAGCAGATCCTTCGCTGCCGCTCAGAATGACAGCGGATTTATGTCATTCTGAACGCAGTGAAGAATCTGCTTTCGTATTTCGTAAATCAAAAGCAACAGCCGATCCTTCGCTCCTGCTCAGGACGATAGCCATATGAAAATAACCGGCCTCATACTCGCGGGGGGACAGGGGCGGCGCATGGGTAGCGCGGACAAGGGACTGACGCCGTTTCGCGGCAAGCCGATGATCGCGCATGTCATCGAACGCTTCGCGCCGCAGGTGGATGAGCTGATCATTAATGCCAACCGCAGCCTCGACGATTACGCCAGATTCGGCTATGCCGTGGTCGCCGATGAGGTCGGAGGCTTCGCCGGACCGCTCGCCGGTTTGGAGCGCGGGCTGGCGATGGCGCAACACGAGTGGGTGGCGACGGCGCCGTGCGATTCGCCGTTCCTGCCGCTGGATTTAATCGCGCGCCTGCGCGACGCGGCAGAAAACAACTCGGCACAGCTCGCCGTGGCAAAAACCTTCGACCAGGCGCATCCGGTATTCTGCTTGTGCCGGCGCGACGTGCATCAGCATCTGAAAGATTTTCTGCAATCGGGCGGGCGCAAAATCGATGCCTGGTATAAGACGCTGAAGATCGTCGAAGTCGGCTTTGACGATGAAGAGGAAGCGTTTAATAATTTCAACACACGTGAAGAAATGGATGAGTGGCAATAATGAAATATCTACACACCATGGTGCGCGTCACCGACCTCGAAGCATCGCTCAAATTTTATCGTGACGCGCTGGGACTCGAACTGCTGAGCGTGCGCGAAGTGCCGGCCGGCCGCTACACGCTGGCCTTTCTCGCCGCGCCGGACGACCGCAGCGCGCAGGTGGAATTGACCTACAACTGGGACGCCGAGACCTACACCGGCGGACGCAACTTCGGCCATCTCGCCTATGCGGTCGACGACATTTATGCGACCTGCGCTCAACTGCAGGCGCACGGCGTCGTCATCCTGCGCCCGCCGCGCGACGGACGCATGGCGTTTGTGCGCTCGCCGGATAATATTTCCATCGAGCTGCTCCAGCGCGGCAACGCCCTGGCGCCGGCCGAGCCGTGGACGTCGATGCCCAATGTCGGCATTTGGTAATGCACATTAACTATATGATTATATTGAATATTTTATGGATATGAAAACTCTTACCGAAGCCAGCTGCGCCGATGATTTCGATCCGAACTCGATGCCGGTCGCCAAAGCGCGCGAGTTGATACGCGCTTATCTCACGCCGATCAGCGGCGTGGCGCGGGTGGCGATTCGCGCGTCGCTGAATCGCGTGTTGGCGGAAGATATTGTTTCGCCGGTGAATGTCCCGGCGCATCGCAACTCGGCGATGGACGGTTACGCCGTGCGCTTCGCCGACTTGCAGGCGGAAAAAAACACGACATTGACCATGGTCGGGACGGCTTACGCGGGCACGCAATTTGAGGGCTCGCTCAAGCCGGGCGAATGCGTGCGCATAATGACGGGCGGCACCGTGCCCGAAGGCGCCGATAGCGTGGTGATGCAGGAGCGCGCGAACGCCGACGGCAAAAATATTTCCATTCTCCCGGGCGTGAAACAAGGCCAGAACGTGCGCTACCCGGGCGAAGATTTGAAGCTGGGCGAGGTGGCGCTGAAAAAAGGTTCGCTGGTGCGCGCGGCGGAGCTGGGTCTGATTGCGTCGCTGGGTTTTGCCGAAGTGTGGGTATACCGTCCGTTACGCGTCGCGTTTTTTTCCACCGGCGACGAGCTGAAGTCGGTCGGCGCGCAGCTGGGCGAAGGCGAGATTTATGACAGCAATCGCTACACCATCTACGGCATGCTCACGCGCATGGGTTGCGAGGTGCTCGATATGGGCGTGGTGCGCGACGACCCGGCGCTGCTGGAAGCGGCGTTTGTCGACGCGGCGAAAAACGCCGACGTCGTGATCACCAGCGGCGGCGTGTCGGTGGGCGAGGCGGATTACACCAAAATCATTCTGACCAAACTCGGCGAGGTAGTGTTCTGGAAAATTGCCATGAAGCCGGGCCGCCCGCTCGCCTACGGCAAAGTCGGCGGCGCGCATTTCTTCGGCCTGCCCGGCAATCCGGTGTCGGTGATGGTGACGTTCTACCAGTTCGTGCGCGACGCGCTGCAGGTGCTGATGGGACGCGAGAATGTTTTGCCGGTGCCGGTATTGAAAGCGGTCTGCACCAGCGCGATCAAAAAAGCGCCCGGGCGCACCGAATTTCAGCGCGGCACGCTGACGCAAAACCAGCAAGGCACATGGGAAGTGCG
>JBAVXA010000266.1:0-2535 GCA_049698095.1 Burkholderiales bacterium
CCCGGAGCAGATTCTCGCAATTACCTTTACCAGAAAAGCTGCAAGCGAAATGCGTGAGCGGGTACTGAACGCGCTGGCCGATGCCGCAAACCGCACGGCGCCGACCGACCCGTTCGAACTGCAAACCTGGCAACTCGCTTCCAAGATAATTGATATTGATCGAATTGCAACGAAAAACGGATTATTCGCCGCTCAGAATATTGCACAGCGGCTGCGAATACAGACGATCGATTCCCTGTGCAGCGAATTGGTGACGCGGATGCCGATTACGTCAAACATGGGCAATGCCATCCTGCCGATTGAGAACAGTGAGCCCTTGCTGCGCGAAGCGACTCGGCGGGTACTCAAAAAACTGGAGCATGAATCCGACATTGCAGCGTCGACGGAAATTCTGTTGCAACACCTTGACAACGATTTCGCCGTTGTTGAAACCTTAATGATGCGCATGCTGGCCCGACGCGACCAGTGGCTACGTCATCTGACCGCCCGCGACAAACCAGATTTGCAGCGCGCGGAACTGGAATCGGGGTGGCGCGAATTGGTGATCGATCGACTGACTGAGTTGCGCGACGCGATCACCGTTTTGCCGCAACAGGAATTATGTGAGCTGGCGCGTTACGCTGCGGCCCAGATAAAGGAAATCGACTCGCCCATATTGGCATGCAGAGACCTGCAAGGATTTCCCGTTGCCGAACCGGAAGCAATGGCCCAATGGCAGGGCATCGCAGCTCTGCTCTTGACCAAAAACGGGGAATGGCGCACGACCAAAGGCATTAACATCAATACCGGCTTTCCTCCGGCGCTTACAAAAAAAGCGGACGCTGCCGAAAATAATGTTCGTGAAGGAATGAAAAAACGCATGCAGGCGTTTGTGGAAATGAGCGCCGCAGATACGCTTCTGGCGCAAAAATTACATTCCGTGCGGGAACTTCCCGCCCATGGATTCGTGCAAGCACAGTGGCAAGTGTTGCAAGCCCTGCTCGATTTGTTGCCCGATGCCGTCGATACACTACGTCAGGTATTTGCCGAAACCGGCCAGTGTGATTTTGCCGAAATTGCCCATGGTGCATTACAAGCACTGGGGGACGCCGATGCGCCGACCGACCTGATGCTGGCACTGGATTATCGAATTCAGCATATCCTGATTGACGAATTCCAGGATACCTCGGTGTCGCAATTCGAATTGTTGGCGCGGCTGACAGCCGGCTGGCAGCCGGAAGATGGTCGTACGCTGTTCATCGTCGGTGACCCGATGCAATCGATCTATCGTTTTCGCGAAGCCGATGTCAGTTTGTTCTGGCGTGCGCAATTTATCGGCATCGGCGATTTGCGCCCGGTGCCGTTGTTGCTTTCGCGCAATTTCCGCTCGCAACAAGGTATCGTCGAATGGGTTAACAGTACCTTTGCCAAGGTATTCCCTGCCGCAAGCGACCCGGCCAGCGGCGCGGTAAATTATTCACCTTCAGGCGCTACCAGAGACGCGCTGCCCGGTGTTGCGGTACAGGTTCAACCCTTGGTTGGAGCCGACTGGAAGACGCAGCAGGCACAGCAGATTGCCGATCTGATTTCCGCCGCGCAAAGGGCAGATGCCGGCCAGACCATCGCTGTGCTGGCACGCAGCCGGGCGCACCTGGCGCAGATTGTGCAGGTATTCAACCAACGGCAAATTCCATTTACCGCGGTGGAAATCGACCAACTGTCGCAGCGTCAGCTGGTGATCGACCTGAGTGCGCTGACGCGGGCGATGCTCAATCCGGCCGACCGCACGGCATGGCTGAGCGTATTGCGCGCGCCGTGGTGCGGCCTTCGACTGACCGACCTCGGTGCAATAGCAGAAACGGAATCGTTACCGACCGTATGGCAGCTATTGCACGATAAAAATATTATTGCGCAACTCAGCGGGGACGGAGTCATCCGCGTCGGTCGGCTGCTCGCGGTCATGGGCGCGAGTCTGCCACAGCGTGACCGCGTCAGTTTGCGCGCATGGATCGAATCCTGCTGGCTCGCACTTGGCGGACCGGCATGTGTGGCCACCGACAATGACCTCGACGATGCCGCCAGTTTTTTCGATATGCTCGATGAATTCGGCAGCCATGACTTTTCCATGGATGCACTCGATGCTCGTCTGGAAAAACTTTACGCACAGCCGTCCGAGCAGAGCAACGCAACGATTCAAATCATGACCATGCACAAATCCAAAGGACTGGAATTCGATACAGTCATCCTGCCCAGCCTATCGTCGAAGCAACGCGCCAATGACAGTCAGCTACTGCTATGGCAGGAATATGTCGGCAGAAGCGGCGTCAATCGTCTGCTGCTGGCGCCGATCAGCGCGCGAGGATGCGATACCGATCCTCTTTACCTTCTGGCGAAAAACCTTGAATCGCAAAGAGACCTGCACGAATCGCAGCGCCTTCTATATGTTGCGGCAACCAGAGCGAAAAAACGCCTTTATATTTTTGGCGCGGCAGAGGAAGGCAACAACCGGCAAGTAAGAAAACCGAACAGCTCGTCGTTGCTGTTCCAACTGTGGCC
>JBAVXA010000267.1:0-18759 GCA_049698095.1 Burkholderiales bacterium
GTGGAAAAACCGCTCCATCAGCCCGGAGATATGGGTCGATGCCGGCTTGGTGATATACGTTGCAGCCGGGTTCTTAACCAGTGTACCGAGCGGGCTGCGCAGCAAAGTGGATCGGGGGCTGCTGATCAGCGTGGAATTGGGTTTGCTCATGGTTCAACCTTAAGTTTGGTTAGGTTTATTGTCGTGCATGATCGATTGTCGGCAAAATCGCACGCTTCGCGACCGCCATTTCGACGGCATACAGCCATACTACTCAGGGCAAGCGCTTCGGTCTGTGAGCCTCATCACAAATGCGGAATATATCGTAGACTCTCCCGCGCAGCGGCAAGGCTATAAATTCTTAAATATAATCAGAATGTTATAGAATTATGGGTTCTGGGAAAGCGCGGCTGGGAAGCGGCTTGGAGGCGCAATTCAGGCTGCTTGGCCTTGATCCCACCAGTTTGAGTCTTCAGGAAGGATTTTTTCCAGGCGTGAGCGCAGTTCTGCCAGTCTGGTTTTTTGCGCCGCGAAGCGGCGCGCGTCGATTTCCAGATTCAGCATCTGTTGTTCGACTCCTTGGCCGCTCAGTGCCGCCTGCGCAACCTGCTGCTCACGTTCGGTCAGTCGTGCGCCCCTGGCGTGCACTTCGGATTCAAGCGGCCGCATGATGTCCGCCAGCCAGACTTGCGTGTCGTGACGTGCACTCTGCAGCAATTCCTGCACGTTTCCGGCAAGCGCGTCAAAATATTTGCCTGTATATGAGGATTTGGCGCTGGTCAATACGCGAATCACGCTGCTGAAGCGCATGTCGAGTTTTTGCTCCAGCCATTCCAGCTGCGCGAAATAGCGTTCGAACGGCACGCGTTCGGGAACCGGCTGACGAAAACCGTGTTCGTTGGCAAAGCGTTCGTAAATCGCACCGACCAGTCCGTGTAATTCGTCTGCCTGGCTGCGCGCCGACTCGAGGTTGGCGCGCGAGTTGGCGAAGAATTCCTTCATTGAATCGACCACGCCTTTGCTGAATATGCTCGCCTGCATTTTTTTGCGTGTCGCGTTGATTTGCAGCTGCCACAAATCAGGATCGAGCGTATTGAGCAGCCCGTGGCCCTGGCGAGTGATGATGACATTGAGTTTTTCAAATCGCTCCGCCACGCGGCGGAATGAGTCCATCGCCGACGCGGCATCTTCGGCGCTGCTCATCAAGGCTGCGCGATTTTTACCCTGCAGGGAAGAAACTTCGCTACGACGCTGCTGGTAATCATCTAGGCGCGATTGCAGGTCCATTTCAACCCGCCGCAACAAGTCTTGCACCTCCGCCTTAAAGGCAAGCTGCATTACCGTGTGGTGGGCTTGCGGCAATTCATGCGCCAGCGCTTTTTCCAGCGGCAACAGGCGGCTGCGCTCCAGCAGCGCGGTATTTTTCTGAATGCGCGCAATCAGGCCTTTTTGCGCCGAGACCGGAAAAATGCGCTCGCCCGAAATACCCAGCAGTTGCGCCGATCGCTTGACCTGTTGTTCGACATCCGACACATAATGCTGCGCCGGGCGCAGGTCGTCCCACATGGTGTCGATCTTGTTCAACGCTACGACGCAGTTGCCGCGCGCAATGCCCGCGCTCGCGATATGGTCCTGCCACATCGCGCGGTCTGACTTGGTTACCCCGGTATCGGCACCGAGAATGAATAAGATCGCATGCGCGTTGGGAATGGTGCTGAGTGTCAGTTCGTGTTCCGTGCCAATGGCATTCAATCCCGGCGTATCGATAATTACCAGGCCCTGTTTGAGCAGGGGATGAGGGTAGTTAAACACCGCGTGTCGCCAACGCGGGATTTCAATCATGCCGCCCTCGATCAAGGCGGCATCACCGGCGCTCGGATCATACAGGCCGTAGCGCTCGGCGGTTTCCACGTTCACCAGAATTGTTTCCGCCAGCGCCTGACATGCCTCGGTCACAGAGTCGGGGTTCTTCATGTCGAAGTCGATCGCCGACCAAGCCTCCCAATTATTTTTGAACTGATACAGGTTGTCGTGGCTTTCCCGCGTCTGGATCGGCAGCAAGCGTAAGCCGGGGGCAATCGATGGATCGTATAGAATTTCGGTCGGACACATGGTCGTCGTGCCGGCGCCCGAGGGCAGTAGGCGCTGGCCGAGGTCGGCGAAAAACAGCGCGTTGATCAGTTCGGTCTTGCCGCGCGAAAATTCGGCAATCACCGCAATGGTGATTTTTTCCTGTTCGAGTTTTTGTAAAAGGCGCGGAATTTTATCCGTCAGCGATACGCTATCCAGTCTTTCCGCGCGAATCCAATCGTGCAAGTTTTGCAGTTCGCGCGAGAGCTGCAAACGCCAATTGAAAAACTGCTGCAACAGGGTGTCGAGGGGTGCGCGATGCATGGCTGTTTGAATTATCCTGACTGAACCACAAAGTCTAAGCTAAGTCGTTGAATAAATAAACCAAAAGTGTGCGGCGCTGAACCGAGCCTTTTATTTAAGTAATTGATTTTATTCACTTATTTCTGACAGCTCGGGCAATAAAAAGTTGAACGTTGTCCCTGCCGCTGCAGGCGGATGGACCTGCCGCAACGACGGCACGCTTCTCCGGCGCGGCCGTACACCCAATATTGCTGTTGAAAATAACCCGGCTCGCCGCCGCTGCCGACGAAATCGCGCAGCGTGCTGCCGCCGGCCCGGATAGATTTTTTCAGGGTATCTTTAACGCATTTCACCAGCAATTCGCATTGCGCGCGCGTCATGCGCAGCGCGCTACGCGCGGGACGGATGCCGGCGCGGAACAACGCCTCGTTGGCGTAAATATTACCGACGCCGACCAGCGTGTGTGCGTCCATCAACAGCAGCTTGATGGCTGCTTTGCGCTTGCGCGTCGCCTGGAACAGCCATTCGCCGGTAAATGTCTTTTCCAGCGGCTCGACGCCGAGGTCGCACAAAAGCTTGTGCCGGTACGGATCGCCATCCACCCACAGCACGGCGCCGAATCGGCGCGGGTCAGTGAGCCGCATGATGTTACCGCTGGCCAACAGCAAGTCGAAGTGGTCGTGTTCCCGCGGTGGCGTTGCCTGCGGCAGAATGCGCAGGCTGCCTGACATGCCCAGATGCAGTAACAAATGTCCCGCCTCGCAACCGAGCAAAATATATTTCGCGCGCCGGGTGAGCGATGTGATGCGCAAGCCGGGCAGCGTTGTGTTGAGGTGCTCGGGAATCGGCCAGCGTAAACTCGCATTGCGAATCGACACGCCTTTGATCAGCTGGCCATCGAGGTGCGGGGTAAGGCCGCGCAACGTCGTTTCAACTTCGGGCAATTCTGGCATTAGCGGCGCTTCCACCAGACACGCGCGCCGACCGCGAGGCAGAGTAACGGTGCGCCGATTAAAAATCCGAATACCATCAGCAACTGTGCGCTGCGCGATAGCGAAAGCTGGCTGTCGATGGTGGCGCGCGGTTGTACGCTGATGCGTTTATCTTCCTGCGCCAGCCAATTGACCACGTTAAGACCAAGGTCGATGTTGCCGCCGTTACCCACATAAGCATTGGCGAGAAAGCTTGCCCCGCCTATCACAACGACGCGCTGGCCGCGTCCATTCATCGTACGATCGAGCGCCATGCCGATGGTAATCGGGCCCTTGATGTCGCGCTTGTCGTCAAAAACATGGCCTTCTGCGCTACCGGTTTTGACCCAGCCGCGCGGCGCGACTTCGATCAGCGGCGTCGACTTCCAATCATCGTGGCCCTCCACGGCAATCGGGCGGGCGAACGGAAATACCGTCTGCAGATTAAAATTGTTCGTTGCCGGATGCGCGCCGTAAGCCGATGCGAGGCTCCAGTTTATGTCGGCGTTCATTTCCGCTGCGGCGGGGTCGATGACCTTTCCTTCCGCCAATACCAGCCCCAATGCCTCGACGATCGGCTGCAGTCCGCGGCTCGGCTCGGCGTCCAGCAGCAATAAAATGTTGCCGCCGGCAGCGATATAGTCCGTTAACTTTTTCGTTTCGCCGGCCAGCCATTCGACCTGCGGATGCGTGATGACCAGAAGCGCTGCGTTATCCGGCACCGCCTGCGCCACCGCAAGATTAAGCGGCGTGGCGCTGAAGCCGCGACGGTAAAGCTGCGCACCGAAATCGCCGAGATCGTGATTGGCTTTGCCGGTCAACGAGCGTTCACCGTGCCCGGTAATGAACAGAATCTGGCGCGGCACATTGCGCACCAGCCTTTGCAATGCATTGGTCACCTCGGGCTCGTTCAGCGTGGTCAGGTTTTCGCGTCGCTTCTCATATTCAATGGAAATCTCTGCGTTGGTACGTATCCCCGCCTCGCTGGCGGCCGTCGGATCGGCAGCAGGGTCAACATAGCGCAGCGACAGATCCGGTTTGCTGCGCTGATATAAGGCGAAAAAGTTACCGATAATTTTTTTTACTTTGACATCCTCGGATTTAGGGACGAATGCGGTGACATGCACCGGTCCTTTCATATCGCGCAACAGGTTGACACTCGCCGGCGCGAGCGATTGGCGCGCATTGAGGGAGATATCGTATTGTAAATACAGCGAATGGCTGTAGCCGACGGCGAGCGCTACCAAGGCGAACAACAGAGCCGCCGCGAGCCACAGTCCGAATATCGTTTTGTTTACATAATCCATTATTTTAATTGAATTTTTAATAGCGCTTGGCGCGCTCGAGCGCCGCCACAGCGAGCCATAGAAAGCTACCGGTCAACAACACAAAATAGAGGGACGCGCTGGCATCGAGTACGCCCAGATTGAACGGTTCGAAATGATAAAGCGGTGAAATCAGCGCCAGCGATTTGGCTTCGCTTGCCATGCCGGGCGCAAATGCTGCAAGCAGCAACAGCAATAATGCCGCCATCGCGGCCATGAGCGGATACGGCGATAGCGCCGACACAAATAAACTGAACGCAGCCAGCATCGCGGCGAACAAAATCAAACCGATAAAATTGCTCAGAATAAGCCCCCAATCCAGCGCGCCGCCGAGGCGCAGCGAAAGGGCGAGCGTAAATGAAAATGCCGTCACGACGCACAGCGCCAGAAGCAGCGCAAAAAATTTTCCCAGCACTATCTGCCATGGCGATATCGGCGCGCTGGTCAATAGCGGCAACGTGCGTTGGCGTTTCTCCTCGCTGAGCAAGCGCATGGCGAACAGCGGTGCCAGCAGCAAAATGGCCCAGGCGGTCGCGTTAAATGCCGGCGCAATCAGGCTTTCCGTCACTCCGGGTGCGGCAGCCCGCTTTGCCAATTCGGGTTGGAGCGCCAGCCATGGGTCGATGCGGCCGATGAACTGCCACGCCAGCAGGAACAACAGTATTGCCAGCACCAGCCAGGTCGCGGGCGAGCGGGCCAAAAGCGCCAGTTCTTTGCGCAGGATCACGCCGATCATGCGGCCCGCTCCTGCGCGTGGGTAATCTGCAGAAAAACTTTTTCCAGCGTCGCGTTGTGACGCTCGACAAAACCATCGAGTGTTTCATCCAGCACGATTTTTCCCTGATGCAGAATCGCCACGCGGCTGCAGCTGCTTTCGATGTCGGAAAGAATGTGGCTGGAGAATATGACGCTGCCGCTGAGTGCCAGCCGGCGAATCAGTTCGCGCATCTGGCTGGACTGTGCCGGGTCGAGGCCGACGCCGGGCTCATCGAGGATAATCACCTCGGGGTTGTGCACAATCGCCTGCGCAATGCCGACACGCTGCTGATAACCTTTGGATAATTTTCCGATCAGGCATGCACCCATGTCCTGCAGGCTGCAGCGGCTTTTTACTGCGTCCAATGCATGCGCGAGATTGGCTTTCGCGACGCCGTGCAACTGCGCGGCGAATCGAAGATATTCATCCACTGTCATCTCCGCGTAAAGAGGAGCGACCTCGGGCAAATACCCCATGTGTCTTTTGGCTTTGACCGGCTCGCGCAGCAAATCCATTCCGCAAATTGTCACGCTACCACTTTGTGCCTCCAGATTGCCGGTGAGCAGATTAAGCGTCGTGGACTTGCCTGCCCCATTGACGCCGAGTAATCCCAGCACTTCACCGTGGCGCACTTGCAGATCGACTCCATTCACTGCCGTGTGGCGGCCGTATTTTTTTGTCAGACCGCGTGCGTCGAGCCCGAGAGCCGGAATATCACTGTGGGAATCGTTGACTGGCATGATGGGCGATTATAATCGGCTGCTTGTGGAGTGCAGCAAATATACCTAAACTGGCTTGAATGCAGAAGAACTATATTCAATTTTGCGAATCTCATCCATTGAATTGCCGCCCTGCGCCCCGTTTTTATCCAAATCTCTCTAACAGGTTTATCACTATGACACCGAAATTCGTTCTCGCCGCTTGCGTCGCGGTTACTTTGGCGGCATGCGCCAGCGCTCCGGTCAAAACCGGCGAAGCACCCGTTGCGAGCGAGGTGCCGAGCATGGCAGCGGTGCGTGCAAAAATGGCCAAGGCCGAAGCCGCGCCACGTACTTTGCCGGCGCAGGAATTGGACGACGACAAGCTGTATGCGTTTCTGGTCGGTGAAGTTGCCAATCAACGCGGGCAGGGCGCCGTTGCCAGCGAAGCTTATCTTGATTTGGCGAAATCGACGCGCGACCCGCGCATTGCCGAACGTGCCACACAAATAGCACTCACAGCAAGGCAACTGCCCAAAGCACTGGCAGCCGCCCAGTTGTGGAAAGAGCTGGAACCGAATTCCACCAGCGCCACGCAAACCGTCACCGCGCTGCTGGTGAGCCAGGGCAAATTGGACGATGCCGTCGCGCCGCTTAAAGCCTTGCTTGCATCGGAAGGCGGCGAAGCCGGCAATACGTTCATGCAAATGAATGCCCTGCTGGCAAAGCAATCCGACAAGGCCGGCGTATTGCAGCTGGTACGCGAGGTGGCGCAAGGATATGAAAAACTGCCCGAGTCGCATTTCGCTATCGCGCAGGCTGCCCTCAGCGCCAGGAAATTCGATGTCGCCAAAAACGAAACCATTATTGCGCTGAAGTTAAGAGCGGGTTGGGAGCAGGCTGCATTGCTGCACGCGGACGCGTTGCGGTTGGCCGACGGGAAGCCGATTGCTGCAGCGGGGTTTTTGAAAAAATTTGTCGCCGCGCATCCGTCCGCGCGTGAAGCGCGATTGAGTCTGGCGCAGCTGTACGCATTGGATAAGAATTACCCCGCGGCACGGGCGGAATTTGAAAGCATTTTAGGCGGCGCCTCGAACAATCCGGATTTGATGGTGGCGATTGCGCTGTTGCTTTATCAAAACGGCGACAATGAAGGCGCGGAAAAATATTTCAAGCAGGCGAAAGCGAATAACTACAAAGAACCGGATCTGATCCAGGTTTATGTGGCGCAATTGCACGAAGACGCGAAACGCTATGAGGAGGCGATAGCCGCCTATAAACTGGTCGGTAGCGGCCAGCAATATTTCCCGGCGCAGTTGAAAATCGCGGCCCTGCTCGGCAAGCTGGGTAAACTCGATGCGGCGCGCGCGCATCTCAAAACCATTCAGGCTGAAACGCAGGAGCAACGCGATCAAGTGCTGCTGAGCGAGACGGCGCTGCTGCGCGAAGCCAAACGCAATCAGGAAGCGTTTGATTTACTCGACCGCGCCTTGGCATTGCAACCGCAATCGCAGGATCTGCTGTATGACCGCGCCATGGTGGCGGAGAAGCTGGAGAAATTCGATGTGCTCGAACGCGATTTGCGGCGCCTGATACAAATTGCACCGGAGTATGCGCAGGCGTACAACGCCCTCGGCTACACCTTCGCAGATCGAAATATGCGCCTCGCCGAAGCGCTGGAATTGATAGAAAAGGCGCATGCGCTGTCCCCCGATGATCCGTTCATCCAGGATAGCCTGGGCTGGGTACATTTTCGCCTCGGCAATCTGGAAAAAGCCGCGGCCATCCTGAAAGACGCGTACGCAAAGAGGCCCGATGCGGAAATTGCCGCGCATCTGGGCGAAGTATTGTGGGCGCAAGGCGCGCGCGACGAGGCGATGAAAATATTGACCGCATCGATGAAAGAACACCCGCAAAACGAATCCCTCGAAGCCACCATGAAAAAATTAAAGAATTAATATAACTAATTGATTATATTAATTAATTTTTTTTTGGTTGGACATAGCAAACGAAATTTATTGCCGTCAAAGCGATGGAAATTTTTTGCAGCCTGGATTTTTTTATGGCTCTCCGCGTGCGCCGCGATCCCCCAGGCAGTGCCGCCAAACGCGGTAATCGAACAACAAATTACACAATATCAAATTGCCGGTCGCGTCAGTGTCGCTCAGGCAGAAAACGGCTATTTCGGCAACCTGCGCTGGAACCGAAACGGCGACATACACGAAATCGAAATCCTGTCCCCGTTGGGGCAGGTGATCGCGCGGCTGTACAAAAACGACGGCGGATATACGCTGACCACAGCCGATCAACGCGTGCTCCAATCGCATGATTCCGAACAACTCATGCGCGACGCGATGGGATTTGCGCTACCCGTCGCCGGCCTCGAGCATTGGGTGCTCGGGCGTGCAGCGCCGAAGACAAGATATGATGCACAGAAATTTCCCGATGGGCGCATCGAATCGCTAATGCAGGACGGATGGAAAATTTCGTTCGCCGAATATTTCTCGCCCGAGCACTCTGCCGAAGGCGAGGCGGTGCCCAAAAAAATCACTCTGCGCCGGGATGATCTGGTGATCAAGCTGGTAATGGATAGCTGGTCGCTGGGCCCGATGGCCCAGTAAGCCTGATTGTAAACTTCGCATCAAGCCTTTTTCCCAGCGCGCTTTAGCGTTACAATCGCGGCTCGTTCACATTTATTCTCAGGTGGTGTCATGACGATAATCTCGGTTATTCGCAAGGCTGGTTTTTCAATTGCTGCGGCTATTTCCCTCTGTCTCGCCCTTTCCGCGTCGGCCCAGGCGCCGGCGGAAAAAATGCGCTTTTTTTCCATGAATGGCAGGATCGACGTGATTGACGGAACGCGCGGCGAATACCATGGCAAGATCAAGTGGGTGCGTTATGGCGAAGAGCAGGACATCCAGATGATGGCGCCGACTGGCAAAACGCTGGCACTCCTGACACAAAAGAATGGCGGGTTTGAGTTGTTGACCAGTGAAGGACATTTTCTCCAGTCCGGCAGCAGCGAGGAATTGCTGCAAAAAGCGTTGGGTTACCAGTTCCCGCTGAATGGATTGGATTATTGGGTGCAGGGCACCGCTTCGCCGCTTACTGCATTCCAGTCCAAGCCTAACGCGCAAGGGCAGTTTGATTCACTGGCGCAGGATGGCTGGAACATTCGCTATGCTGAATACTTCAAGCCGGAAGGCGATACGACGGGCAAAGTGCCGCGGCGCATTACCGCCGTGCGTGGCGACCTGTCGATCAAGGTCTCCGTCGACAACTGGGTTGCACGCGTCAGCCAATAAGCTGTAGAAAAAATGAAACAAATTTTGCCGGGACCGGATTATCCGGCTCCGGCAAAACTGAACCTTTTTCTCCACGTAGTCGGCCGTCGTCCTGACGGCTACCACCTGCTCCAGACGGTTTTCCGTTTTATCTCCCACGGCGATGTGCTGCGGTTTCGCCTGCGGAATGATGGCGTCATTGCGCGCGTGAATGATCTTGAAGGGGTCAGCGCCGAATCCGACCTGTGCGCGCGTGCGGCGCGTCTGCTACAACAAACGACTGGCAGCGAATGCGGCGCGGACATCGAGCTGGAGAAAAAATTACCCTTGGGCGGCGGCCTCGGCGGCGGGAGTTCTGATGCCGCCACTGTATTGATTATATTGAATAAATTATGGGGCTGCGGCTTGGCGCGCGCGGAGCTGCAGGCTCTGGCTCTGCAGTTGGGCGCCGATGTGCCGGTATTTATTTTTGGCCGCAACGCGTTCGCCGAGGGGGTCGGCGAACGTTTGCACGCGCTCGCGTTACCGCCCGCATGGTATGTGGTGCTGCAACCGCCTGTCATGGTTTCCACGCCAGTTGTCTTCGCAGCACCTGAATTGACACGAAACACGAAACCAATCAAAATATTGGACTTTTCGGCGAGCGAGCGAGCCTTCGCGTTTGCGAAAGGATTCCACAACGATTTACAGCCCGTCGTCAGCGTACATTATCCGGAAGTCGCGCAGCATCTTGCCTGGCTGGACGGGCAGGCCAAAGAGCTTGGCAGCGACGCGCGCATGAGCGGTTCCGGAGCATGCGTATTTGCGGAATTTGCCCGGCGCGACGACGCCGAAAAAGTTTTCGCCAGGCGACCGGCCGGCATGCACGGCTTTGTCGCGCAGGGATTAATGCAGCATCCGCTCTATGAATTTATTGATTAGGGTTGTCTCGTCCGGGCCCTGATGAATCCGAGCAAGTTTTTGGGGAGTCGCCAAGTGGTAAGGCACCGGATTTTGATTCCGGCATTCGTAGGTTCGATCCCTACCTCCCCAGCCAGGATTTTTTGGCGCGTTTAGGTCCAGCAACATGGGGCGGACAACCGCCCCAATGCATTTTTTAGGATAGGCCGTGGCATACGATAACTTGATGGTGTTCGCCGGTAGCGCCAATACAAAAATGGCCGAAGAAGTGGCGCGGCACCTTAACATTCATCTTGGACGCTCGACGGTCGGTCGTTTTTCCGACGGCGAGGTGAACATCGAGTTAATGGAAAATGTGCGCGGCAAAGACGTGTTTATCCTGCAATCGACATGCGCCCCGACCAACGACAACCTGATGGAAATCATGGTCATGGCCGATGCGCTGCGGCGCTCGTCGGCAGGGCGGATCACCGCCGCGATTCCTTATTTCGGTTATGCACGGCAAGACCGCCGTCCGCGCTCGGCACGCGTCGCGATTACGGCAAAAGTCGTCGCGAACATGTTGTCCGGCGTTGGCGTTGACCGCGTGCTCACAATGGATTTGCACTCGGACCAGATTCAGGGTTTTTTCGATATACCGGTCGACAACATTTACGCGACGCCGATATTGCTCGGCGACGTGTGGAAGCATGATTACCAGGATTTGATGATCGTGTCGCCAGACGTTGGCGGGGTGGTGCGCGCGCGGGCGCTGGCGAAACGGCTCGAAGCCGATCTCGCCATTATCGACAAGCGCCGTCCCAAGCCTAACGTTGCGCAAGTGATGAACGTGATCGGCGAAGTCAAGGATCGCACCTGCATCATCATGGACGACATGGTCGACACTGCGAACACCTTGTGCGAGGCGGCGCAGGCGCTGAAAGATCGCGGCGCCAGGCACGTTCTTGCGTATTGCACACATCCCGTGTTGTCGGGCAAAGCGATTGAGCGGGTAAGCAATTCAGTGCTCGACGAACTGGTGGTAACCGACACCATTCCGTTAAGCCCGGCAGCGCAGCAATGTAAAAAAATACGTTCGTTAAGCATTGCTGGCTTGCTGGCAGAAACCATCAAGCGTATCAGCGAAGAGAATTCCGTCAGTTCGTTATTTATGGAATAGTTTTAACCAATTGATTTATATAGATTTTTTTTAACATCGTTTGCTGGTCGCGGTAAACGAAAACTCAGGAGCAAAAAATGGATATCGTCGTCAAAGCAACAACCCGCAAAGCACAGGGCACCGGAGCGAGCCGCCGCCTGCGCATTGCCGAAAAAGTCCCAGGCATTCTCTACGGTGCAGATAAAGCCCCCACCACCATCGAACTTGATCACAATGCGCTGTACCACCAGTTGCGCCGCGAAGCTTTTCACGCGTCCATTTTGACCATGGAACTCGATGGCAAGAACGAAAAGGTTTTGCTGCGCGATGTGCAGCGTCACCCGTTCCGCGAAATCGTCCTGCATGTGGATTTTCAGCGCATTGATGCGAATAAAAAGTTGCACATGAAAGTACCCTTCCACTTCAAGAACGCCGACATCTGCCCTGGGGTGAAAATTTCCAGCGGTATCGTCAGCCACGTCATGAACGAAATAGACATTTCATGTCTGCCGGCAGATTTGCCCGAGTTCATCGAAGTTGACCTCATCAATCTGTCCGCCGGTCACTCGCTTCACCTGTCGCAGGTATCGTTGCCCAAAGGCGTCGAATTTGTTCACAGCACCAAAAAAGAAGATCCGCCGGTAGCAACCATCATCATTCCTCGTGCCGTCGCCTCGGAAGAAGCGGCTACTGCCTCGGCTACCGCGGCGGCAGACGTGCCCGCCGCCAAGCAGAAAGAAAAAGAAGCAGCCCCTGCCGCAGCAGGCAAGGATGCGAAAAAAGACGACAAGAAGAAGTAGATATAATTTTTCACTGCTGAATGTATCGAAGCCCGTCGAACCGACGGGCTTCATTTTTTGTGCAAATCGATTTTAATAGGCGCGATAATATCGCCATGAATCCGATCAAACTGATAGTCGGCCTCGGTAATCCGGGAAACCAATATCGCGATACGCGCCATAACGCCGGTTTCTGGTGGGTCGACCAGCTCGCGGCAGAAACCGGCGCGCGGTTCAATCGCGACGCCAAGTTCGGCGCGGAAATTGCACGCGTGAATAAATCCGCCTGCGACGTGTGGCTATTGAAACCGCTGAGCTATATGAATGAATCCGGTCAGTCGGTCGGCGCGGCCGCGCGTTTCTATCGCCTCGAAGCCGAAGAAATCCTGGTGGTACACGATGAACTCGATTTGCCCAACGGTGTGGCGCGCATGAAAAAAGGCGGCGGGCACGGCGGTCATAACGGGCTGAGAGACTTGATCGCCCATCTCGGCTCGTCGGATTTCTGGCGCCTGCGCATCGGCATTGACCATCCGGGTGATCGCGACCAGGTTGTCGATTACGTGTTGCATCAACCCAGTTGCGATGAAATGGACGAAATCGAAATGGCCATGCGGCGCGCACTGAAATTATGGCCGCAAATCGTGAAGGGCGACCACAGCGCGGCGATGAAGGAACTGCACTCCCAAACCAAACCAGGCGATACAAAACCAGTTCAGGAAAAACCATGAGTCTTCAATGCGGTATCGTTGGTCTGCCGAACGTCGGCAAGTCCACATTATTCAATGCGCTGACCAAAGCAGGAATTGCGGCAGAGAATTATCCGTTCTGCACCATCGAGCCGAATATCGGTATTGTCGAAGTACCGGATCCACGCCTTGCACAACTCGCTGCAATCGTGAATCCGCAAAAAGTGCAATCGGCGATTGTCGAATTTGTCGATATCGCCGGCCTCGTCGCCGGCGCGTCGAAAGGCGAGGGCTTGGGCAACCAGTTCCTCGCCAATATCCGCGAGACGGATGCCATTGCCCACGTCGTGCGCTGCTTTGTCGACGAGAATGTGGTCCACGTCGCGGGAAAAATCGACCCCATCGACGATATTGAAGTCATTCATACCGAGCTTGCGCTGGCCGATCTGGGCACTGTGGAAAAAACCATTGTGCGCACCAACAAACTTACCCGCGCCGGCGACAAGGAAGCGATCAAAATGGCGGCATTGCTTGAACGCGTGGAAAAGCATTTGAATCAGGGCTTGCCGGTGCGCGGCATGAATCTCGACGCTGACGAGCAGGCGATGCTGAAACCGATTTGTCTGATCACCGCCAAGCCGGCGCTGTATGTGGCAAACGTCAACGATCACGGCTTTGAAAACAACGCGCTGCTGGACAAAGTGCGCGAGTATGCGAAAAAAGAAAACGCGCCCGTCGTTGCCATCTGCGCTGCGCTCGAAGCCGAAATTGCCGACCTCGACGATGCCGATAAAAAAGTATTTCTCGAAGACATGGGCCTCGAAGAGCCGGGGCTCAATCGCCTGATTCGCTCGGCCTTCACCTTGCTCGGACTGGAAACGTATTTTACTGCAGGCGTCAAGGAAGTCCGCGCGTGGACCGTGCACAAAGGCAGCACGGCACCACAAGCGGCAGGCGTCATTCATACCGATTTTGAACGCGGCTTTATCCGCGCCGAAGTGATCGCTTTCAACGACTTCGTGCAATTCAAAGGCGAGCATGGCGCCAAGGAAGCCGGGAAAATGCGCCTTGAAGGCAAAGACTATATCGTCAAGGACGGCGATGTCATGCACTTCCGCTTTAACGTGTGATTAAAAATATCTAATATAATCAATTAGTTAATTATATACTAAGTATGAGCGTAAAAATACGCGAGGCGGAACCGCGCGATGCCGGACCCATCGCCGAGATTTATAATTATTACATTCTCAATAGCGTCATCACCTTCGAAGAAATCGCGTTGGGCGTCGACGACATGGCGGCGCGCGTCAATGAAATCCAATGCGCGAACTTGCCGTGGCTGGTAGCCGAGGATCATTCGGGGGTCGTCGGTTACGCCTATGCATCGAAATGGCGCGCCCGCGCCGCCTATCGTCATACGCTGGAATGCACGGTGTATCTGGATCCAAACTTTGCCGCAAAGGGAATCGGAAGCACGCTTTACGACGCGTTATTTGCCTCGCTGCGTGAAAGATCCATCCATGTTGTTATCGGCGTCATCGCATTGCCCAACGAAGCCAGTATCCGCCTGCACGAAAAATTCGGCATGCAAAAAGCCGCGCACTTAAGCGAAGTGGGATTCAAGTTCAACCGCTGGGTCGATGTCGGGTATTGGCGGGTGATACTTCCCGCATAAGCTCGTCGCATAAATAAAGTGGCTGCATGTGGCGCCAACCGAATGTATTTCTGTCAGCTCGTACGACTGGCAACGATTTGCCTATGTAAAAAAACGGCCCCCAGAGCGGGCCGTTCAAGTTGCTGCATACTACAGGAGGTGCTTCAGTCTTCGGTTTCCAATTCGCCCTGATTGGCGCCAGTCGCGTCGATTGAGGTGTCGCCTGCGAGTGGGGTGGCTTTGGATTTGGCTTTGACGATCGTGCCGGCCGGTGCTTTGGCGAGGAACGCCGCCAAATCGGCAATCGCGCCACCGTGTCGTTCATCACCGGCATAGAATTTGGTGCCGCTGTCGATTTTGACATTCACGCCCTGGATCAAAAGTGACGTGCTGCTCGCGGTAGCCCCGGGACCCAGCGCACCTTGTACAAATGCGCCGGTTGCGTTGTTGACTTCGACGCGAGTGGCGATGAGATCGGCGCCTCTCTTGTAAGCGATAACCTGCACATGGGCGCCGGCTTTCACCAAGGTGTCGAAGTTGGCGATATTGAACGGTCGTGTGTCGGCAACGCGGTCTTCAAACCGGGTGGCATCGTTCACGATGAATTTCTGCCCGAGTATCGTTACGGTTTTATCCGTCGCGCTGGAAGCCGCGACCAATCCTGATAACCGAATGCGGGACGAATCCTGATTCAGGTTGTCGCCTCTGGATTGGAACTCGATCCTGGTCGCTGTGAGCACACCATTTGTCACGGCACCTTTGGCTTCGACTCTGGCGCCTTCTTTCAGGTCTGCCGCCGTTCCGTGTTCATACACCGTGCTGGCGCTGGTAGTAACCTTGATGCCGTTGATTTCAAAATCGGTTGCGGATGTGAACTTGGTAATTACGCCTTCAAGCTCTGATCTGCCGACATCCTCGGCTTTTTTTACTTTGACTTTTATCGCCGTTAGCTTGCCGGTGGTTGCGTCGGGCGCATTCTGCGCTTTAACACCGACGCGCAATCCGTCAGCCAATATTGCGCCGGTAGGGACGATTTGCGCCGAGCCGTAGTCGACCACCAGATCGCCGATTTTAAATTCTTTTTTCGTCGTGTCGAGGCCAGAGATAAAGCCACGTACGCGATATTGCGCGATCGGACCTTGTCTTTCGATGCGCGTCGCGACAATCACGCCGGCTGCGTTGCGAAAGCCGTGTGCTTCGACCAGGTCGCCGACCTTCAAATCGCTAACGCCGTTAGCGCCGAGGTTGTTATCGATCGACGTGTTGTTGTCAATCAATACTGTCTGGCCCATGACTTTGATGGTTTTGCTCGCAGCATCATAAACGCTATCGACCGGGCCTTTGACTTCTGCGGCCTTTTCCATTATTTCAGCAACACTGTTTCTGGAATCTTCAGCCCGGCCTTTTATTTCAACTACCTGGCCTACCTTGAGTTTGTCTTCGCTGATAATGACATTGTCTTCTACATCGTCATCGGTGATCTTGGCCGTCGATGTCTTGTGCTTCACGCCGTTGACATAGACGCTGCCGAAACCCGAAATGGAGCCGGATGCGACGCCAGTTCCGCCTGTGCCAATATCGGCAACGTAGGTATTGCCGCCGCCGCACGAGGCAACGAACAAAGTAACGATCGCGATGGCAAAAACCTGAAGGGGTTTAAAATGAATCATGGGTATCTCCTGAATAAACTGCTTTATACAAAAATAAACCAAATCAATCTTCAATTTCGACCTCGCCTGCAGTCGCATTAATCGTGTTGTCGGCAATGCCGCTGTTGCTGCCTTTCGCCTTGACGATCGTCCGGCCGATTGCAACGCGCGATTGGAACTCGCTGAAGGTTATGGTGGCGTCGTCGCGTTTGAATGCTGTGCTCGTGCCGATCGAAACGTTGATGCCCTGAACCGACAGGAGGCCGCCAATCAGTGACTCAAGCCGCCCCTGGGCAGATACTTCGCTACGTCCGTCACGCTGAACGCGGGTGGCGACAAGGTTGCCGCTACCGTCGACATACCCGGTAATCGTTGCATGATCGCCCGGCTTCAAGATGGCGACGAAGTTGGATAAGTTGAACGGCCGCTGGTTATCTTTTTCGTCTTCGAACTGAGTATTGTTGTTCACGCTGATGGATTTACCCAAAACACTAACGGAATTGCCAGCAGTGCTTTGAACCAGTGCTGAAAATTTCACATTTGCCTGGTCGGTTTCACTGCCGCCGCCGCCGCCGGCCTTGAACTGCACTTTACTCGCGACCATCACGCCGTTATTGTTCAGCGCGCCCTCGGCTTCAATACGTTTGCTGTCGGCAAAATCCGCTCTGGTGCCATTTTCAAATAGCACAATTCCGCAGGCATCCACCGGCTGGATTCCAACGTTGAATTTGCAGTTACCGTCGTAAGCAGAAATAATTCCTTCGACTTCGGCCTTGTCGCCAGTCTTTCCGTCAACGCCGCTTTTTACTTCTATACTTGTGGCGACGACGGTCTTGTCCACCGGCGCGGCCGCGGCGCGCACTTCAACCGCCAAACCGCGCACCATCCCGCCGAGCGGAAGGTTTTGCACGTTAATCCCGGCATAATTAACTTTGGTATCGCCGACTCTGAACGACGACGCGCTCAATATTTCATCGATAACGCCGCGAAGTTTGAATTGTTTTACGGCAATGTTTTGCGCTTCGATGCGCGTTGCGCGGATACCCGCCGCCTCGCGAAACCCGCTGACTTCCACTTGCGTTCCCAATGCGAGGCCGGCCAATCCAGCCGCACCAGTGTTGTTATCGACGATAGTGTTGTTGTCGATCAGCACCTTTTGCCCCAGCACACCCAAAGTCCTGGCGACAGCGTCGAAGACAACATCAACCGGGCCTTTGATTTCCTTCGTCACGGCGATGCTGTTTGCCGACGCGTTAGTGGCGTCGACCGGATTACCTTTGATTTCGACCACCTGGCCGACTTTCAGATCGCCTTCGGTCTTCGCGGCGCCGTCGTCTGTGATGACGGTCGATGCGGACGTAGAGAATTTCACGCCGTTGACGAATACGCTACCGAAGCTGGAGATGGTTCCCGAGGCAACGATGCCGGTGCCGCTGGTGCCGACATCGGCAACCTTGGTGCCGCCGCACGCGCCGATGACGACTGCGAGCGCCAGGGCGTGCAAATACTTAAGCTGGTGTCTGGCAAAAACTTTCATTTTTTGCTCCATTCGGCTGATCTTTGCATTAACGTTTCTCAATTACGATCCGGCGACAGCGTCGGATGTCAGTTTTTATCCGGGTCGAACTTTTCCTGGAAATAGAAAATCGCAATCGATGCACGGTTTCTTCCCGTGCCACCGCTATTCTTTGTCGCATCGCGGTCATGCTTCGCCAATAACGTGTTTTCGATATCCAGCAGAGCCTGTGCATGTCGCGCTGTTTCGGTCCGCACCAAATCAAGCGCTTCATCGGGCAGATTGTTGGAAAACACGTTTCGATGAAAAAATGTCTGCTCCGGCTTACACGACAGGTTATGGTCGATGGTATTAATCAAATCGCTGACATCGCGGCCCATGATGGCAATTTTCGATGCATCCGATGTGTGTGGTATATAAGTGCGGCTAATTAAACGGATCGTATTATCTGCCAGTTTTTCCACCGCGCCCACGCGCATCAGCTCATCCATTACCGCTCGCGCCGGCATATCGCCGCTGTAGCGTTTTACCAGTGCGGCGAAATTGTTTTCGCCCTGGGTCAGGTGCAAGGGCGCCGGCTCGCCGGTATTCGTACCCGGGTAGTCGCGCAACCAGCCGCTGATCACGCGCGCCGCGCGGTTGTATTCTTCCGCTTCCTTATGTACGTCGAGCGGCGCGATTTCCTGCAGTCTGGCTACTTCCTTGCGCGACAGACCGGTAATTATGGACACCCTCGACGCAGATTGCTTGCGGTTCGGCAAGCCGAATTCTTTGTCTGCAACATCCACGTAAACCCAACGGCTCAGGTCAGCGAAGGTGTCATAGGCGATACCATGTTTAAGTAAAATTCTCACCAACGGCCGCAGCAACGCGATTACGGCGGCATGAAGAGTTTGTTCCAGCGATCGAGTATTCATAGTATGAATTGGGATTTTAATCCCAATATTTATAATGTCAAGGAATTTGCGGAAAATAATTATATTTTTATATAACTATTTGTTTTATTTGTTTATTTTTATTTATGTTAATGGCTTTATTCTAGCGATG
>JBAVXA010000268.1:0-9767 GCA_049698095.1 Burkholderiales bacterium
AACCAGGACATTCTTATCGAAGCCGGCGGCAGCCTCGACGCCAAGCCCGGGCAAGTGGTCATCGCAGAAATCGTGCAGCAACCGTCGAAGCACGCCGAGCCGATTGCGCGCATCGTCGAAGTGCTGGGTAACTATGCTGACCCCGGCATGGAAATTGAAATCGCGCTGCGCAAACACGACCTGCCGCATGAATTTTCGGCGGACGTGGAAGCGGCGAGCAAAAAGTTCTCCGTGATTGTCGGCAATGCTGATATCAAAGGCCGTAAGGATTTACGCGAGTTGCCGCTGGTGACCATTGACGGCGAGACCGCGCGCGACTTCGATGATGCCGTTTTCTGCGAACCGAAGGGCAAAGACTTCCGTCTCATCGTCGCGATTGCCGACGTCAGTCATTATGTGCAACCAAAAGACGCGCTCGACCGCGAAGCGTATCTTCGCGGCAATTCGGTGTATTTTCCGCGCCGCGTGATTCCCATGTTGCCGGAAGTGCTGTCCAACGGGCTGTGCTCGCTCAATCCCGAGGTCGACCGCCTGTGCATGGTGTGCGACATGAAAGTGACGCAAAACGGTGACATCAGGGAATATGAATTTTACCCTGCAGTGATGCATTCCAAGGCGCGCTTGACCTACACCAAGGCGTGGGCAATGTTGCAGGACCCGCAATGCGCGGATGCGCAACAATATGCCAACGTGTTGCCGCAGGTTCAGAATCTGTACAAATTATTCAAGGTGTTTTTGAAGGCGCGCGCCAAACGCGGCGCGATCGATTTCGAGTCGACCGAAACGCAAATGATTTTCGACGATAAAGGGAAAATTGAAAAAATTATTCCGGTAATACGCAACGACGCGCACAAATTGATCGAAGAATGCATGTTGGCCGCCAATGTCAGCGCGTCGGACTTCCTCGCGAAAAACAAACAACCTACCCTTTTCCGAATTCATGAAGGCCCGACCGACATCAAACTTGAGGCGCTGCGCGAGTTCCTCAAGGAATTCGGCCTTCAGTTGGGCGGCGGCGATGCGCCGCAGGCAAAAGATTACGCGGCGCTGCTAGAGAAAATCAAGCCGCGCCCGGATGCGCGCCTGCTGCAGACTGTCATGTTGCGTTCGCTGCAGCAGGCGGTATACAGCCCGGACAATGTCGGCCATTTCGGCCTGGCGTATGAAGCGTATGCGCATTTCACTTCGCCGATTCGCCGCTATCCCGATTTGCTGGTGCATCGCGCGATCAAGGCGGTGCTCGACGGACAAAAATATAATCCTGCCGGGAAGTGGGCGGAGCTTGGCGTGCATTGCTCGCAGACGGAACGCCGCGCCGACGACGCCACGCGCGACGTGGAAGCCTGGCTCAAATGCTATTACATGCAGGACAAGGTCGGCGAAGAATTCAGCGGCACTGTCAGTTCCGTCACCAGCTTCGGCATTTTTGTCGCGCTCGACGATGTGTACGTCGAGGGACTGGTACACATTTCCGAGCTCGGCACCGATTATTTTCATTTCGATCAGGCAAAACATCGTTTGCTCGGCGAACGCACCGGCAAGCAATACCGCATCGGCGACCGTGTGAAAATCAAAATCGCGCGTGTCGATCTGGAAACCACCAAAATGGATTTTGCCATGGTTGATGAAAAATCTGGTAAAGATTCCGCGCCGATGCTGCCGCATCGAGTGCCGCTGGCGAAGGTCGCTGCGAAAAAAGTAGCCAAAAAAACCGGCAAACAAGCAAAAACCAGATAGCTGCTTACCTATTTGATTATTATAGATAAATAACTTGGCGAAACTCACCCTGATTTACGGCTTTCACGCCGTGACCAGCCGTTTGCGTTCCAGCGCGGCGAGCGTGAGAGAACTGTTTGTCGAAAATTCGCGCACTGACCGGCGTGCGCAGGATCTCATTGCGCTCGCCGAGTCGTGCCATATCCGCGTGATGCTGGTCGACGCCAAACGCCTAGATGGCATGACCGGGTTTGCCCGCCACCAGGGTGTCGTCGCCGGTGTCGAGCCGGTGCAACTCGCAGCGTACATTGAGGACGTGCTGGAAAATCTGTCCGTGCCGCCATTTTTGTTATTGCTCGATGGCGTCACCGATCCGCATAATCTCGGCGCCTGTTTGCGCGTTGCCGATGCGGCAGGCGTGCATGCGGTCATCGCGCCGAAGGACCGCGCCGTCGGTCTGAATGCAACGGTGGCAAAAGTTGCATCCGGTGCAGCCGAAACCGTCCCGTATATCACGGTTACCAATCTTGCGCGCACCATGCGCGAACTGAAACAACAGAATATCTGGCTGGTAGGGACGGATGATGAAGCGCAGCAAGACCTGTATCAGGCCAAACTCACGGGCCCGCTTGGCCTGGTGCTCGGCGCCGAGGGCGAGGGCATGCGGCGGTTAACCCGGGAGACTTGCGACGCGCTGGTGCGTATTCCCATGCGCGGCACTGTGGAAAGCCTGAACGTGTCGGTGGCGAGCGGGGTTTGTTTGTTCGAGGCGGCGCGGCAACGAGGCGCAGAAGCGGGTTCGAAATAGGACCAGCTCGAATTTTCGATCCCGCGTGCGGTCATATTGGAGCAGTCTTCCTGTTTTTATAGAAATGTTATAAGTATATGATTATAAAATATAGTTTATCGGAGGGTTTGACATGCCTGATTGGAAACGTTGGTTCACGGCGTTGCAAAGCATGACCGTGCTGAGCATCGTAGCGGCATTGCCGGCAGTCGCAGCGCCATTACCGCAGGGAATGGAATTCGTCACATCGGTTGAGGGCATCAGCGAATATCGCCTGCAGAACGGATTACGCGTGCTGCTGTTTCCCGATCCGTCGAAAGAAACCGCCACGGTTAATATCACGTACCTGGTCGGCTCGCGCCACGAAAATTACGGGGAAACCGGCATGGCGCATTTGCTCGAACATCTGGTGTTCAAAGGCACGCCGAGGCATCCGAATATTCCGAAAGAATTGAGCGAACACGGCGCGCGCCCGAACGGCACGACCTGGCTCGACCGCACCAATTACTTCGAAACCTTTTCTGCCACCGATACCAATCTGGAATGGGCGCTCGACCTCGAAGCCGACCGCATGGTGAATTCGTTCATTGCGAAAAAAGATCTCGACAGCGAGATGACTGTGGTGCGTAATGAATTTGAATCGGGCGAGAACAACCCGCAAAGCGTGATGTACAAGCGCATCACCAGCGTCGCCTACGATTGGCACAACAACGGCAAATCCACCATCGGTAATCGCAGCGATATTGAAAATGTGAACATCGAGCGTCTGCAGGCGTTTTACAAAAAGCATTATCAGCCGGATAACGCCGTGCTGGTGGTGGCGGGAAAAATCGATCCGGACAAAACACTGGCGCTGGTGAGTAAATATTTCGCGCCGATTCCGCGACCGACGCGCAAACTTGATACCTTATATACCGTCGAGCCGGTGCAGGACGGCGAGCGTAGTTTTGTTATTCGTCGTGTAGGCGACGTGCAACTGCTGTCGCTGGCATATCACGTTCCCTCGGCGCAGCATGATGATTTCGCCGCGATTCAAATGCTCAACACCATATTATCCGACACGCCTACTGGTCGTCTGCATAAAGCACTGGTGGAAAAAAAGCTGGCAGCCAGCGTGGGTGGTTTTTCCGGTCAATTTCACGATCCGGGCTTGAGTTTATTTTTTGCCACGCTGAGCAAGGCCGATCCTATGGAGCCGGCACGCGATGCGATGCTGAAAAATATCGAAGCGCTGGCCACCGAGCCGATCACGGCGGAAGAGCTGGAACGTGCGCGCAGCAAATATCTGAAGCAGTTTGATTTGAATCTTGCCGCTACCGAAAGTGCGGCGATAGGTTTGACTTCGACTATTGCGCTCGGTGATTGGCGTTTGCTGTTTTATGACCGTGATCGGGTAAAAAAACTGACCGTCGCCGACGTTCAGCGCATCGCCGATAAATATTTCAAGCCGAGCAATCGTACGCTCGGTCAATTCATCCCGACCGATAAACCGGACCGCGCTGAAATTCCCGCCGTGCCGAATGTGGCCGCGCTGTTGAAGGATTACAAAGGCGGTGAAGCGGTCGCTCAGGGCGAGAATTTCGACCCGTCGCCTGCGAACATCGAAGCGCGCACCAAACGCATTGTACTACCAGGCGGGCTGCAGCTTGCCCTGCTGGCAAAAAAAACCCGCGGCGCGACAGTGAACGCCAATCTGCAATTACGTTTCGGTGACGAGGCCAGTCTGCAGGGCAAGGGTCCTGCAGGCTCGATGACTGGCAGCATGCTGACGCGCGGTGGCAAACGCCTGACGCGACAGCAGTTGCAGGACGAATTCGACAAGCTGAAAGCACAGGTGAATATCAGCGGCAACGCGATGAGTGCCAATGCTAGCATCCAGACCACACGCGAAAATTTGCCGGCGGTTTTGAAGCTGGTAATCGAGGCGATGCGCGATCCGATTTTCCCTGAAGGTGAATTCGCGCAGCTGAAGCGCGAGATGCTCACCGGCCTTGAAGCGCAAAAGCGCGATCCGCAGGCACTGGGTTTCAATACGTTCAACCGTTTGCTGAACGCGTATCAGAAGAGCGACCCGCGCTACACCGGCACATTTGATGAAACCATTGCCGACGTCAACGCCGTCGCGCTGGAGGATGTGAAAGCGTTTCACACCGCGTTTTACGGTGCGTCGAACGCGCAACTGGCCGTAGTCGGCGACTTCGATGAGGGCGCGGTGACGCAGATTGCCGCCGGCGGATTGGAGAAATGGTCCAGCCCGAAACCGTTTGCGCGACTGGTGAGCAAATTGCCGAGCGCGGACGCAAGGAACCAGACCCTCGAAACGCCCGATAAAGCCAATGCTGTTTTCGTCGCCGGCATTCCCTTCACCCTGCGCGACGACGATGCGGATTATCCGGCGATCGTTCTGGGTAATTACATGATGGGCGGCGGGTTCCTGAATTCGCGTCTGGCGACGCGCATCCGCCAAAAGGAAGGCTTGAGTTACGGCGTCGCGTCGTTCCTGCAGGTCAGTTCGCACGACAAAGTAGCGACCTTCGGCGGTAACGCGATTTACGCGCCGCAGAACGTCGCCAAACTCGAAACTGCCTTCAACGAAGAAATCGCGCGCGCACTGAAAGACGGATTCACCGCCGACGAAATCGCCGCGGCGAAATCGGGATTGCTGCAATCGTATAAAGTGAATCGGGCGCAGGACGGAACGATGGCCGGAACGCAGGCGAACTATCTCTATCTGAGCCGCACTTTCAAATGGAACGAAGAATTGGAACAGAAAATAGCTGCGCTGACACCGGAAGTCATTACCGCGGCGATGCGCAGGCATATCGATCCGGCAAAATTTACCGTGGTGAAGGCAGGGGATTTTGCCGGGAAAGTTTTGGTGAAGTGAAGGATGAGGGCGGAAGGACGAAGGACGAAGGACGAAGGATGAAGGATAAGGAATGGAAGATGAAGGCGAAAGTAAAATACTTCTTGTCATTCCGAGCGTAGCGAGGAATCTGCTTATCGATGCACTCTGTGTCTCCGTGGTGAAAAGTTTTAGGGCGGTTTTGTAGGACGGGCAAAGCGTAAGGGTGCCCACGCTGCTGAATTTAAGCGGGCACACTTTGATACCCGCCCCACAAAAAAACCGCGCCCCATGCGTCGTTTTTGTGTATGGACTAGTCGAGACTCATATTTTTCTTCTCGACAAACGAAAAAGCGCGATACAAGTGAGTAATATAAGAACCGGATCTATTCCGCCACTATTGCCAATTGCACAGCCACCCGTATTGGCTGAAGGGACAGGCGGCACCGAATCCACTGGTATCTGCGTAGGCGTAGGTGTGGGGGTTGGAAGACCGTTCACGCTCGGGTTGACCGGCATGCTGGGCAAGGCGGGGTTGCTAATATTTGCGCCCGTGCCATTTCCGAATAGGCTTATTAAATTCAGCGAACAGGTACCGTGAGGAAATAAATTCAGCTTGCCTAGGCGCTGTCCGGCGACGCTCGGCAAAAATGCAACTTTCACAGTGCATGATTGTGCAGCGGGTTGGCTTGCTCCGCAGTCTATGGACTGAATAAAAAAATCTCCCCAAGTATGTGCGTCTGGCGTGAAAGGAAAAGTCAATATTTGCGAGCTGACTTGACCTACAGGCGTGTCGGCAAAATCGCCGTGGTATGGCAACGGAGTTGGCTGGGGGCACAATAAATCTGTTTGGCCTACGAGCAGTACTGTGTGCGGGCTTCCAACCGCATTGGAATAAAATCTTAATAACCCAGTGCGGCCGCGGATGGTTTTCGGTGAATACCAAACGTTAAATGTACAGCCTTTGCCCGGCTCAATGGTTGTGCACGGCAATTTGGGTGCGACGAGACACTGCTCACCTTCGGTAAAACATGGGTCGCCGAGCGAAAATTCGGATGACAGCTTGATATCACTTAGAACCAGAGTAGTACTGCCAGTGTTGCTCAGAGTTACTGTCTGAGGAAGACTGTTAGTGCCAACTGCTTGTACGCCGAAAGCCAACCCACTTGGATTTAAGTTTCCCAGGGGATTGGCAAAAGCCGCAGGTGTCAGTAGCAATAATAAAACGATGTTGCCATTTATTTTTTTTGACATTTGTTTATCCTAAAGATCACTTAGGCTGACCTGCTCAATATTACGACCGTTGATTTCCGTAGTCCATGTGCTCGTTGCACAATCAGGTCTTTGCCAAAAATATTTGGGGTGAATGCCCTTTGCTGGAAGTTATGTCTGCGGGCAGAAATCAGCGGTTCCATCCGCCCTTGTTCATCCAAAATCAACGTGCGCGGTTTTTAAAGGGCCTCAACATGGCGCCCAACATCAGCAAAGGCAGCATGGGATCGAACGCGCCGCCCTTGCCCATACTGCAGCCTTTGCTGTCAGTCGTCTTGTCGGTCGTTCCCCCGGTGTCTTTGCCGGCGTTGGGATCGGCCTGCGTCGGGAGTGTCGGATTGACCGGCGGGCCTTCGGCAGCCGGATTGTTGGGACTGGAGCCGGCGCCTCTACCGAACAGATATCGCCCTTTGATTCCGGGACAAAGATCATCTGAAGCGTAGCCGACGTACCCCCTTCGATCGCCGCTCACCGTCGGATGAAACGCGATATTGAGCTTGCACGTTTGCTTTGCCCCGAGAACTGCTCCGCAACTCGTTGTCGCGGGGTCGATGAAAAAATCCCCTGATGCATGCGCGGCGAGGGTTTGGCTCGCTGCGGAATCGTTGGTCACGCTGAAGGTTTGCAAGGTGGGATCAGTTGCGCCGACTGTGATATCGGAAAACGTCAACGGTGCAGCCGGCAAAAAAAGACTGCATTGCGCGACTGGTTCGTTGATGCCGGTCAGCGTAACGGAATGCGGGCTGCCGATTGCGTCGCTATAAAATCGCGCCGAGCCGCTCGTACCCGGTCTGGTCGAGGGCGTGTACCAGATGTTGAACGTACAGGCCTTTCCCGGCTCAATCGCAGTACAAGGCAAGTCCGGTTTTCTGAAGCAGGCAACTCCTTCGGTGAAACAGGGATCGCCAAGTGAAAACTCCGGCGGGACTTTCATGTCGGTGAGCGTAAGCGTGGTGCTGCCGGTGTTACTCAGGGTGACGCGCTTCGGTGCGCTGCTGCTGCTCGTATCCGGGTGGTTGAATTGCAGAACATAAGGCTCGATATTGCCAAGCGGTACCGCGAAGGCTACTTGTGAAAAACTGGTAATAATCAGGACTATGAGTCTTTTCGGAGACATGACAAACCTATTCGAGATCTTGATGGCGCCGACTACCATCCGGCAGACAGTGTTTAATCAAGTTTGCTTACCCGTTTGCCGCAGTGTCTGTTTAAACTATAAACGGCGATCAGCGTAAGCAGCAGCAGTATCGGATCAAATGCGCCACCGCGTCCGATGGTGCAACCTTTGATGTCTGTCGTCTTGTCGGTCGTTCCCCCGGTGTCTTTGCCGGCGTTGGGATCGGCCTGCGCCGGGAGTGTCGGGTTGACCGGCGTGCCGGCATTTGCCGGCGGATTCAGGTTCGTTCCGCTGCCGAAACCTTGCAACAAAGCATCGGCAAAGCCGCACACATGCGGCAGGTTATTGAAGTAGATATTGCCGTTGCGCGTGCCGGCGAGAGTCGGATTGAAGGTCACGGTGATATTGCATGCACTGTTGGCGGGCAAAGGAGTGGTGGTGCAATCGTTGGTTTGGCTGAAATCGCCATTCACCGAAATGGCCAATGGCAGAGGCGAGGCGCCTGCCGTAATCGGGATGATTTGCGTCGCCACGCTGGCGGCGCCAATTTGCGTGGTGGCAAAAGAGATAGGCGCCACACTTGAAGTGACTGTACAGGAATTCTGGTTGGTGGTGCCGGTCAGCGCGACAGATGTATTCGAATCCCCCGCGTTCGTCGTAAATTGCAGCGATCCGACGGCAGTATATTTCTGTGTCTGATTTATGCCGGGGTCGTTTACCGGTGTATACCACACATTAAAGGTACAGCCTTGGCCGGGGGAAATGGTGCTGCAAGGGAGTACCGGCTTGGCGCACCCGCTGGCGCTGTTGTAGCAGGCGTAAGTCGCGCCGAGAGAAAATTCGCCGAAAATTTTCATGTCCCTGATAACGAGATTCGCATCGCCGGTGTTACTCAGGGTGACTGTTTTCGGCGAGCCGATGGTATTGATGTCCTGCGCGCCGTATTCGAGGCTCGTCGCGCTGAGATGCCCAAGCGAACCTGCCTGCGCAATCGAGGCACACCCAAGGAACACGAATAATACATATCTATTTGAATAATTTAGCATTTTTATATCCTGCCTGGTGCGCTATCTGGATGAAAAAATCAGTTTATCCTGTCTCGCCCATTCATGCGAATCGACGCCCGTGATAAGATTCGATAAGCCGAAATTCTGAATAATCTATCGGGAGAGCCGCCATGTTCCACGCCAAAAATACCATTGCACATATCGACCCCGTACTTTGGGACGCCATGCAAGCCGAGACCCAGCGGCAGGAAGACCATATCGAATTGATCGCATCGGAAAATTACACCAGCCCTGCAGTAATGGAAGCACAGGGCTCAGTGCTGACCAACAAATACGCCGAAGGATATCCGGGCAAGCGTTATTACGGCGGCTGTGAGTTTGTCGATATTGCGGAGCAGCTCGCCATCGACCGTGTAAAAGAATTGTTCGGCGCGAAGTTTGCCAACGTGCAGGCGCATTCCGGCTCGCAGGCAAATCAGGCGGTGTATAACGCCGTGCTCAAACCCGGCGATACCATGCTCGGCATGTCGCTCGCGCACGGCGGGCATTTGACCCATGGCGCGAGCGTCAACTCGAGCGGAAAAATTTATCACGGCGTCGCCTACGGTTTGAACGACAAAGAGGAAATCGATTACGACCAGGTCGCGCAGCTCGCGGCTGAGCACAAGCCGAAGATCGTCGTCGCCGGTGCGTCGGCTTATTCGCTGCACATCGACTTCAAACGCTTCCGTGAAATCGCCGACAGCGTAGGCGCGTATTTGCTGGTCGATATGGCACATTACGCCGGGTTGATCGCGGCAAAATATTACCCCAGCCCGGTCGGCATTGCCGACTTTGTCACCAGCACGACGCACAAGACCCTGCGCGGCCCGCGCGGCGGCATCGTGCTGACAGAGAAGGAAGAGCTTGCCAAGCTGATCAACTCGGCGATATTCCCCGGCATTCAGGGCGGGCCGCTGATGCACGTCATCGCCGGCAAAGCGGTGGCCTTCAAAGAAGCCATGACCAAGGAATTCCGCGACT
>JBAVXA010000269.1:0-2174 GCA_049698095.1 Burkholderiales bacterium
GCATTAGACGCTGCGGGAAATCTCGCCTACCTTGCGCCGTCCAACATCAATCTCGAGCTGACACAGGAGCGCTGGCCGCAGCTGAGGTTCCATTCGACACGCGAACATGCGGTGAAATTATAGAATCATGCAGTCAGTTACCTTTCGGTTAAATAGCGAATTCGTCGAATTGAATCAGTTGCTCAAACTGGTCGGCGTATGCGATAGCGGAGGCGCCGGTAAGGTGATCGTCGCATCGGGAGACGTACACGTCGACGGAAAACAGGAGTTGCGCAAGACGGCGAAAATTCGCGCAGGTCAAACCGTTCTGATCGGCAATATCGAGATTTCCGTAGGTGCCGCGGAGGCCGAAAAGAGTTAACCCTATCCGCGGCGGGAAAATACCCATGCATGGGAAAAAAAGCCGGCCATTCGAACGGCTTTTTTTGTCTCTGGCCAATAATCCTGAATTACTGAACCGTGCGCTCGATCGTAATTTGCTCGATCTCCACGCGGCGATTGGGTTCAAGACAGCGGATCAACGCAGGACGATCTTTGTCGGTGCATTGCACGACAGGATTCGCCTCGCCGTGGCCGATGGCGCGCAGGCGGTTCGCCGCAACACCCTTGCTCACCAGATAGGATCGCACGGCTTCCGCACGCCGCTGTGAAAGGCGCGTGTTATAGCTGTCTGTGCCGAGACGATCCGTGTAGCCGTTCACCACAACGTTAGCGACTTGCGGATTTTTCGCCAGCACGCCGGCTATTTCATCCAGCTTGGGCTGAGGCATACGAAGGTTGGCACTGTTGAAATCGAACAATTCTGTATCGGACAGCGTGATGCGTTCAACGCGCGGGAGCGGGACTGGCGTCGGCGCGGGAACCGGCGCCTGAATGATTACTGGCGCCGGAGCCGGCGCGGCAACCGGCGCCGCTGTTGGCTCAGGGAGGATCGGCATTTGCACCTGAGGCGCCCGAGCAGGAGCCGCCGATGCGGCTGGTCCGCCGAACGCGAAACCGAGGCCGAGGGTCAGATAATTATCATTCGTGCTTTTGGTCCCAAATGGAGAAGTATCGCGCAGAAACCCGTGTGTGCGGCGGAAATCCAGTTGACCCATGAGCTTATCAGTAAAGCCGAATTGAAAACCGACACCCGCCTCAAGGAACGGCGCCGTTTTGCTTGCATCAATTCCCGGCGCGGTAAATTTATACCGCTCGACACCCAAACCGCCGAGCAGGAACGGGCGAATCTGCCCGCGCGAAAACATGTATAGCCAATCGGAGTCCAGCTTGAGCGAATCAAGGCGGGCGCCATTTTCCGAGCGACGGGAAAAATTCGGGCCTAGCTGGATATCCCACAAGGGCGAAATCGCCTTGCCAAAATGCAGGCCGCCGCCCTTGCCGTTACCGTCGATCAGCCGATCGTCCGGGTTATAGGCATTGATGCTCGGCGCCACATACCACGTCGGACTGTAGCTCTGGTTTTGCATCTGCATTGTTTGCGCCACGACGTACGGGGCACAGCTTGACAGCGCGATGGCGACGGCGACTCTTTTGAAATTAAGCATTTTGTACCTCTGCGGGGGAAATTGGATACGTGTTGAAAAAAGTGTTACTAACCAACACGTTACGCTTTTTTTTGCATTTGCACAAGCGCGTAAATACTCTGCCCCGTTCTCCTCGTTGTTTCGACGGTCGTAAACGAAGTCGGGTCATTGGAATAAGCATCTGATGCATTGATATATGGCAGGTTATTGCGCTAGGTTATAATTTACGTAATTCAATCGTCGGATCTTTTTCACATGAGTAACTACGGTACCGAACGTGTGTTAAGCGTTCATCATTGGAATGAAACGCTGTTTAGTTTCAAAACCACGAGTGACATGGGATTGCGTTTTGAGAACGGCCATTTCATCATGATTGGCCTCGAAGTGAATGGTAAACCGCTGATGCGCGCCTACAGCATCGCCAGCGCGAACTATGAAGAGTTTTTGGAATTTTTCAGCATCAAAGTACAAAACGGCCCGCTCACCTCGCGCCTCCAACACCTGCAGCCGGGTGACACGATCCTGATCAGCCGCAAGCCGGTTGGCACGCTGGTATTGCATGATTTACTGCCGGGGGAAAACCTTTATCTGCTCGGCACGGGAACCGGACTCGCGCCGTACATGAGCATCATCAAAGACCCGGAAACT
>JBAVXA010000270.1:0-1648 GCA_049698095.1 Burkholderiales bacterium
GCGGTGCTGATCCGAGCCTTCCAGGTACAGGTCGGCAGGAAACTGGAGCTCGGGCCGCTGGCGCAAAACCGTTTCGTGCGTCATGCCCGAATCGAACCAGACGTCAAGGGTATCGGACATTTTTACATAGTCGCCGGCTTCGGCGCCGAGCATGTCTTTTGTCGTAATCGACTGCCAGGCCTCGATGCCTTCTTTTTCTACTCGCCTCGCAACCAGTTCCAACAATTCCGCCGTGCGCGGATGCGGCTCGCCGGATTCTTTGTGTAGAAAAAATGGAATCGGTACGCCCCAATTGCGCTGGCGCGACACGCACCAGTCAGGACGATTGGCTATCATGCCGTGCAAACGTGCTTTTCCCCATGTCGGAAAAAAGTCCGTGGCTTCAATGGCGTCGAGCGCGAGTTGGCGCAACGTTTTGTCGCTTTGATTTTCGGTGGCGCTTTTGCGGTCCATGCCGATAAACCACTGGCTGGTGGCGCGGAATACCGTCGGCGTCTTGTGCCGCCAGCAATGCGGATAGCTGTGCTCGAAATTTGCCGCCTTGAACAAGGCGCCTTTTTCTTCAATGGTTTTGACGATGTCCGCTTGCGCTTTCCAGATATTCAGTCCGCCGAACAACGGCAGCGAATCGGCGTAGCGACCGTTACCCAGCACCGGCGTGAGAATCTCATCGTTACTCATGCCGTAATGTTTACACGAAATAAAGTCATCAACGCCATAGGCGGGTGATGAATGCACGATGCCAGTGCCGGTCTCCAGCGTGACGTAGTCCGCCAGGTGAATTGGCGACGTGCGGTCGTAGAACGGATGTGCAAAATCGATCAACTCCAGCGCCGCACCTTTGCAACTCGCCAAGGTTTTACCGCTCAGGCCGTAGCGCGCAAGGCAGGCCTCCTGCAAATCCGCAGCGAGCAGCAACAGGCCGCGCTCGGTTTCCACCAAGTGAGAAATAAACTCCGGGTGCACGTTGAGCGCCTGATTCGCGGGGATGGTCCACGGCGTCGTCGTCCAGATCACGGCGTATACTTTTGCCTCGGCAGCGATATTCACGCTGAATGCCCCGGCCAGTTTGTCGCGGTCGATCAGGGGAAAACCCACATCGATGGCGATGGATTTCTTATCCTCGTACTCGACTTCCGCCTCAGCCAGCGCTGAGCCGCAGTCGAAGCACCAGTTCACTGGCTTCAAGACACGATACAAATAGCCGCGCTGCATGATCTTGCCCAGCGCGCGGATCTCATTCGCTTCCTGCTCATAACCCATTGTTTTATATGGATTATCCCAATCACCCAAAACACCCAATCGAATGAAATCTTTTTTCTGTTTTTCGATTTGCTTGCTTGCATAGGCGCGCGAAAGTTTCAACACATCGAGCGCAGGAATATTTTTGCCGTGGGTTTTCTCAATCTGAATTTCAATCGGCATGCCGTGACAATCCCAACCCGGTAGATATACCGCGTCGAAGCCGGCGAAATTTTTACTCTTGACGATGATGTCTTTGAGAATCTTGTTCACCGCATGGCCAATATGGATGTCGCCGTTGGCATACGGCGGGCCGTCGTGCAGAATAAATTTCGGCCGGCCTTTCGACACTTCACGGATTTTTTCGTACAGTTTTTTCTGCTGCCATTCGGCCACCCAGCCCGGC
>JBAVXA010000271.1:0-3195 GCA_049698095.1 Burkholderiales bacterium
CGTCGGCGTCCAGTGATAACACCCACTCCCGCGTCGCTAAATCAAGCGCGCGATTTTTTTGCGGGCCGAAGCCGGGCCAATCTGGGCTCGCGGTAACTTTTGCGCCGAGCTCACGGCATATTTCCACCGTGTTGTCGCTGCTGCCCGAATCAACCACGATAATTTCATCCGCCCATTTCACCGATTCGATGCAGCGACGAATCGAGGCCGATTCATTTTTTGTGATGATGATGACTGAAAGTGACACGCTTATCAGGCGAGGTTATTGCAGAATAGATTTGATGGCGGCGATAACGCGCGTTTGGTCGTCATCTGTCATCTTGGTGTAAAGCGGTAAGCTGACAGCACCTTCATACACTTTATCCGCGTGCGGGAATTGGTCAGGCTTGAGTTTATACGTATCACGCCAATAGGAAAATAAATGCAGTGGAATATAGTGTACGCCGCAGCCTATGCCGAGCTCAGACATTTTGATAATAAAATCATTACGCTTCACTTTGGCCGCGTCGGTGAGGCGGATAACATAGAGATGCCAGGAATGTGTATCACCATTTAGTGGGCGCGGCGGCAGTAGCAACGGCAAACCATTCAGTTCCGCATCGTAACGAGCTGCCATACTGGAGCGCCGGAAGTGAAAGTCATGAATACGTTTGAGTTGATGAATGCCGATTGATGCAGCGATATCGGTCATGTTGTATTTGTAACCGGGCGCAACAATGTCGTACGACCAGGCGGGCTTGGTGGAGGTGTATCGATTAAATGTGTCGTGGTCCATGCCGTGTAAACGCATGACGCGCACGCGCTTGGCAAGCGATTCATCACGCGTGACAACCATGCCGCCTTCTCCAGTGGTAATTGTCTTTGTCGGGTAAAAACTGAATACTGTTACATCGCTTTCCAGCGTGCCGACCAGTTTACCGGCTGATGTAGTCGGCAACGCGTGAGCCGCGTCTTCCACTACCTTGAGATCATGTCTGCGCGCGATTTGTAAGATTGCCGGCATATCGGCCGCCATCCCGGCAAAATGTACCGGCATGATGGCTTTGGTTTTGGGAGTGATTGCGGATTCGATTTTTTTGGGGTCAATACAAAAAGTATTCGGGTCAATATCGACAAAAACAGGGTTTGCGCCCATGTAACGGATTACTTCTGCGGTGGCAGTGAATGTGTGTGGCGTCGTGATGACGTCGTCACCCGCCCGGATACCGATCGCCTCCACCGCCAGATGCAAACCTGCCGTCGCAGAATTCACCGCAGCAGTTTGCATCCCGCCACCCAGAAGGGCGGCAAAGTCCTGCTCAAAGCGTTTGGTTTTCGGACCTGTGGTAATCCAGCCAGAGCGAAGGGAATCAACGACTTCATTGATTTCATCTTCGCCAATATCGGGTAGCGCGAAGGGAATGAATTTATCAGTCACAGAGACTTTCTAAAAATCAATTAAAATCAATTGATTATTATACAGTTTGCAGTGATTTTTGAAAGTCTGCGTAAGCCTTGTTCAGGCCATCCTTCATGGGAACTCGTGCCTGCCAACCTAATTTGTTTAGTCGAGACACATCAAGTAATTTTTGCGGCGTGCCGTCAGGTTTGCTTGTATCGAAAACCAGCTTGCCGTCAAAGCCAACTGTATGCGCGACAAGGCCAGCGAGTTCTCTGATAGTGATGTCATGGCCAACTCCGACATTGACAAACTCGCCGACCGAGGCTGCGTCGTGATTTTCCATCAGGAATACGCACGCATCAGCAAGGTCATCACTGTATAGAAACTCCCTCCGCGGTGATCCTGTACCCCAGACAATAACTTCCTTGTCGCCGCGCTGTTTCGCCTCGTGCATTTTGCGCATCAATGCTGGCAGTACATGGGAATTATTCAAGTCGTAATTGTCGCCAGGCCCATACATGTTGGTTGGCATCACGCTCATGAAGTTGGTGCCGTATTGGGCGTTATAGGCGCTGCAAAGTTTTATACCGGCAATTTTGGCGATAGCGTACGGCTCGTTCGTTGGTTCCAGCAGTCCGGTAAGAAGGTGCTCTTCTTTCATGGGCTGCGCTGCGAGTTTGGGATAAATGCAGCTGGAACCAAGAAACATCAATTTCTTGACGTTATTCTTATACGCGGCGTGAATGATGTTGGCTTCAATCATCAGGTTTTGATAAATAAAGTCGGCACGATAAATATTGTTGGCCTGGATACCGCCGACTTTCGCCGCAGCTAGAAAAACATGGTCGGGTTTTTCCATGGCGAAAAATTGGTCTACGGCTTGCTGATTAAGCAAGTCGAGTTCAGCATGGGTACGATTTACAAAATTATCGTATCCACCCGTTCGTAGTCGGCGCATTATCGCGGAGCCGACAAGCCCGCGATGGCCGGCGACGAAAATCCTGTCGTTTTGTTGCATTTCGTTACTCATGAAAATCGTATGCGGAAAAGCCGTGTTTTTTCACCAGTTCATCTCGCTCGGAGGATTTCAAATCTTCGCGCACCATTTCTGCCACCAGCTGATCAAATGTTATCTTCGGCTTCCAGCCGAGTTTCTGGTGTGCCTTGGTAGCATCGCCCAGCAATGTTTCGACTTCGGTCGGGCGGAAATAGCGTGGGTCGACGGCGACGATGCATCTACCCGTGGCATCAAAACCTTTTTCATCCACGCCCTTGCCTTTCCACGTGACCACTATGCCTAATTCTTTGGCCGCCGCGTTGACAAAATCGCGCACGCTGTATTGCACGCCGGTGGCAATGACGAAGTCTTCCGCTTTGTCCTGCTGCAACATCAACCACTGCATTTCGACGTAATCTTTCGCATGGCCCCAATCGCGAAGGGAATCCATGTTGCCCAGATATAAACAATCCTGAAGGCCGAGCTTGATACGTGCAAGGGCACGGGTAATTTTGCGCGTCACGAAGGTTTCGCCGCGTGTCGGCGATTCGTGATTGAACAGGATGCCGTTACATGCGTACATGCCGTAAGCTTCCCGGTAGTTGACCGTGATCCAGTAAGCGTAAAGTTTCGCTACCGCATAAGGTGAGCGTGGATAGAACGGGGTAGTCTCTTTTTGAGGTATTTCCTGTACCAGGCCGTACAACTCGGACGTTGACGCCTGGTAGAACCGGGTTTTCTTTTCCAGCCCGAGAATCCGCATGGCTTCAAGGATGCGTAATGCGCCCAACGCATCGGAGTTGGCAGTGTATTCAGG
>JBAVXA010000272.1:0-1562 GCA_049698095.1 Burkholderiales bacterium
GGTCCGACGATTGCCTGGGGATGTTTTTGTTTGAATTTGGCCAGCTCATCCTGGATTCGGTTCAGCCAGCCGTCCAATTCGGATGCCGGGCGCGCATTCAGAGCAGGAAACGAACCGACAATGCCGGCCTTGCACTGGGCAATAACCAATTCGGAGTTGCTGGCGATGAATAGCGGCGAGCCGATGACGGGCAAACTGAGGTTTTGCAGAATTGGCGGTAATGACACGGACACTCCGGTTCAGGAATTAAACGAATGGACAGATTTTACAGAGAAATGCGCACCGCGGTGCTGATTACGCAATCTTCAGGCGCGCAGGGAAGTAAAGGACTGGCGCAACGCCGGCCTTCCGCATCCGCCATCCGCCGGTTCATTTCCGCCGTGATGGAAGCGGCACGAGCGAAGTCTGCATTCGCGGCTCACAGCCAGATAAGCAAGCGCGTTATTTTTCTACAAACGCTTTTTCAATCACGAAATCGCCTGGTTCGCCCTGGTGAGGCGATTCGCTGAAGCCTAGTTTTTTCAGCAGCGCGCGCGTATCTTTAAGCATTTGCGGGCTGCCGCACACCATGAAGCGATCATGCTCCTTGGTGGGGAACGGCAGGCCGATATCCTGAAATAATTTTCCGCTTTCGATCAAATCGGTCAGGCGGCCGCGATTTACGTAAGGTTCGCGCGTCACCGTCGGATAGTAAATCAGTTTTTGCCTGACCTCGTCGCCAAAAAATTCGTTCTGCGGCAATTCTTGTTTGATGTAATCTGCGTAAGCCAACTCGTTAACCTGGCGCACGCCGTGCACCAGGATGACTTTTTCGAACCGCGCGTAAGTTTCCGGGTCTTTGATGATGCTCATGTACGGCGCGAGTCCGGTTCCCGTGCCGAGTAGATAGAGGTTTTTTCCTGGTAGTAAATCATGCAATACCAGTGTGCCAACCGGCTTGCGGCTGACCAGAATCGTGTCGCCCGGCTGCAGGTGCTGGAGGCGCGAGGTAAGCGGGCCGTTTTGTACTTTGATGCTGAAAAATTCCAAGAACTCTTCATAGTTCGCACTGGCGATGCTGTAGGCGCGCATCAACGGTTTGCCGTTCACTTCGAGGCCGATCATGATGAAATGGCCGTTTTCAAAACGCAATCCCATGTCACGCGTGGTTTTGAAACTGAACAGCGTTTCATTCCAATGATGAACGCTTAACACACGCTCGGTGCCGTAGTTACTCATGAGAAAAAATCCGATAAATGAATTGCGTAAATTATAACCCAGCGCAATAACGTGCCATATATCAATGCGTCAGATGCTTATTCCAATGATCCGAAATCGTTTAAGACGGTCGAAATAACAAGGAGAACAGGGCAGAGTGTTCAAGTGCTTGTGCAATTGCAAAAAAAAGCGTAACGTGTTGGTTAGTAACACTTTTTTCAACACGCATCCAATTTCCCCAGCAGAGGTACAAAATGCTTAATTTCAAAAGAGTCGCCGTCGCCATCGCGCTGTCAAGCTGTGCCCCGTACGTCGTGGCGCAAACAATGCAGATGCAAAACCAGAGCTACAGTCCGACGTGGTAT
>JBAVXA010000273.1:0-1551 GCA_049698095.1 Burkholderiales bacterium
GGTGAATCTCGGCGGCCTCGGCGACGTGGTCAAAGTGAAAGACGGATTTGCGCGTAATTTTCTGATTCCGCAAGGCAAAGCCAAGCGAGCCAACGAAAAGAATCTGGCTGAATTCGAGGCGCGCCGCGTCGAGCTGGAAAAGAAACAGTCGGACGAACTCGCAGCCGCCCAGGCGCGCGGCGAAAAGCTGAATGGCGTGATGGTGCAGGTGACGCAAAAAGCCGGTGACGACGGCCGCCTGTTCGGTTCCGTGACAACCACGGATATCGTCGACGCGCTGAAGGCCATGGGATTCGATGTGGCGAAATCGGAAGTACGTTTGCCCAACGGACCGTTAAAGCAAATCGGCGATTTTCCGATTACATTGGCGTTACATCATGACGTGACGGCCGCCATTACTGTTTCCGTGCTGGGCGAGTCGCAAAAAGCATAATAAAATCATTAAGTTACAATGAACGTCAAAAGGGCAGGCAACTGCCCTTTTTCCTTTTTGTAATTAGAAGCTTATGCATCGACGGCGATTAAGATTCATAATACCAAAGTAATTTTCTCGACCAGCGATTTTTGAATTCATGGCCAACCCCGTCAGTTTTCTCCAAACCGATTCGCAGATGGACGCGATCAAACTGCCGCCGCATTCGCTTGAGGCGGAGCAGTCTGTGCTGGGCGGATTGCTGCTCGATCCCCATGCATGGGACAAGGTCGGGGACATCATCAGTGATAAAGATTTTTATCGCGCCGATCACCGGCTGATTTATCAGCATATTGTCAAACTGCTGGAGCAAAACCGCGCGGTCGATGCGCTTACGGTATCCGAATCCCTGCAGCTGTCCGCAAAGTTGATCGAAGTCGGCGGGCTGGCGTATCTCGGATCGCTGTCACAGAATACGCCAAGTGCGGCGAACATTCGGCGCTATGCCGAAATCGTGCGCGATCGCTCGATGATGCGACAGCTGGCCGAGGTCGGCACCGACATCGCCGACAGCGCCTATAATCCGCAGGGCCGCGACGCGCGCCAGTTGCTCGATGAAGCAGAATCGAAAGTTTTTGACATCGCCGAGCAGGGTGCGAAAGCGCAGCAGGGGTTTGTCGAAATCCCGAAATTGCTCAGCAGCGTAGTCGAGCGAATCGATCATTTGTATAGCCGCGACAACCCGAGCGACGTGACGGGCGTGCCGACCGGGTTCACCGATCTTGACGAAAAAACCTCCGGCCTGCAGCCGGGCGATCTGGTGATCGTGGCGGGCCGTCCGAGCATGGGCAAGACCGCATTTTCGCTCAACATCGCGGAAAATGTCGCTATCGATAGCGGCTTGCCTGTTGCCATTTTCAGCATGGAAATGGGCGGCACCCAGCTCGCGATGCGTATGCTCGGCTCGGTCGGCAAACTTGATCAACACAAATTGCGTACGGGCAAATTACGCGACGACGACTGGCCGCGACTCACGCATGCGGTCGGCAAACTCAACGATGCGCCGATACACATCGACGAAAGTGCCGCGCTGAATGCGCTGGAATTGCGCGCGCGCGCGCGGCGTTTGCATCGCCAAT
>JBAVXA010000274.1:0-1990 GCA_049698095.1 Burkholderiales bacterium
CTGACAGAACGTAACGGCGTGAAAATGGATAGGACCGTAAAAGTTACCAGCAAAAACGCACCGGGGACGATTTTCTATTCCGGCGCGGACAAGAAGAAAAACAAAAGCGGGTGTTGGTAACGAGATCGTTTAACAGGCGCCGCATCCGGACCTGCGGCTACATAACCTTTTTCTTATTCAGCCGGGAGAATTCAGTTTGCTCTGCAGTATTTGCTTCTGTTCACATTCCGCCACGCGATTCTGCGATAGCGCCAGCCGATACCGCCGATGAGTAACAACACCAGACTGATATCTTGTGAAGTGGCGCTAATCGAAGTTGCGCAGCCTCCACCGGGCGCCGTCGCCAATGTATTCGACTGCCCGCCAGTCGTTTCCAGTCTTTGTGTTGGTCCCGTCGCAACCAACAGGGGATTTGCACCGCTAAATCTGTTCAAGATATTCCGGGTAATCTGCTGTGCATGAACGTTCTGCCTGTCTGCCCTGACCCCATTCCATGAACCCAATCCATGCGACCAGAACATTGTGCCGGTCGAAAAAACTTCAGCGCCAAGAGGAGCTTGGGTACTGGGCAGAGTCTGATAATAAGTCATGTGACCATTGAAGCCGCCGTCCTGAGCTACCTGCAGATTCGGATCATTCGGCAGGCAATCATCAACATTGTTCGATGTGCGAACGCCGTTAACCGGCAGACCATCGGCCGTCCATTTCAATGCAACTTTTTTCCCGCCCGGATCGAACGTGTAACAAAATGGAGAATCGCCGACGATTTTCGTGCCTGCAGGCCGCGTCGGTCCGGCCCTGTCAATTTCGTGCCCCAGCAGACCGGGCAGGACAATTCTATTGTTTACGAATGGTACGCCGGCACATAGCCACGCAGGGCAATCCACATCCTTGATCTGCACAAACCAATCAACCGGATCGTACTGATACATTGCGCCAAACAAACTTGCTTCAGGCCGATTCACTTGGGCATCGCGAAAGCGAGATGTGGATTCCGGCCCTTTGTCAGGGTCCAACGAAGCATCTTTGTAGCTGGTAACCGTGCGATTTGCGCTGCCGTCGCTCGAGGGTTCCAATCGTATTTGTTGATACCCGTTATTGGCGCCGAAAAACGCAAGGTTGACACCTTCGTCGCGGGCGGCCTCCAGATTATCGCGAATTGCCTTGGTCCAATATTCGTCATGGCCGGCCATCATGAACAGTTTTTGCCGCTTTAAGTTGGCGACCCCCCCAGTGTGTACATCGACATTGGTCTGGTAGGTAACGTCGTAACCTTCTTTTTCAAGAAAACGCACCATGAGAACTTCGTGAAACAGGAACTCGCCGGTGCCAAAGTAACGCGCAAAGGGACGGTTTAAAGATACCTTATAGGCACGCTGCCCATTGGTGCTGGTGAAATTGTAGAGTGACTTGCCCGGATTCGGGCTGGTGGCTGAAACAGTCTCCTGGCCCCAGTTGTCATAGGCCGCGTAAGTTGTAAATGCGGATTGGAACACTATGCTCGACTGCCGACTGTCGTCCCGCACTACGAAAACGATGTTGCTCTCCTTGTTGCTGTCTCCTTTCAACTTGGCAAGGTAAACGCCGCTTGCCCAGTCTGTCGGATCGGCAGAGTTGGGGATAGTCAAGGTGTATGACGCGCTCCAGTTGCACTCGAGCAGGTAATTTGCCGGATCATTCCTGGTGGTGCCAGTGCCAACATCATAGACCTGTACAGGCAATTTTGGACAAGCCGGCTGCCGCACTCCAGGAAGTACGACCGGTTTCAGCATTTCGCGACCGCCATTGCCGCCATACCAACCGATTCGGTATACGCTGATAGCATAGTTTTGATCAATCGTATTAACATAAAATTTTATTGACCCACCGCGATTAACGCTGGTTGCCGACGCGTAACCCTCAATCTCGTGGTCGGCAGCGAAATTCGCCGGCTTCCAGAGCGTCGTTACACCGTCAGCAACCGTTTTTGCGTTTTCACGCTGGATAACTG
>JBAVXA010000275.1:0-1778 GCA_049698095.1 Burkholderiales bacterium
GCCTTGCGATGGTTTGCGGCTTGTTCACCAACATCGGTACTACAGCCGAACCAGCCAAGAAAAAAATAGCAGTTGCCGCTCCTCCGACTGCTCCGCAACCTGTCCAACATCAATCGTCTCCTTGCGACAAAGTGACAATGGGCACTTTAGTGAATGTGCCGGTCGGAAAATCCACCGTCATCAAACTCGACACGCCGGTCAATCGCATCGTGATGGGCAGCCCCGATCAATCCAAAGCAGCCAGACCGATAGAAATGGATAGCGATTCCGCGCTGGATGACAAGCGAAGGGCTAGTAAAAGCGACGATGGCAAGACCGGCGTTGCCGATATCGATGTGTTATTACTGAGTCGTAAGGAGATCTACGTTCTTGGCAAAAGTGTCGGCACGACTAACGTCATGCTGCGCGATGATTCCGGCTCCTGCACTTTGTTCGATGTGGTGGTCGGTATTGATACCGCAGGTTTACAAGCTGCGATTAAACAATTGCTGCCCAATGAAAACAATATCAAGGTCAACTCTGCCGCCGACTCGTTGGTGCTCACTGGGAATATGTCGGACGCTGTGGCCGTCGATAAAGCTATGGCTCTCGCCAATGCTTTTGTGCGCAAATCCGGCGGCAGTGGAAGCCAAGGTACGCGCAGCGACCGCATCGTGAATATGATGTCGATATCCGCGCCGCAACAAGTCATGCTGGAAGTCAAAGTGGCGGAAATTTCCAAAACCATGCTGGATAAACTCGGCGTCAGCCTCTCTGCCCGCCGCGCGGATGGCAGTTGGACATCCAGCTTGATATCCAATTTCCTCAGCGGAGGAACGGGCGTTATCGATCTATTTAAAAAATCTACGGGAGAATTCATTACGATCGACGCCGAGAAAAACGACGGCTTGGTTAAAATTCTCGCTGAACCGACGGTGATGGCGATTAGCGGGCAGGAAGGCAGTTTTCTCGCCGGCGGAAAAATATTCATCCCCGTGGGATCCACCAGCAACAATGGCATCGTGACTATTACGCTGGAAGAAAAAGAATTCGGCGTCGGTCTGAAATTTACACCGACAGTGCTCGAAGGCGGTCGCATTAACCTCAAAGTTGCTCCTGAAGTGTCTGACCTCAATCCTCAAGGCGTAGGTATTTCTGGTGGCGGTGTAGCCGGTCAGGCAATTCTGCCGCTGATTAACACGCGCCGCGCAACAACTACCGTTCAATTGTTTGACGGTCAAAGTTTTGCCATCGGTGGCCTGATCAAAAATAACGTCACGCGCAATATTAAAGCGTTGCCTGTCCTCGGCGAGCTGCCCATTCTTGGCGCATTGTTTCGCAGTAGCGATTTTCAGACCGAGAAAACTGAACTTGTATTTATCGTGACGCCGCGCCTCGTAAAACCGCTGCCCGCAGATTACGCGCTGCCTACCGATAATTATGTTGACCCTAGCCGCAGTGAATTTTTCTTGAAGGGGCAAATGGAAGGTAGCGCACCCGCAGTTAAAGCATCGTCAGCCATGCCAGTCGTACCAGCGAAACCCGCCACTGGGTTCGAAATAAAATAACTATATTAATCAATTACTTAGGATTAAACCATGCGCACACATACTATATATATGCTTACAGCTATAAATGCCGCACTACTAGTGAGCGGATGCACTCCCATGTCCCCGCGCATTGACAGCCGATTTGGCGACACAGTCAGAATCGCCAACGCACAACAAACCATCAATCCCGACGCCGCCAAAAACCCCAACACCGTAGTGGGGATGGATGGCAAAGCCGCGATGGAAGTC
>JBAVXA010000276.1:0-4301 GCA_049698095.1 Burkholderiales bacterium
GCGCATCAAGCCGGTTTTCAGCGGGCGTTCAACGTCGCAAAACAGGATAATGCGCGTGACGTCGGTTTTGTTTTCCGCCCAATGCACGTAGGTTTCATCAAACATGATGTCTTCGCCGTCGCGCCAATAATATTTTTCGCCGTCGACATGGATGTTGCAATCCGGTGAGTTGGGTGTCACCAGCCCGAGATGATAGCGCAGCGACCCGGCAAACGGGTCGCGGTGCGGGTTGAGCTTGCCGCCAGGCGGGAGCAGCGCGAACATGGCGGATTTGACGCCGGGCGTGGCTTTCAACAAGGCAACGGTTTTCGGGCAGAGGCTTTCCGCCGAGGGAATCGATTCGCCATACCAGGTGAGATAAAAGCGCCGCCAGCCTTCCTTGAAAAATGAATTGAACCCGGCATCATTGTGGCCGGTTGCGGTTCGGATATGGCCTTCACTGGAAAGGGCGAGCGCTTCGTCGCGGATGGTTTGCCAGTTATTGCGCAGGTTACTCAGTTCTGGAAAATCCCGTGTGTCGAACAATGGCTGGTCGGGTGCACTGGAGAAAAGATACACCAACACATTATACGGAGCGAGAAACGCAGAATGGTCGGTCAGCTGGCGCAGAAATTTCAGCCGCGCGTGACCGCGGAAATGCACATAGATGATTGGCAGCAGAAAAAACCCCAGCACAAGGTATTTTAGCGGCGGCAGCGTCATGGCAGGCTTGGATGAATTTGCGTCGGGTACATAAGGATCATTTGGCCAGTATACGTCCGGCTATCGCATTTCGGTGGTTCGCAACTGTTTTTGCATCCAGGCGGAAATAGCCTCTATCTCCTCCATGCAGACCGAATGCGGCATGGCGTATTGATGCCACTCGGGGTTATAGCCATGCTTGATCAGCGCATCGCGAGATTTCTCCGCTGCGGAAAATTGAATCACGTTGTCCTGCTCGCCATGCGCCATGAATATCCGAACGGCTTTATTTTCGATGCTGGCTTCTTTTACGAGTGAATCCGGCAGTCCAAGATATGTCGATAACGCTATGATTCCATTTAGTTTTTTTCTATGGCGCAACCCGACCTGCAAGGCGATGACGCCGCCCTGAGAGAACCCGGCCAGGATAATCCTGTCGGATCTCATTCCGCGGGAAATTTCCCGTTCGATCAGTTTTTCAATGTCTCTTTGTGAAGCGCGAATATCGCTTTCTTTCGAATGCAGGCCGGACCCGGTTTGCGAAAGGTCGTACCACGCGCGCATGACAAAGCCGCCGTTGATCGTCACAGGACGCATTGGCGCGTGGGGGAAAATAAACCGCACTGGCAAGGTGTCGGGTAATTTTAGCTCGCGCACGATCGACACGAAGTCGTTGCCGTCGGCGCCGAGGCCGTGGAGCCAGATTACGCACGCAGTCGGGTTGTGACCGGTTTGTAGTTCGATGGCGGGAAGCAGGGCATCAGGCATGGGGTTCTCTGGTAGGGTTACAAGCGAATTTTATCGGACTATAATCATCCGTGGAATATGCAGCAGTAGGCAAAAACAATAAAACCCCGTGGTCGATGTTCTTCCAAGATTAATTGCAGGAGATTGACATGAAGACTCTATCGTTTTGGTTGCTGGCTGGTACGGCGATGTTGTCGCAGGGCTGCGCACAATTGCCGATGGACGACGTTACAGCAAAACCCAATTATGATGTTGGCAAAGTCGCCGCGGTTGAACGCTATGCGGCGCGTAATCACATTCAAGTAATTTGGGTTAATTACCCGCAGGCACGCGCGCAATAATCTGCAAAGGGCAGCAAAGATTTGCGTCCTCGACCGGCAAAAAAACCGGTCAGGGTTTGCTTTAACCTTATTTTTTCGGAGAAAAACATGAAACGCAGAGATTTCCTCGTGACAGCAAGTCTGGCGCCTGCGGGTCTTTTGTTGCCGCGCCACGTATTGGCCGATATGCCGATTCGCGCCGATCGGCCCTGGCGCATTTTCGAAACGACTACACGCGTCGAAGTACTCAAGCCGGTCGGTGCTACCAAGGTGTGGTTGCCGATGCCGATGATTAACGACACCGATTACCAGAAAACGCTTGGCAGCCAATGGTCTTCTGAGGGCGGCAAAATCCAGACCGTTAATATTCCCATTCAGAACGCCGGCATCGTCGCGGCGGAATGGGCGGATGGTGCCAAGCCCATGATGGAGCTGAAAAGCCGCTTTGCCACGCGCGACCGCACGACGGACTTCACTGGGCGCAATAATGTTGCGAATGACGAGGTGAAATATTATCTGCAGCCGTCCGAGTTTCTTCCCACTGACGGTATCGTCAAAACTACCGCGGACAAAATTACCCAGGGCATCAACGGGGACGTGGAAAAAGCGCGCGCGATATATGAATGGATTATCGACAGTACCTTCCGCGATCCGAAAACCCGTGGCTGCGGTCTCGGCGATGTGAAATACATGCTCGAAACCAACAGTATGGGCGGCAAATGCGCCGACATTAACGCGCTGTTTGTCGCGCTCGCGCGCGCCTCGGGCGTACCCGCGCGGGATGTCTATGGCGTGCGCGTCGCAGACTCGAATAACGGCTACAAGAGCCTCGGAAAAAGCGGCACGATTACCAAAGCGCAACACTGCCGTGCGGAATTCTTCGCCGCCGGACTTGGTTGGGTGCCGGTCGATCCCGCGGACGTGCGCAAGGTTGTGCTGGAAGAAGCGGGCGGTCTGCCGATTACCCACGAAAAAGTCATCGCCGCACGTAAATTCCTGTTTGGCAATTGGGAAATGAATTGGCTCGCCTACAACACCGCGCACGACATCAAGTTGCCTGGCTCCGATAAAAAGCCGATTGCATTTTTCATGTATCCGCAGTGCGAAACCGCCGAGGGTCGGCGCGATTGTCTTGATCCGGATAATTTCAAATACGAAATGACCTCGCGTGAAATTGTCGCTTAGCAGTTATTTGAGTAAATTTCGTCTTTTTTCAATGCTCTGTTTGTTCTTCTGCGCCGGCACTACGCCGGCGCAGGATGCATATCGCTTCCGCCCGTGGGACGGCGCGACCCCGGTATTGAAATTGAAAGACACCGAAGGCAAGACGCGAAATCTTGAAGACTTTCGCGGCAAAGTCGTGGTGGTCAATTTCATGGCGACCTGGTGTGTGCCGTGCGTTGAAGAGATGCCGTCGCTGCAGGCCCTGCGAGAGCGTTTTCGCGGCAAGGGTCTTGAAGTCATGGCAGTGAACGCTGGTGAAAGCGAAGCCAAAGTCAGCCAGTTCACGCGCGACCTGCGCATCAAGTTTCCCGTGCTGCTCGATCAGGACGAGGACGCAAAGGTCGCGTGGAAAGTCAACGGCATTCCGGCGACATTTATTGTCGAACCCAATGGACGGATAGTTTACCGCGTGCTTGGTGAAATCAATTGGCTGGACGAGGAAGCTGTCGCATTGATCGAAAAACTATTGCCCGCCGCGCAAAAAATTAAACGCGCTTCAGCGCCAGTGCCGATTCACGCTGGCGCAAACCAATAGATCTTACGCAGTTTTGCGGTGGTCATTACCTCCAATCCCGGCATGCCCGCATTCACGTCGGTTTATTTTGGTGGACCTGGAAACAGCACATAAGGCGGATTGGGTTCCTTATCCGGCGGTACATATGCGGGTGCTTCTTCGCCGCCCGGCCCGAGCGATCTGATAAATTGATACAGTGCGCGCAGGTCGCGCTCCTCCATCGCGTGCACGGCCGGCCACGGCATGGGTGGCCGAGGCTCAAACGTGCGCCCGATTTTGACCCACTCATTTTCCGTTATCTGACCAAAGTACGAACGGAGATTGCGCGGATAGGTCGTGCCCCACGGACCGCGCCAGCCGAGTTTCGAACCCATCAGCCAGTCTTTCTCCGCGACTTTTCCGTTGGTCTCGATAAATCCCTGCGTATGGCAATCATTGCAGCCGGTAATTCTCACCAGATAGCGGCCGCGTTGCACTTTGGCCAAATCGGTTTTCATCGCGACCTTCTGCTGCGATGTGCCCGTTTCGGCATAGGTCGCGACCGGTAACGTCATTGCTGCGACCGCCCAAACCAAAAGCGCTCTGCGAGATGTCATGATTTGTCTCCTTGTTGATCGTTCAATCTTGTGGAATGTATCCGCATTATGAAAAAAATTTCATTCACAGCGCGAACGATGTTCATGGAAAAAGAAGCCGTACCAATCTAATGCCCGCCATCGAAGGCTCGCGCATTACCGTGGGGAATATATGTTTTCCCTTGTCTATATCCGGTTTATAGACCATCCGAACGCAGAAGCAAGCTTTAATTAATCCGG
>JBAVXA010000277.1:0-43990 GCA_049698095.1 Burkholderiales bacterium
CCACCGCGCGGACCGATGTCGCTACGCGACTGGCCCTGGCCTGGACGCTTTGCGCCAGCGCTGTTCGAGCGGCCGCCTTTTGGCGGGCCGCTGCGCGGTTTGAATTTGGGCTCGTGTCCCGGTACGGAAATAACCGGAATCTCCTGGCCAGTAAAGCGTTCAATGCGTTTGAGAATCAATTGGTCTTTACCCGAGGCAAACGATACCGCGATACCGTTGGCGCCAGCACGACCGGTGCGGCCGATCCGGTGCACGTAATCTTCGGCGAACTTGGGCAAATCGTAATTGATCACATGGCTGATGCCGGACACGTCGATGCCGCGCGCAGCCACGTCGGTCGCAACCAATACGCGCAATCCACCGCTGCGCAATTTGGTCAGCGTGCGGTTTCGCGCGCCCTGGTTCATGTCGCCGTGTAATGCTGCGACAGCGTGGCCCTGCGAATAAAGATCCTCGGCGATGCTGTCGGCATCGCGTTTGGTCGCCGTGAAGACAATCGCCTGTGTCAGATCGGTGTCTCGCAGCAGATGATCGAGCAGGCGATTCTTATGGCCCATGTCGTCGACGTAATGCAGGCGCTGTTCAATCTGCTCGTGCCGCGCCTGCTGCGAGGCGACGGAAATCCGCTTCGGCGACTTGAGCAAACGCTGCGCCAGTCGCGCGATTTCACCTTCCATGGTCGCGGAGAATAATAAGGTCTGACGGGTCGACGGCGTAGCTGCGGCGATGCGTTCGACGTCGTCGATAAAGCCCATGTCCAGCATGCGGTCGGCTTCGTCGAGCACCAGAATTTCAAGGCGCGAAAAATCAATGCGGCCACGATCCAGGTGATCAATAAGACGGCCAGGTGTGGCAACCAGAATATCGACTGGCTGCGACAGTAGTTTGTTCTGCAACGGGTACGGCATGCCGCCGAGGATACAGACGGTTTTGACGCGCATGTTTTTACCGTACTTGCGTACAGCTTCGTTTATCTGCTGTGCCAGCTCGCGCGTCGGCGTCAGCACCAGAACGCGCGGCCCCTTGCTCCGAATGGTCGATGGAATCGCCAGCTTGTGCAGCGCCGGCAGGACGAACGCGGCAGTTTTTCCAGTGCCGGTCTGCGCCGACGCGATAACGTCGTGCCCTGCGAGCACTTGGGGGATTGCCTGTTCCTGGATAGGTGTGGGAATAGTGTACCCAGCCTCGGTGATAGCGCTGAGAATAGGGTCGATCAAATTCAATTCATTAAATGTCATGCTGTTTCCTGTGATAAATAAAACGCAGGTAAACGCTGGGAGCACGAAGGTTGAAGACGTGGCAAAGCGGTTGTCCGGCGCTAAAAACATCGATGCTAACCGGAGAATCGCCGCAGTTGCGGGGAGGGTAAGGAAGGTCAGATATCGATGACTGCGGGCAAATTCATTAGATTGATTTTCTGCCCGTCGGGAATTGCTGGTTGGAATTTTGCAGTCCCGAACCCCGCATTATACACAGACCAAGCGGAAAAGCCAGCCCGTTGTGTTATAATTTTCGGCTTGGTTTTCTGCGCATTTTGACCCTGCGCCCTTTTGAAAGTTAGATTATGTCCCGCGCTATCCGAAATATTGCCATTATTGCTCACGTCGACCACGGAAAAACGACCTTGGTGGACAAACTTTTACAACAATCTGGTACATTTGCCGCGCACCAGCATGTCGCGGAGCGCGTGATGGACAGCAACGACCTGGAAAAAGAACGCGGCATCACTATTCTGGCGAAAAACTGCGCCGTGCAATACCAAGGCACGCATATCAATATCGTTGACACGCCCGGACACGCCGATTTCGGCGGCGAAGTCGAGCGCGTGTTGTCCATGGTAGACAGCGTGCTGTTGCTGGTCGACGCGGTCGAAGGCCCGATGCCGCAAACCCGCTTTGTCACCAAAAAAGCGCTCGCGCTCGGCTTGAAGCCGATTGTGGTCATCAACAAGATCGACCGCCCGGGAGCGCGTCCCGATTTTGTCATCAACGCCACGTTTGATTTGTTCGACAAACTTGGCGCGACGGATGAGCAGCTGGATTTTCCCGTGGTTTATGCGTCGGCACTGAATGGCTATGCCATGCTTGATCCGAAACAGAAGGGCGAAAATATGCGCCCGCTGTTCGATGCCATCCTCAAGCACGTCCCGGCGCGCGCCGGCGACCCGGACGGCCCCCTGCAATTGCAGATCAGCTCGCTCGATTATTCCAGTTTTGTCGGCAAAATCGGTATCGGCCGCATCTCCCGTGGGCGCATCAAGCCGGGGCAGGACGTGCTAGTGTTGAACGGCGACAAGCCGCCGAAAAAAGCGCGCATCAACCAGGTGCTCGGTTTTGTCGGGCTTGAGCGCGTGCAGATGGACGTCGCTGAAGCGGGCGACATTGTTCTGATCAACGGCATTGAAGAAGTCGGCGTCGGCGTGACCATCGCGGACATCAATCAACCTGAGGCGCTGCCAATGCTCACTGTCGATGAGCCGACGCTGACCATGAATTTCCAGGTGAACACTTCGCCGTTCGCCGGTCAGGAAGGCAAGTTCGTTACGACGCGCCAGATCCGCGAACGCCTCGACCGCGAGCTGCGCAGCAATGTGGCGCTACGTGTCGACGACACCGATGATACCGACGTGTTTCTCGTGTCCGGCCGCGGCGAACTGCACTTGACAATCCTCCTCGAGACCATGCGCCGCGAAGGCTACGAACTCGCGGTCGGCAAGCCGCGCGTGGTAATCAAGGAAATCAACGGCGAAAAATGCGAGCCGATCGAAATGCTCACGGTCGATGTGGAAGAAATCCATCAGGGCGCGGTAATGCAGGCGCTCGGCGAACGTCGCGGCGATTTGCAGGACATGCAATCAGACGGCCGCGGCCGCGTGCGTCTCGACTACCGCATTCCCGCCCGCGGGCTGATCGGTTTTCAGTCCGACTTCATGACCATGACGCGCGGCACTGGTCTCAAAAGCAGTGTTTTCGACGAATATGCCCCGGTGCGCTCGGAGCCCACTTCGCGCCGCAACGGCGTGCTGATTTCGGCCGAGCAGGGCGAAGCAGTGGCGTATGCCTTGTGGAAGCTGCAGGATCGCGGCCGCATGTTTGTGTCGCCGGGCGATCGCCTGTATATGGGTATGGTCATCGGCATCCATTCGCGCGACAACGACCTGGTGGTCAATCCGATCAAGGGCAAACAGCTGACCAACGTGCGGTCGTCCGGGACCGATGAGGCCGTGACGCTGGTGCCGCCGATTCAGCTGACGCTGGAGTCGGCAATCGAGTTCATCGACGACGACGAGCTGGTGGAAATCACACCGAAATGCATCCGCATCCGCAAGCGTTTTCTCCTTGAGCACGAACGCAAGCGCGCATCTAAGGCTGCTGCGTAAGTAACTGATTATATTAATTAATTCTGGGCGCTGCGGCGCCCTGAATTATTTGTGCCGGCATGCTTTAGGTTTATACTGGGTTACCTTCACTTTGCGTGGGTCGAAAAATCCGTATTCGTATTCGTTAGTCTATAAGGACATCATGCCCGACCAGACCTTCTGGCTCATAGCCGACACCGCTATCTTGCTGCTATTGCTGGTGTATTTGCTGTTCAAACTCGGCGCGATGAGTCGCGGCCAGAAAGATCTGCCGCCGCTGCTCGAAGCACAAATGGAAGCCAAACACCGCGACATGCTTGCCAGCCTGAATGACGGGCTGAATAAACAAAGCCATCGCTCGGTCAGTCTGCAAAGCGAGATGGCAGACCGTTTGCACGCGTCCGTCAGCGCATTGCAACTGGCGCAGACGCAAAATCTCGCCGGAAACCGCGAAGCGCTGATTACCCAGCTTTCGGACCTGAATACTTCGCTGTCGCAAAAACAGGATGCACTGAAGGCCGACATGCTGTCGCAGACGCTGCAAAGATTAGCCGAGCAGGGTCGGGCGGACCAGGAACTGATTCAGACCACCATGCGAAATATCAGCGCGCAATTGGCTATTACCATCGACGCACTGAATAAAACCGTTGACGAGCGCCTGCAGGGTATCAGCGGCAAAGTCAGTGAACGGCTCGATGAAGGATTCAAGAAGACCAACGAAACTTTCACCAGTGTGATGTCGCGCCTCGCTGTGATCGACGAGGCGCAAAAGAAGATCGACGGCCTCACCACAAACGTCGTCAGCCTGCAGCAGTTGCTCGGTGACAAACGTTCACGCGGCGCCTTCGGCGAAGTGCAGCTCGAGGCGCTGGTGCGCAATGTCATGCCGGAGCAGACCTACGAGTTTCAGGCGACGCTGAAAAACGGCTATCGCGTAGATTGCCTGCTGAAGCTGCCGGAGCCGACCGGCCTGGTCTCAGTCGATTCGAAATTCCCGTTGGAAAATTTTCATAGAATGTTTGCCGATGGCGCAAGCGAAGCGGATCGCCTATTGGCGCAGCGCCAGTTCAAGGCGGATATCAAAAAGCACGTCGATGATATTTCATCGAAATATATTATCGACAACGTGACCTCGGACGGCGCCGTGATGTTCCTGCCGGCGGAAGCGGTATTTGCGGAAATCCACGGCCATCACGCCGACATCGTCGATTACGCCAATAGTAAGCGTGTCTGGATCGTCTCGCCAACGACCTTGATGGCCGTGCTCAACACCGCGCGCGCGGTGATGAAAGACGTCGAGACGCGCAAGCAGGTGCATATCATCAAGGACGAATTAGGCAAGCTTGGCAAAGACTTCGGGCGCTTTGAAGAACGCATGAGCAATTTGTCCAAACACATCAATCAGGCGAGCAAAGATGTCGAGGAAGTGCATGTCAGCAGCAAAAAAATCACCGATCGCTTTGCCAAAATCGAACGAGTGGAGTTGGAGAATACACCAACCCCAAAGCTCGAAATCGTCAAAACTGACGAAAATGCTTCGTAAAGACATAAATATAATCAATTAGATACTAATTGGTCTGCTGTGAAGCAATCCAGTCGTTAATCTTCCTTTCCAGCACATCGAGCGGAATGGCGCCGGTGTCGAGAATTTTTTCGTGAAAGGTGCGAACGTCAAAGCGCTCCCCCAGTTTTGCTTTAGCATGGTCGCGCAACTTTCTGATGAAAAGTTCTCCCACTTTGTAGGCCGTAGCCTGGCCCGGCCAGACTATATATCGATCGACCTCTTGTTCTACGGCAGCGCGGTCCAGTGAAGAATTTTCAAGCATATAATCGATCGCCTTGTCACGATTCCAGCCTTTGGCATGCAGCCCGGTGTCCACGACGAGGCGGGCAGCGCGGAAAATTTCCATATCCAGTCGGCCGAAGTATTGATATGGGTCGTCATACAAACCCATTTCATTGCCCAGCCATTCACAATATAATCCCCATCCCTCGCCATAGCCCGGGTTGTACCCGAAACGCAGCAGGGCTGGAAGCTTGGTGTTTTCCTGCGCCAGGCTGCCTTGCAAATGGTGGCCGGGTACGCCTTCATGCAAAAAGATTGCAGTCATGCGCGGAGTAGTGCGCGTTCGCAGTTCGGAAGTATTGACATAAAACACGCCAGGGCGTGAACCGTCCGGCGTACCCACGACATAGTATGCACCTCCTGCCGAGCTTTCCTGTTCCGCGGGCACTGATTTTATTTCCAGCTTGCTTTTGGGCAGCGTGGTAAACAGTGTCGGCAAGACTGTCTCTACCCGTTTATTGATTTCTCCGTAGCGCTTGATCAGATCTTCTTTAGAGTTGAGCTGAAATTGCGCGTCGGTCTGCAAATGTTTGAAAAACTCCGGCAGAGAACCCTTGAACCCGACTTGCATGCGTATGCGTTGCATGTCGGAACGGATACGCGCGACTTCCGCCAACCCCAGCCGATGAATTTCTTCAGCGCTTAGGCGCGTTGTGGTGTGCTGTTCTAAAGCATACAGATAAAGCTTGGCGCCGTCCGGCATGGATGCCAGACCTGGTGTGCCACTACGGCTTGCCGCCAGGTATTCATTTTGCAGGAAAATTTGCAACTGCTTTAGCGCGGGTAATATCTTGTTGCTTACGGCAGTGCGGTATTCGGCATCAAGGCGCGGCTTATCTGCCTCGGGAAAATCTGTCGGAAATGCTTTTACCGGCCCGATGAAGGGGCTGGCGTCAACGCCGCCCGCCAATGCTTCGTCCAATTGTTTGATGATTTTTTCCGCCACCACGCGGATTTGCACATGACCCGATTTGATACCCCGCCGCATCATATTGATAGAGCGGCCTAGATAAAGTACAAAACCATCCATGCGCTTCAGCCCGTTTTCGTAGTCGGCCAAGGTTTTATAGGGCGCCGTGCCTTCGCCGGACGAAAGTTGGGGAAAAGAGATGTGTTGGCCGAAGATATGATCCAGCGGCAGTTTCTGCTGGATGCGCGCAATGCCCAGCGTGTACGAGCGCAGAGCGTATTCCGCCTGGTAACGAAATACATCATAGGCGATTTTATCCTGAGCCGAGAGCGCGGCGCGTTTAACTCTGCGTATTTGGCGCAATTGCTCGCGCAACTGCGCTTCGCTTTTACGTAAAAAATCATCGGTAATAAGGTCGCCGAATTGGTCCGCAAAACGCAGGTCGCCGCGCGTCAGCGCATTCTGCGGGTTGAGTTTCAAATCCTCTTCGTCGGCCTGGGCCAGGACAGCCGCCAATTGCATGTCGGCGGACATCTTGGCAGTTGCCAACGGCGTGCAGCCAATAACGAACAGGACGACAAAGGCAAAGCGGACCAACGCGGGCGATGGGGACATAGGGTTCTCCTCGGGTTAAGGCCAATTTAACCCGCTGCGCGCCGCGAGGGGGAGTGACGGAAATGACAATATGTGGTAAGTTTTAGCCATTATGGGGAACCCCGGTAAGCTGGCCATCCTGGCCTACGGCGGCTTGTGCCACCTCGAGTATGCGATTGCCGTCGAGGTGTTTGCGATTGTGCGTCCCGGCCTCGGCGTGCCATGGTACCAAAGCAAAATCGTCGCGGCGGAAAAAGGCAAACTGTGCGGGATCGGCGGCGTGGTCATCGAGGCGGATAGCGGAATCGGTGCACTGCGCCATGCCGACACCATAGTGATTCCGGGGTGGCGCAGTCCCACAGCCAAGCCGCCGCAAGCATTGCTCAATGCAATTATTGCGGCCCATAACCGCGGCGCCCGGTTGTTGTCAATATGCTCGGGCGCGTTTTTACTCGGTGCCGCCGGCTTGCTCGATGGCCGCAGGGCTGCAACGCACTGGCTATACGCCGACGAATTCAAACGTCAGTTTCCGCATTCCCATTTGGAAGAAGACGTCCTGTATGTCGATGAGGGAAATATCATCACTTCTGCAGGCAGCGCCGCGGGGATCGACGCGTGCCTGCATCTGGTGCGACGCGATTTTGGTCCGCGTGTCGCCAACATCGTCGCACGACGCATGGTGATTCCGCCGCACCGCGAAGGTGGACAGGCACAATACGTACAGGCGCCGGTAAGCGTCCGCACAGAGTCAACCGTCAGCTCTGCCATCGAATGGGCGCGCCATCACATCAACCAGCCGATCAGCATCACGGAAATGGTGGCGCGCAGCGCGATGAGCGGCCGCACCTTCCAGCGGCAATTCAAAAACGCTGTCGGCATGACACCCAACCGTTGGCTGCAAACCGAACGTGTGTCTCGCGCCAAGGAATTGCTGGAGACGACGCCGATGAAAATGTCGCGCGTGGCCGCGCAATGCGGATATGAATCGGCTGAGACATTCCGCATCGCGTTCAAGCGCATCGTCGGTGTAGCGCCGGGGGCATACCGTAATCGCTTTTCCGGGCAACTGCGCGCTTATGTAAGATGATGAAATATTGAATAAAAATTAGTTGTGTTATTTATTCTGTTTAAGGCACCGATATGATTTCACGTTGTTGCATCACTCGCCGACGCGTTTTTTTCGCTGAGCTTAACCAGCCAAAACGAAGCCAGCGCGTCGCCATTATCACGCCGCGCACCCATTCGTCGGCGGCGTATGCAATCCACACTCCGACCAAGCCCAGTTTGAAATGAACGCCAAGCAACCACGACCCGCCGGCAAGTATTAGCAGCATCGACGCTGCACCGGCGATCACCGGAAAGCGCGCATCGCCTGTAGCGCGCAAGGCATCGATGATGACGATGTTGCAAGTGCGCCCAGGTTCGAGAATGACGTTTAGCCAGAGCAAGGTCGTTGCGCTGGCAATGATTTGTGCGTGATGGGTAAATAAATGCATTGTCCACGGTGCCGTCATCGCTGCAATCAGCGCGATACAACAAGACACGCTTAATCCCCACAGCAAGCACTTGCGCAGCAGCCGATTAGCGTCGTGCAATTGCCCCGCCCCGATCAGATGACCGATTAAAATTTCGCAGCCAAAGCCGATCGCTGCCGTGAACAGCACAATCAGGTTTGTGATCTGCAAAGTGTAACTATGCGTCGCCAATTGCGTCGCACCGAGGCCGGCGACAACGGTGACCGATACCAGAAAGGCCATTCGATAAGCCATATTTTCGGCCGCGCCGGGCAAGCCGATATGGAAAACCGGGGCTAAAATTTTTCTATGCAGTGCCCACCAATCGTGCGCGTGGGGAATTAAGTCAAGCCGCCAACGCCACAATAGGATATGCCACGCAAGGCCAAACGCGCGGCTTAATGCCATGGCCACGGCGAATCCCATCAGGCCCATGCTTTGCATCAACGGAAAACTTAACAACAAGTGCAGCGAATGCATTGCCAGAATGTTCAGCATCGTGTCGCGCGTGCGCAGATGCGCGCGCATCACCGACGCAAAGGTGGCGTTATAGGCATCCAGCGCCAGCGCAAGCGCCAGCATTTGCAAATACGGCTTTGCGAGTTGCAATACTGGCGCTGGCGCGCTCAGGCCAGAGAGGAACCGCTCCGCGCCGAAAAATACCATTACCGCGGTAAAAACGGCCATCCACGACGTCGCACCCAACGCAGCGCGCGCGGTGCGATCTGCGTCAAACCGATTGCCGGCGCCGAGATTCTGCGTAATCACCACGCTCACTCCCATGCTGATAATGCGGAAAAGCAAAACGAATGCGCCAAGCAAATGATTGGATAGCGCGAAGGCAGCAGCAGCGTTATCAGATGTGCGTGCTGCGAGCCACAGGCCGAGCAAGCCCACGCCGAAGCCGAGCACGAGTTCGGCGAAGGACGGCCAAGTGATATGAAGGAGACGCGGACGCCTTATCGTTAAAGACATATGAAACTAAATTAAAAACAATGAGTTACATCATTTTATTGAATGGAGGGCGACGCGGCTTCCTTCAGTGTCCGAGAACAATGACAAATACCCTATGTCGCTCGAGATAATTGTTTTGGCTGACAAAACTTTTCCGCCCGCTGCTTCTATCCGATTTAAATAAGGCGTCAAATCTTCACCGCAGTTAAGGTAAACCAGCGTGCCGGTTTGCGAAGGCGTGTAGCCGGGCGCTTTAACGATGGCGCCGCCGACCAATCCGCGTTCCATCGGAAAAAATCCCAATTGTTTTTGCCCCATGGTTGTTGTCGGCATGCCGTAGGCGAAAATCACGCTGTAGAAGTATTTAGCCCGTTCGAAATCTGAGACCGGAATTTCAAACCAATTTAATGCATTGCGGGGGATGACCATGGGCCGTCCTTCATTCAGCGTTCATTTTGTAAATGGTATTGATCGGCCTGGCGAAAACTCGGCGTAACATCGGCTCGAATGCCGGCAGCGGCATGGTTTCGGCTTTCACATCGAAGGCAGGTGCATCGTAAAGTTCGCAGAATTTAGCGGTGTCGGCAAAGTGCGGATGGGTGCGGAATTGTTCGCGCATGTTCCTATCCATGCCGAGGTGGTGAAAAAAATAATAACCCTGAAATATGCCGTGGTTCTGCACCATCCATAAATTCCGCTCGCTGACAAACGGCTTGAGAATGGCAGCGGCGATATCCGGATGGTTGTAGCTACCCAGCGTGTCGCCGATGTCATGCAGCAGGGCGCAGACAACATATTCCTCACTCTCGCCCGCGTTGTGCGCGCGTGTGGCGGTTTGCAGCGAGTGCTGCAGACGATCAATGGGGAAGCCGCCGAAGTCGCCGCCGAGCAATTTCAAATGCGCCAGGATGCGGTCGGGCAGGGCTTGCGCGAACGGTACGAAATCCGTGGCGATGATTTTCCAGTCTTCGGCAGTACCGTGAATCAGGTTGGAAAAAGTGGCGTGGTCGGCCATGACGACTCCTTCTGGATGTCTGCGGGTCAATGCGAATGAGGTAAAATAACATATTGCCAGCGAAACACCCATCCCCATCCCGGCCCTTCACTTGAACGGAAAGGAGCGCTGGAATAGCGAGCAAGGCAAATTGTTCGTTCGCGGGGGGAATCTAACCCATAGCCAGGGTTCAAGGAAATTAAAAGATGTTGCGTGTTAACGAAATAAAACTTCCGCTCGACCATACTCCAGACGATTTGCGCTGTGCGGTGCTCGCAAGGCTCGGCATCGATGCTGCCCAATTAACTCGTTTCACTATTTTCCGTCGCAGCCACGATGCGCGCAAAAAAAATGCGATTCTGCTGATTTATTCACTCGATGTTGATGTGACCGACGAAGCGGACATTCTCAAGCGTCTGCGCGGCGCAGTTCACGTGATGCAGACGCCGGATGCGCGTTATAAATTTGTCGCAAGATCATCGGATGAAAAAGCGCCGCGCCCGGTTGTCATCGGCTCCGGTCCGTGCGGAATTTTCGCTGCGCTGGTATTGGCGCAAATGGGTTTCAGGCCCATCGTGCTCGAACGCGGGAAGGCGGTGCGCGAGCGCACCAAAGACACGTGGGACTTGTGGCGTAAACATATTCTGCACCCGGAATCGAATGTGCAATTCGGCGAAGGCGGCGCGGGCACGTTTTCCGACGGCAAGCTGTATAGCCAGATCAAGGATCCAAAACATTACGGGCGCAAAGTTATTGACGAATTCATCAAGGCCGGCGCGCCGCCAGAGATTGCGTACGTAAGCAAGCCGCATATCGGCACATTTCGTCTGGTCGGCATTGTTGAAAAAATGCGCGCGAGCATTGAATCGCTCGGCGGGGAGTTTCGCTTTCAACAGAAAGTAGTTGATTTTATTATTAAAAACCAAGAATTGCGGGAGATTCTGTTGGAATGCGGAGAGACCATCCCAGCCAACCGGGTTATCCTTGCCATCGGCAATAGCGCGCGCGACACGTTCCAAGTCCTGCGTAAGCGCGGCGTGTTTATCGAAGCCAAACCGTTCTCCATTGGTTTTCGCATCGAGCATCCGCAATCGATGATCGATCGCTTTCGCTATGGGCCGAACGCCGGCAATCCCATTCTCGGTGCCGCCGATTACAAACTGGTGCATCACGCGACCAATGGCCGCTCTGTTTATAGTTTTTGCATGTGTCCCGGCGGTACCGTCGTCGCCGCAGCGTCCGAGCCTTGTCGCGTGGTTACTAACGGCATGAGCGAATATTCGCGCAAAGAACGCAATGCCAACAGCGGCATCGTGGTCGGCATCGACCCACGCGATTATCCCGGCGACGTATTGGCAGGAATGGAATTTCAGCGTCACTGGGAAGAACAGGCCTTCGAGCTCGGCGGTAGAAATTACAACGCACCAGCGCAACTGGTCGGTGAATTCGTTGCCAGAAAAGCGTCGACCCAACTCGGTTCGGTGGTGCCGTCATACAAGCCTGGCGTCACGCTGGGCGAGCTCGATGCCAGCCTGCCGAGCTATGCGATTGATGCTATTCGCGAAGCCTTGCCCGCATTCGACAAACAGATCAAAGGATTTTTCCTGCACGACGCGGTCCTTACAGGCGTCGAGACGCGCACGTCCTCGCCTATTCGCATCACGCGCGACGACAGCACCTTCCAAAGTTTGAATACCCACGGCCTTTTCCCCGCAGGTGAGGGCGCGGGTTACGCAGGCGGCATTTTATCGGCGGCAATCGACGGAATTAAAGTTGCCGAAGCCGTCGCGCTGGACATGCAAACAGTATGAGCGATTCATTGCGCCCCGCCGATCCGCTGGCAAAAAAACTTCCCACCATCGTTGCGCTGAATGCGGTGTCGGGCATTGCGCAGTTGTCGCAGATGGGAATCATCTACCCGCTGATTGCGCTCTGGTTAGCGGACAATAACGTTTCTGCCGCCGAAATCGGTCTGGTTGGTTCAGCGCAATGGGCTGGCATGCTGTTCGGGATTCTGTACGCGCCGCACCTTATGTACGCAACCAAAGCGCGCACCATTGTGATGATTGGTTGTGCCGGGTCGGCCGTTGCGGCGCTGGCCATGCCGTGGATTCCCGCCGCCATGATTGTTGCATGGTGCCTCGTCAGTGCGGTATTCGGGGTCGGCATCGGCCTGCGCTGGATTGGCAACGAAAGCTGGCTGTATTCGATTATTTCCGGCGCGCAACGCGGTCGAGTTGTCGGAATACATGAAACACTGATTCACCTCGGCCAGGTGATTGGCCCGCTGCTGATTGCGTGGATCGGCATTGGCACCGCGGATATTTTCTATCTTGGCGCGGCGGTCGCGCTGGCTGCCGTCATGCCGTTATGGTGGGCTGATATTCCGATGCAGAATGTCGCTCGCAGCAAGCCGGAGGCCGTGCATCATTTTCTCCTTGGGATGACGCGGCATGTGAAGCATATTTTCGGCATTCGCCTCGGTTTTCTCGCAGGCATTGTCGACGGCGTATTGTTCGGCATGCTGGCCGTTTATGAGGTGCGCAATGGAGCGAGCACGGAACAGGCGGCACTGGTCATGACGGTTTTCGGCATTGGCGGGTTGCTGGCTTCCGCGCCGTTGGGTTGGCTGAGCGACAAATTCGGCGTCAATTTCGCCACGGCTGCAAGCGCGCTGACCGGCATGACCGGCAGCGTGATTTTGTGGGGCGGACCTTCGTGGCTGCATTGGCCGGCAGTGTTTATGCTCGGCGCTGTTGCCGCGTGCGTGCTTACCCTTGCGATTATTGCCGGTACCGAGCAGGCGGCGAAGCAGCATAAAAACATGAGCGTCGCGATGAGCGAAATTTCCATCGCTTTCACCATCGGCACGATCATCGGTCCGGTTGCGGCGGGCGCGGCGATGGATGCGCTGGGTTTGTGGACGTTTCCTGCACTAACGTTGTTATTGTGCAGCGTCGTGGTGTTGCTGCTACAAACGCAGAAAATTGCGCGCGGCTGAATCCATTGTTTGGAGAATGACCTCGCGCTGCGTATCCGCCGCTGCGCGCATGCAGGATCGAATCCTATTGGCGATCGCTTGATCGACCCCGATCATATACAATAACTATATGATTATATTGAATAATTTTTTTTGAATTTTGTGGTCTGCGGGGCCGCAGTGGAAAAGACTATCGGTTCAACCGCACCAGCAAATCGCTGGTCCATGACAAGCGCTCGACCAGCGTATGCAGGAACTCCTTGTTGAAGCGCAGCTGACAGCCTTCGGTGAGTTGCTCGAGCAGGTGTGCCTGTATTTTCAGCACCGTGACTTCGCTGACCGACTGCACCGATGCCGTGCGCGCCGGATGCGCGTTGTTGAGGGTGGACATTTCGCCGAAGCAGTCGCCGGCTTTCAGGACGTTGATGAGTTGGCCGCCCTTTGTAACTTTGACCTGGCCTTTGATCATGATGTAAAACGCATAGCCGAGATCGCCCTCGATAATGAGGTTTTGTTCGCGCGAATAATTTTCCCATGCGCCCATGCGCAGTACTTCCCACATTTCCGAGTCTTTAAAATTGCGGAAGAAACGCAATTGACGCAATGAGTTGAATTTTTCGGTCGAGCTGATTTCCTGATTGACCTTCTCCATCTGTGGGAAGGTATCGGCCAGGTCCTTGGCCATGTCGAACCAGGTTTTGTAGCGTTCGTTCAGGTCCTTCGCCATCGCCTTTTTCACGATGTCGATTACCGGCTGCGGCACGTCGGGACGGAAATCCGTCAACGGAATCGGGTCTTCCGTTAGGACCTTGTTGATCATGCCTACGCTGTTGACGGCGTCGTAGGGCAGGCGGCCTGCAAGCAATTCGTACATCACCACGCCGAGCGAATAAATGTCACCCTGCACGCTGGCCGGGGCTTCGTTGATCTGTTCTGGCGACATATATGCCGGCGAGCCGAGAAAGCCGCCGATCTGCGTCTGCACCGCATGCGAAATGTGCGCCGTGCCGAAATCGGATATTTTAATGTCGTCGCGGTCATCGAGCAGGATATTGGCCGGCTTGATGTCGCGGTGAATAATGCCGTTCTGGTAAGCGTAGTCGAGCGCTCGCGCACACTTGAAGGTAACCAGCACCGCCTGACGGATCGGCAAAAGATTGGCGTTGTTGCAGAATTTTTTGAGCGAACCGCCGGAGACGTACTCCATGACGATATAGTGATCTGCACCTTCGACCACGGCGTCGAGCACGCCGACGATGTTCGGATGGTTGAGCTTTCCGGCCAGGGACGCTTCGTTCAAAAACAGGCGGTGAAAGCGATCGCGCGTTTCAGGGTCTTCCGCTTCCTCAAAGTGGGCGAGTTTGAGTGCAACTTTGCGTTTGTTGAAGGTGTCTTCGGACAAATAAACAATCGCGGATGAGCCTCGGCCCAGTTCGCTGATAACGTTATATTTTCCGATTTTCTCTGGTTGCTGGAAGCTCACGTTTTAGGTCTGTTAGTCGTCTAATTAAATGAATGCCCGAGGCGATTAGCTGAATCTTACCGTATATTTGAGGTATTAAGTGTGATAAGTTACACAAATCATTGACTTAAAAGGATAATCTGGCGCTGAAAATCAGCTAGTTTGGAGGATTTCCGATGCCAGAGCGGCCATTTCGGTTGCCGATAAATCAACCGGCCGGAGCGTCAGTCCGTCGCCGATCTGCGGATAATGGCGCAACGTCGAGTTTCGATAGGCCGGATCGTAATGCAGTTCCAGCAGTTCGCGCACCAGCGGCTGCCAATGCTTTTCCCGCGCCAATTGTTTCCATGCGTCGATGCGTTCGCCGCCGTGGAGATTTTTCAGGCAATCCAGCTGCGCGAACAATACCTGCGGCGTGGCAAAAAAATGTTCATATTCTTCGCATAACAGTTTTACCCGCGCGTTCACGCTGGTATCTATCCGAATGCAGCGGCCGCGCAGCCACATCGCATCGATAATCTTATCCGGCACCCGCAGGCGGCCGACTTTCTTGCTCTCTGCTTCCACATACACGGGCTTGCCCGCATCGAAGCCGTCCAGCTTATGGCATACCATGCTCTCGAACATTTTCTGGGACGGCTGCGCCAGGTCAGGCAGATTGCCCAGCACCGACCCGCGGTGCGCCGCGAGTGCCTCAAGATCGAGTACTTGCGCGCCTTGCGCCTCCAGCGCATTGAGCAGGCGGCTTTTGCCCGAGCCGGTCGCGCCGCAGATCACTTGAAATGCGAATTTTTCCGGCAACACATCGAGTTGCCGGATAACAAATCGCCGGAAGGATTTATAGCCGCCGTCTAATTGCATCGCCGGCCAGCCGACCTGGCGCAGAATATGCGTCATCGCGCCGCTGCGTGTTCCGCCGCGCCAGCAATAGACCAGCGGCTTCCAGTTTTTCGGCTTGTCGGAAAAAGCGTTTTCGAGATGGTGCGCAATGTTCATTGCCACCAGACCTGCGCCGAGTTTTTTCGCCTCGAATGACGACGCCTGTTTGTATAAGGTGCCGACGCGGATTCGCTCGTCGTTGTCGAGCACGGGGCAGTTGATTGCGCCGGGGATGTGGTCCTCGGCGAATTCTGCCGGCGAACGCACGTCGATGATCTGGTCGAACTCGTCGATTTGCCCGGGCGTCGCGAGATTGGGCTTGCCGTAGGCGGCAGCGCTGGCGGAAGGTATTGCAGGGTGGTTCATGCGGTAAAAGCCGGTAGAAAACTGATATTTTAATTATCTCATGCGGCCTGCTATTTCGCGGCAGTATGTTTGGCTGTGATTTTTTTGGCCGATGCCGCCTTTGGCGTCAGCATGTGCTGCAACGGCTTCCAGATGTTTTCCAGAATCTGCGACTGTACTTTGGCTGTAGGGTGAATATTGTCGGCCTGGAAATTGTCGCGGCTGTCGGCGACGCCTTCCAGCATGAAAGGCACCAGTTCAGCTTTATATTGTTTGGCCAGTTCCGCGTACATGGCGTGAAACTTTTCCGTGTAATCCCTGCCATAGTTGGGCGGCAGGCGCATGCCGACCAACAGGATTTTCGCATGCGCTCCGGCGCTGGCGCGCAGAATTTTTTCCAGACTGCTTTTCGAGTCCGATAGCGGCAAGCCGCGCAGGCCGTCGTTGCCGCCGAGTTCGACGACGATGATGGCCGGGCGGTGCTGTTTGAGTGCGGTGTCAATACGCGTCGCACCGCCGAACGTGGTTTCGCCGCTGATGCTGGCGTTGACGACTTTGTAAGCAAGTTTTTTCTGTTCCAGGCGCTGGCTGAGCAATGCGACCCATCCGTCCTTTTGCGCCAGGCCGTAAGCGGCCGACAGGCTGTCGCCATAAATCAGAATGACCGGTTTGCTAGGTTCGGCAATCGCGCAAAATGACGCAAAAGCCAACGCCAGCCATAAAACGAATTTCATTTTCATTCAGATTCCAGTCGTTAAAGCATAAGGTTTAGAATAAGCAACCATTTCATCATTATATCCAGCCATTCGGAAAACAACTCGCCTATGGATTCAACTGTTTATAACACTCTCGCCACCGCGATGGTTGACGTGCACGGCTTGAGCAAGCAGGTCAGCACCGCCGAAACGACGTTAGTCATCCTGAGCGACGTCAGTTTTCGCATCGAGCCGGCGGAGGCAGTTGCCGTGGTTGGTGCGTCGGGTTCCGGCAAATCGACTTTGCTAGGGTTGCTCGCCGGTCTCGATAATCCGAGCAGCGGCAGCGTGATGATCAACGGCGTCGATTTATTTGCGCTCGACGAGGACGGTCGTGCAGCGCTACGCGGCGAAATGGTCGGCTTCGTCTTCCAGTCGTTTCAATTATTGCCCGCGCTTACTGCGCTGGAGAACGTCATGCTGCCAATGGAGCTGGCAGGAAAAGAAAACGCGCAAAAAATGGCGCAGGATATTCTCGCGCGCGTGGGGCTCGCCCAGCGCATGCATCATTATCCGCGCCAGCTTTCCGGCGGCGAGCAGCAGCGCGTCGCGTTGGCGCGGGCGTTTGTTGCGCGGCCGAAATTATTATTCGCCGACGAACCGACCGGCAATCTCGACGCGGCGACGGGAAAACAAATCATCAACCTGCTGTTCGAGCTCAATCGCGAGCTGGGAACGACATTGATTCTGGTGACCCACGACGAAGCACTTGCCGCACGTTGCGGACGCCGCTTGCGCTTGGTGGCTGGCGCCTTGGCAGCATAAAATAACAAATAAAATCAAATAGTTATGAAAATACTCAAATTGTCACTCCGGATGTTGAAACGCGATTGGCGCGCCGGCGAACTGACTGTGCTGTTGCTCGCACTTTTAGTCGCGGTTGCCAGCGTGACCACAGTTGGATTTTTCGCCGAACGCGTGCAGCGCGCGTTGAACGCGCAGGCGAACGAAATGCTCGGCAGCGATGTGGTGCTGATCGCCGATCACGCTACGCCGCCGCAATTTGAAGCGCAGGCGGCGAAGCAGAAATTGCAGATTGCGCGAACGCTGACGTTTCCCAGCATGGTGAGCGCGAACGGGCAAAGCCAGTTGGCCGATATCAAGTCCGTCAGCAGCGCGTATCCGTTACGCGGTAAGTTGCGCATAGCCGACGCACCGGGCGCGTCCGATCGATTTGCCGATCGTGCTCCTGCTCGCGGTGAAGTCTGGCTGGCGGAACGACTGATGGCTAAATTAGATCTCAGAGTAGGCGATACTCTCAATGTCGGCCGCGTGCCGCTGAAAATCACCGCGATTGTCACGCGCGAGCCGGATAATGTGCTTGACTATTTCAATATTGCGCCGCGCGCGATCATGAGCGAGGCCGACCTTGCCGCGACCGAATTGATTCAGACCGGTAGCCGCGTATCGTATCGCTTGCTGGTCGCGGGCGAGGTGAGTGACGTCGACATGTTCAGCGCATGGGCGAAACCTAAACTCGATCGCGGCGAGCGCCTCGAGTCGATACGCGATGCGCGGCCGGAAGTACGCAAGGGTCTCGAACGCGCGCAGCAATTTCTCGGGCTTGCATCGTTGCTGTCGGTTATTCTGGCCGCAGTCGCAGTGGCGCTTGCGGCGCGCCGATTCATGCAGCGCCATCTCGACAGTTGCGCGATGCTGCGTTGCCTGGGCGCAAGCCAATCCGTGATGTTTCGTCTGTATTTGTTTCAGTTTATTTTTCTGGCAGTCATTGCGAGCATCGCAGGATGCGCACTTGGATATGTCGCACAATTCGCGCTGGTGAAATGGCTCGGCAGTTTGCTCAATGTCGCGCTGCCATTGCCGACCCTTTTGCCTGCATGGCAGGGTTTCGTCACCGGCATCGTTTTACTCCTCGGCTTCGCCGTGCCGCCGCTCTTGCGCCTGCGTGGCGTGCCGACCTTGCGCGTGATCCGGCGCGAAGTCGGCGTGGCGGAATCGTTCAGTGTCGTGGCGTATGTGCTTGGATTTTCCGCGGTGGGTTTTTTGATTTTGTGGAAAGCGGGCGATCTGAAACTCGGATTGATCACGCTGGCGGGATTCTCCGTCGGTATGGTCGTCACCGGCCTGGTCGGCTGGCTGTTGATCAATCTGCTGGCGCAATTGCGCAATGTGATCAAGGGACCGTGGCGCTACGGGCTGGCGAATATGCGCCGCCGCGCCTGGGGCAGCCTGGTGCAGATGATGGCGCTGGCGCTCGGCATTATGGCCTTGCTGTTACTGACAATGGTGCGCGGGGACCTGATGAAATCGTGGCAGAACAACGTGCCGCCCGATGCGCCGAACCGATTCGTCGTCGGCATTCAGCCGCAGCAATTGATCGACGTACGCAAATTTTTCAGCGACAAGAAAATCAATGCTCCGGATATCTACCCGATGGTGCGCGGAAGGCTGGTCGCCATCAACGACCAGCCGATCACAGAACGCCAATTCAGCGACGAGCGCAGCAAACGGCTGGTCGAGCGCGAATTCAATCTGTCATGGGCCAATGTGCTTCGCGCCGACAATAAGATTCTCGCCGGTAAATGGTGGAATGCAAGCGGTGCGGTCACGCCGCAATTGTCGGTAGAGGAGGGAATCGCTAAAACGTTGAATGCGGGGATTGGCGATACCTTAACCTACGACGTTGCGGGCACGCGCTTTACCGCACCGATCACCAGCCTGCGTAAGCTCGACTGGGATTCGTTCAAGCCGAATTTTTTCGTCATCGCCAGCCCGGGCGTGATAGACGATTTTCCCGCCAGCTGGATGACCAGTTTTTATCTGCCGCCGCAGGATCAGACTGCCATCAACAATCTGGTCAATTTGTTCCCGAACCTCAGCGTGATCGATGTCTCGGCGATCATGCAGCAGGTGCGCAGCATTTCGGACCAGGTTTCCAGCGCGGTCGAGTTCGTCTTCCTGTTTACCCTTGCCGCCGGCATGATAGTGCTTTACGCCGCCATCACGGCGACGCAGGACGAACGCATTTTTGAAGGCGCGATCATGCGTACGCTTGGCGGATCCAGGCGGCAACTGACACTCGCGCAACTGGCAGAATTTTCCGCAATCGGTTTGCTCGCCGGCAGCATAGCGGCGATCGGCGCGGTCGCGCTGAGCTATGTGTTATCGGTCAGGGTGCTCGACCTTCCGTATCATTTTAATCCGCTGGTGCCGCTGACCGGCATGGTGTGCGGCGCCATTGGCGTCACGTTTGCGGGCTGGCTTGGCACGCGGGGAATGCTGGCGCAACCGCCGCTGCAGACGATCAGAAAACTCGCCTGATGCTCAGGCAGGGATATCGGGAACCAATTGTTTTTGCAGCAGCACGATGGTGTCCTTGATGATCAGTTTGCGTTTTTTCAGCCGACGCAGCTTTAACTGATCGATGACGACGTCGAGCGATAGCCGGTCAATCACGTCGTCGAGGTCGCGGTGCTCGAGCGACAGTTCCAGTATGCGTTGTTTGATTGCTTCCGTTTCTTCGTCCAGCATCATAGAGCATTCCCCCAGCGCATAAGATACAGCAAAACCCGCTCTGCGTCGTGCCTTCGCGCATTCCTGCATGATATGATTTTACCTTTTCCGCAAGACGCAAAAAACATGAAAATCGGCACACCATTATCTGCTTCCGCGACCAGAGTTATGCTGCTCGGCTCGGGCGAATTGGGCAAGGAAGTCATTATTGCCCTGCAGCGTTTCGGCGTCGAGGTCATTGCCTGCGACCGCTACGCCAATGCGCCAGGCCATCAGGTCGCCCATCGTGGCTACAAGCTCGACATGACCGACGCGAAAGCTTTGCGGGAAGTGGTTAATAAAGAAAAACCGCATTTTATCGTGCCGGAAATCGAGGCGCTGAATACGGCCGAGTTGGTAAAAATCGAGGCCGAAGGCCTGGCGACGGTGATCCCTACCGCTCGCGCTGCGCAACTCACCATGAACCGCGAGGGCATTCGCCGGCTGGCGGCGGAGGAGCTGAATCTGGACACTTCGCCGTATCGGTTCGCTGACAGCCTGGCGCAATTGCGCGACGCCGTCGAAGGGGGGATCGGTTACCCGTGCATCGTCAAACCGACCATGTCCTCATCCGGCAAGGGTCAGTCGACGATCAAAAATGAACAGGATATAGAAAATGCCTGGAATTACGCCGCCAAGGGCGGTCGCGTCAACCAGGGCCGCGTGATTGTCGAAGGCTTCATCGATTTCGAGTATGAAATCACGCTCCTCACCGTGCGCGCCGTCGGCGCAGAAGGAAAAATTGAAACTTTTTTCTGCGACCCGATCGGGCATCGGCAGGTAAACGGCGATTATGTCGAGAGCTGGCAACCGCAAGCAATGTCCGGCGCAGCGTTGTTGAAAGCGAGAAAAATCGCCAAGAAAATCACCGATAATCTGGGCGGCCGCGGCCTGTTCGGCGTCGAATTATTCGTCAAGGGCGATCAAGTCTGGTTCAGCGAAGTGAGCCCGCGGCCGCACGATACCGGTCTGGTTACCTTGTGCACTCAGGTGCAAAGCGAATTCGAATTGCATGTGCGCGCGATTCTGGGCCTGCCGGTAAATACCGCGCGCCGCGCCGTCGGCGCGAGCGCGGTAATTTATGGCGGCGTCGATGCCACGGGCATCAGCTTCGACGACGTTGATCACGCCTTGCGCGTGGCGGAAAGTGATATTCGTTTTTTCGGAAAGCCGGAATCGTTTTTGAAACGACGCATGGGGGTGGCATTGGCGGCTGGAGAAAATGTCGACCAGGCACGTGAACGCGCGCGCGAATGTTCTTCGCGCATTAACGTAAAAATTAATTAAAATCAAATACTTATAAACTGGAGATAATCATGTCGCATGCAATCCGCATTCACCGCACCGGCGGCCCGGAAGTGTTGCAATGGGAGGCCGTCGAGGTCGGCCAACCTGGTGCTGGAGAAGTTCGCATCAAACACACCGCCGTCGGATTGAATTACATCGACGTTTATCATCGCACCGGCTTGTACCCGATGCCGTTGCCGTTCACGCCCGGGCTTGAAGCCGCGGGCGTGGTTGAGGCGGTCGGTCCAGATGTGACCGATGTGAATGTCGGCGATCGCGTCGCCTATGGCACCGGCCCTATCGGCGCGTACAGTGAAGCGCGCGTGATGCCCGCAGAAAAACTGGTTAAATTGCCTGCCGGCATTTCCGATCAGACCGGCGCCGCAATGATGTTGCAGGGGCTGACGGCGCAGTACCTGCTGCGGCGCATATATCGAGTCAAAGCCGGCGACACCATTCTGATTCACGCCGCAGCTGGCGGAGTGGGCCTGATCGTGTGTCAGTGGGCCAAGCATCTCGGCGCGACCGTCATCGGCACGGTTGGCTCCGATGAAAAAGCTGCGCTCGCCAGGGCCAACGGCTGCGATTACCCGGTCGTCTACACGCGCGAAGATTTTCAGCAACGCGTGATGGAAATTACCGACGGCAAAAAATTGCCGGTGGTGTATGACTCGGTCGGTAAAGATACGTTTATGAAATCGCTGGACTGCTTACGGCCCATGGGCATGATGGTGATATTCGGCAACGCATCCGGGCCGGTAACGCCGTTCGACCCGGGGATTCTCGCCGGCAAAGGCTCGCTGTTTCTCACCCGGCCAACCCTCAATCATTACGCCGGTGCGCGCAAGGATCTGGTGCCGGCTGCGGAAGAGTTATTCGACGTCGTCGACAAAGGCGCGGTGAAAATCTCGATCAATCAAACGTATTCGCTCAAGCATGCGACCCAGGCGCATCGCGATCTGGAAGCGCGCAAGACCACAGGGTCGACGGTGTTTACGGTTTAGCAATCGCTGTTCTTTGGTAACGCGCATCGGCCTCGCCCGACGCGCGCCCGTCGGCGCTGCGGCCGGCTACACACCAAATATTTCGCTGCTTAACTTTTTTACCTTGTCCGTCAGCGGGTTTACTGCAATCATATCTACCAGCGGATTCGCTTCGCTGTTCAATCGCGACGCGTGTTGCAGGCGTCGAAATTCGCGATAAGCATCGGCGCAGTCATACGCAAGGTTTTTAGCAATCAGGCCGGCATCGCCGCAGTATTTCAGCAATGCGATGTTACCTTTGTTCAATATCAGGAACGGGTGTCGGGCCGAGTGCAGCAGTACAAGGTATTGCACCATGAACTCGACGTCGATGATGCCGCCGCCTCCCTGTTTAATGTCGACGCGGCCTTGCATTTCTTTGTGTTGCGCGCGCATTTTTTCACGCATGCCGATGATTTCCTTCTTTAGTTCATCGGCGTCACGCGGCTGCATCAGGATATCTTTGCGTAGCGCTTCGAACTTTTCTCCCAGCGCTGCGTCGCCCGTCACGTAGCGCGCGCGCGTGAGTGCCTGGTGCTCCCATACCCACGCGCGTTGGCGCTGGTAATCGTCAAACGCGTCGAACGATGACACCAGCAGGCCGCTGACGCCGTCCGGGCGCAGGCGCAAATCCGTTTCGTATAGTATTCCGGCCGATGTCAGCGTGGAGAGCGAACCGATCAGCTTGCGCGCCAGCGTGGCGTACTGGATTTCCGCGTTCGGACGATCGTCATGATAAAGAAAAATCATGTCGAGGTCCGAGGCATAGCCGAGCTCTTTCCCGCCCAGCTTGCCATAGCCGATCACGGCAAAGCGCGGCGGCTGGCATTCCTGGTTATTTTTCATCTGCATTTCGCGCCAGCACACTTCCAGAGAAACGGAAATGACGGTGTCGGCCAGTTCGGTCAGATGATCGCTCAGCGTTTCCAGCGTCATCAGGCCTTGAATGTCCTGTGCCAGCAGCCGGAATGTCTGCGTGTGCTTGAAGTGGCGCAACAGATCCATGCGTCGCTCGACGTCCGTTTCTTCCAGCAACGCGTCGCGAATTTGTTGTTTCAACATCGGCCAATCCGGCGGGCTATGCAGCAGGCGCGTATCGACCAGTTCGTCCAGCAGTATCGGATGCTGACGTAAATAATCCGCGGCCCACGGGCTGGCAGCCATCAGTTTGGCCAGCCGTTCCAGCGCTTCCGGGTGTTCGCTCAACAAGGCGAGGTACGCGGCGCGACGGTCGATAGCTTCGCAGAAATCCAGCAGGCGGTAGAGCGTCTTGTCCGCCTGCTGGTGTTGCGAAGCGGTTGCGATCATTTGCGGAACCAGCTCATCCAGCCTGGCACGGCTGGCCTCCGGCAGACGCGTGTAATGGGAAGATTCGCGCATCAATTTAAGTCGTTGCAATACAGAATTAGCGTCGGTGAAAGCGGCCGGCAGCGCTTCTGCGTCGCGCGTCCCCTGCCAGATGGCGGCAAGCTTCTCTGTCGATGCGCTGCCTTTTTTTTCCTCGCTGAACACGGCGTCGAAATGCATCGACACGGTGGCGCGATAGGCGTCGAGTGATCGCATGAATTCAGCGTAATCGCTAAAGCCCATCGATTCGGCAATCAGCGCACGGTCGGATTCATTGCCTGGCAGAGTTTGTGTCTGAGCATCGTCCAGGTATTGCAAACGGTGCTCGATGTTGCGTAAAAATTTATAATAATCAATAAGTTGCAGTATATCTTGGGTGGGCAGAATCTGGCGCCGCGCGAGTTGATCGAGCGTTGCCAGAGTGGGCCGTATTTGCAAATCCTTTTCCCGGCCACCGCGTATCAGCTGGAATACCTGCGCGATGAATTCGATTTCGCGTATGCCGCCCGGACCGACTTTAATGTTGTTGGCCGCGTCCCTTTGCGCCGCGGCACGGCGGATTTGCGCGTGCACGTCGCGCAGATCGGCGATCGCGCCATAATCGAGGTATCGCCGGTAAACAAACGGTCGCACAATGGTGTTCAGCGCCTGGGCTTGCGCGGCATCGCCGCTCACCACGCGCCCTTTAAGCCAGGCGTATCGCTCCCACGGGCGTGCTTGCGCGACAAAGTATTCCTCGAGCATGTCGAAGCTCGATACCAGCGGACCGCTGTCGCCATAGGGCCGCAGACGCATATCGACACGAAACACGAAACCGTCGGAAGTGATTTCATGCAAGGCGCGGATGACCAGTTTGCCAAGCAGATTGAAATACTGATGGTTGTCGATACTGCGCTGGCCATCGGTCATACCGTCTTCCGGATAAATAAACACCAGATCGATATCGGATGAGACATTCAGTTCTTCCCCGCCCAGCTTGCCCATACCGACGATCAGGAGGCATTGTTCCCGTCCCTGTGCGTCCAGCGCCGCACCATAATCTCCACGCAGGCGACGCTGGCTGTTTTCAACGGCATGATTCAGCGTGACTTCTGCCAATGCAGTGGCAGTGCGCATGACCTCTTCGACGTCGGCAAGCCCATTCAGGTCACGCGCAACCAGCCGCAACATCACGCGTTTGCGCAGATTCCTCAGACCTGAAAGCAGGCGCAATTCGTCAGCCAAATCTGCGGCGCTCAGCCACGCCTGCATATCCGGACGGGAAAATGGCTCGTGCAATTTACCGTCAAGTTCGTCGGCAAGAGCCGGCTCCGCATCAAGCAGGCGCTTTGCGAAGCGCGACAACCTGCGCAGCCTGTCGATGCGGGCAGCGTTATCCATTCCGGAATTAGCTTTCAGGTCAACCATTTTTTGCTCGGAAACATTGTATTTTAATAACGGAAAGCCCCGTGAAACCTTATAATGCCTGAAATAACGATACGCAGACTATCGGCATTGTGCGGAAGGTTCCGCATCCAACACAACTGACACGATGATACGCGCTACCTGGCATTTCACTTACCGTTTACTGTTCTGGGCCTTGATCGTCGGTACGCTATTGTTCGCGTCGCTGGTGCTGGGTCTGCGATATTGGGTATTGCCCAATATTGCGGATTATCGCGCCAATATTTCTTCGGCAATTTCGCGCGCTACCGGAATGCCCTCGCGCCTGGGTCAGATTGAAGCCGGCTGGGACGGCTTACGGCCCCATCTCAAATTTGCCGACCTGACTTTGGAAGATGAGAGGCGCCAGCAGGGACTCGCGTTGACGCAAGTCGAAGGCACCTTATCCTGGTGGGCATTGGCGTTCGGCGATCTGCAATTTCACACATTGGAAATCAGCCGGCCGGAACTGACCGTCAGGCGAGACAAAGACGGCGCGATGCACGTCGCCGGAATCAAGCTGGGGAAGAAATCCGAACAAAGCGGCGGGTTCGGCGACTGGCTGCTGAGTCAGGACGAGGTCATCATTCGCGACGCGATTGTGATTTGGCAGGACGAGCTGCGCGCAGTGCCTGCGCTGAGGTTCACCGAGGTAAATGCGCGTATGGTAAATGGCGGCGTCAGCCATCAAATCGGTTTCACGGCGATTCCGCCGGGGGAGATGGCGACGCCGGTCGACGTTCGTGCCCTGCTGCGTGGCGCTTCGCTGCTCAATTTGAACGATTGGACCGGCAGCATCTACGCACGCATGGAGTCGGCGAATGTCGCGGCCTGGGGCGCGTATCTGCCGTTTCCCGTGGAAATCAAAAACGGTACGGGCGGGATGCAGGCGTGGATCGATTTTGAAGGTTCGCACATTTCCGATTCCGTCGCCGACTTGCAGTTGACCGACGTCTCGACCAGACTCAAGCCGGATTTGCCCAGTCTGGCGCTGGAAAATCTGAACGGACGATTGAGTTACCGTGAAAACGAATCGGGATTTAACTTTTCCGGCAAGCATCTGGATTTCACCTTGGCGGGCAGCAAGACGAATGTGCCGCAGGCCGACTATTATTTTCAGTTTACCAAGGGCAGTGACAGCCAGGCGCCGGCCGGCGTACTGCTTGCGACTGCGTTGGATTTGGAGGCGCTGCGGGAGATTGCCGACGTCTCGCCGTTTGACCCGGCGCAGCTGAAGCGCCTGAATCAATTTGCCCCCACAGGCCGGGCGGAAAATCTGTCGCTAAAATGGAGCGGCGAGCCGGGCGCCTTGAAAAGCTATTCGGCGGAATTCAAATTCAGCAACCTGAGCGTCGCTGCTGTAGATGACCTGCCGGGATTGCGCAACATGGACGGTCGATTCGACGCAACGGAAAAAGGCGGGAAGCTATTGCTGGACAATAAAACCAGTGAAATAACTCTGGCGAGAATTTTCGCTGCGCCGCTGAAATTTGATTCCCTCAACGTGGAGACTTCGTGGAAGAAAATTGAAAATAACTATCAGGTGAATCTGGAAAAAGGCCAGTTCAGGAACGCCGACACGGCGGGCGAAGTCAGCGGAAGCGTGACCACTGCGCCGAACTCGCCTGGCGTTGCCGACATAAAGGCGAATTTCAAGGGGATAAATGCAACCGACATTTATCGTTACGTTCCGCTGAAAGCCGGCGACGCTCTGCGCCAATGGTTGCAATCTTCGCTGAAGTCCGGGCGCGCGGAGAATATTTCGCTCGAGGTGAAGGGTAACCTGGCTGAATTCCCGTTTGAAAATGAAAAGAATGGCAGATTTCGCATCGGCGCGAAAATCGTTAACGTCGATCTGGATTACGCAGAGCGCTGGCCAAAAGTGGAGAATATCAGGGGCGATTTTCTGTTGAACGGACAGCGGCTGGAAATACATGCGAGCGAAGGTGTCATTGCCCGAGCAAAAATTTCGCGCGCCGACGCGATCATCGCCGATCTCAACAGTCCCGATACTTTGCTTAAAATCGATGGCAGAGTGGTTGGCGCAGTGGAGGACAAGATCCGTTTTCTCAACACGACCCCGGTGAATGAGTTGATTGACGGCTTTACCCAAGGCATGAAAGCCAAGGGAAATGGCGCGCTCGATCTGCACCTCGCGATGCCATTGTCGCGCGTCAGAGAAACCAAGGTCTCCGGCGAGTACCATTTCGAAAACGATCATTTAGAGGGGGGCAAACTATGGCCCGCGCTCGATAACGTTACCGGTACATTGTCGTTCGGCGCCGATGGCGTGCAGATCAAGAATGTCGCGGCAAATGCGTTTGGCGGACCCGCCATAATCAGCGTTGATCATCAAGCACAAGGCGCAATGGTAATCAACGCGAGCGGCAAGGCGGACATTGATCAGCTACTTTCCCTGCTGAATGTTGCCGCGCAGGATTGGATGGATGGCACAACCGATTGGACCGCCAAGGCGGTGGTGGAGGGCGGCTCGACTTCAATCGTCGTTGATTCGAGCCTGGTCGGGATCAGTTCAGGCCTGCCGCAGCCGTTGGGCAAAAGTGTCGTCGACGCGATGCCATTTCATCTTGAGCGAAAAATACCGGCAGCGGGACAGGAGCGCTACGAAGTTTCCCTCGGTAAGGAAATCAGCGGCGTCTTTTTGCGCACGCAGGACAGCAAAGGCGATTGGCAAGTGCGCAAAGGGACCCTTGCGCTGAATACCAACGCAAATTTGCCTTCAAAGGACGGATTTTTTGTCACTGGCGCATTGGATGAATTGAACCTCGATACCTGGCGCAGTTATTTGCGCAAAGTGACCAAGCCCGGCAGTTCGGCCGAAGTCGCCCCGAGCGCGCTCGGTCTTCGCGGATTTGATCTGACGGTGACCAGGTTGATCGCGCTGGACAAAATAATCGGCGTGACCCGAGTCACGGCAGAGCTTATCGGCAACGCGTGGCAGAGCAATATTGTCAGCAACGACATTAATGGCACGTTTACCTGGAAGCCCGAAGGCCAGGGTACCGTCATCGCGCGATTAAAGAATTTCCTTATTCCAGACAGCGTTGACGAAAAACTGCAGGCATCAGAGCCCGGGCAGGCGGGCGTCATCGTGCCGACCGAAGTGGAGTTTCCTGCCCTGGATATTATTGCCGAGGAGTTCAAGAGCAAGAAGCGCGTGCTGGGGCGCCTGGAAGTTCAAGCCAGGCCGGAAGCACGAAACTGGCGGCTGGATAAATTCACCTTAACGATGCCCGATGCCACACTTCAGGCCAACGGGTTGTGGCAAGGCTTGCCGGCCAAACCGAATACAACCATGGACATGACCTTGCAGGTGCGTGACATAGGAAAATTTCTAGCTCATCTGGGTCAGCCCGATAGCGTCAAAGGCGGCACAGCTAATTTGCGCGGAAAACTTGCGTGGGCGGGCAACCCTTACGATTTCGCGCCGACGATCCTTACCGGCAATTTTTTGCTTGAAGCAGAGCGAGGGCAGTTCCTCAAAGTGCCTTCATCCGGCGCGGGAAAATTATTGTCACTCGTGTCACTGCAGGCATTACCACGGCGGATCACTCTGGATTTTCGTGACGTGTTCAGCGAGGGCCTAGCGTTTGACGACATGGCGGGTAGTTTTGTGATTGATAGGGGATTGATGTCGACCGGCGATTTTGTCATCAACAGCACGGCGGCGATCGTGACCATGGAAGGCAGCGTCAACCTGGGCGAAGAAAATCAGAATCTGCGTGTGAAGATTATCCCGGCCGCGAGCGAAACCGTATCGATAGCGACGACACTGCTCGGCGGGCCGGTGGTGGGGCTGGTGTCGTATGTGTTGCAGGCAATTTTAAAAAATCCTTTTGGCAATTTCGCCGCTTATCAATATGCGATTACCGGAACCTGGGACGACCCGCTGGTCAATAAGATCCAGTTGCCTTCGGTAACGCAGAGTCCGGTGGAATAATCGATGTTGGCAGAGAAAAATAGCGTCCGTGTCGGCGTGGTGCAAATGGTTTCCGGGCCGATCGTTGCCGATAACCTGTTGCAAGCGGCAAAATGGATTATTCAGGCGGCGGTCGCCGGCGCGCAGATTATCGCCTTGCCGGAATATTTTGCCATCATGGGATTGAAAGATACCGACAAAGTTGGCGTGCGCGAAACCTATGGCAGCGGGCCGATCCAGGATTTTTTGCGCGACATCGGCGCGCGGCTGAACGTCTGGCTGGTGGCGGGTTCCATTCCTCTGGCTTGCGAAAATGAAAATAAAGTCCGCAACAGCTGCCTGCTGATAAGCGGTGCCGGCGAGACAGTTGCTCGTTACGACAAGATCCATTTATTCGAGTTTGCAAACGGCAACGAAGAGTATTCCGAAGCACGAACGATCGAGGCGGGCAATCAGGTCGTCGTGCTTGATTCACCGTTCGGCAAACTTGGCCTGTCAATATGTTACGACCTGCGTTTTCCCGAACTCTATCGCGCGATGCCGGGCGTCGACTTGATATTTGTCCCCTCGGCTTTTACCGAAACGACAGGCCGTGCGCACTGGGAAACCCTGCTTCGTTCAAGGGCAATCGAAAACCAGTGTTATGTCGTCGCGCCGGCACAGGGCGGCAAACATCCATCGGGACGTGAAACGCATGGCGATAGCATGCTCGTCGACGCATGGGGTACAGTGGTGAAACGCATCGATAAAGGTCCTGGGGTGTTCGTGGCGGAAATCGATTTGCAGTCGATAAAGTCAGTGCGCGAACGCTTGCCTGCGCTTACACACCGCATTATTTAGTAATAACGGTTGTAAACGAATTATCGAGCCCCATCTTCAAGTAGGTAAATCAGAATATTGGGAATTATCGTAACTAATTGATTTTATTGAGAAATATATATACACATGACAGCACAGACCCTGCTTCACACTGCACAAAATACCTTACTCACGCCGTTCGCCCTCGACGAGGGCGCGCTGAGCCGTGTCTTCGGCAGCATCATGACGCACCAGGTCGACTATGCCGATCTGTACTTCCAATACAGCCGCCACGAAAGCTGGAGCCTCGAGGAAGGGCAGGTTAAGTCCGGCAGCTTTAACATTGACCAGGGCGTCGGTGTGCGCGCGGTCAGCGGTGAAAAAACTGCATTTGCATATTCGGACGACATCAACCTGGCAGCGCTCGAATCCGCGGCGCACGCGACGCGCGCAATAGCGCGAGCGGGCGGCAGCGGTGCGGCGGTGCCGGTCAAACACGGCAGCGGCAGAAACTTATACCTGCCGCACGATCCGCTGAGCAGCCTGCCTGATACCGAAAAAGTCCGCTTGCTGGAACGGCTGGAAAAATATTGCCGCGAAATCGATCCGCGCGTGGTACAGGTGATGGCCAGCCTTGCCGGGGAATACGAAGTGGTGTTGGTGGCAAGGCATGACGGCATGATGGCAGCAGATGTCCGACCGCTGGTCCGCCTTTCGGTCACGGTGATCGCCGAGTCAGGTGCGATGCGCGAACAGGGCTCCGGCGGCGGCGGCGGGCGCTTCGATTACCGGCATTTCACCGACGAGGTGTTGCAGGATTATGCGAAGCAGGCGGTGCATCAGGCGGTGACTAATCTCGGCGCCAGGGCTGCCCCGGCAGGCACGATGACGGTGGTATTAGGATCCGGCTGGCCGGGAATCCTGTTGCATGAAGCGATCGGCCACGGACTCGAGGGTGATTTCAATCGCAAGGGCAGTTCGGCTTTTTCCGACCGCATGGGCGAACGGGTGGCGGCACCGGGTGTGACGGTCGTTGATGACGGTACCATTGCCAACCGACGCGGCTCGCTTAACATCGACGATGAAGGCAATCCGACGCAGCGCACCGTGTTGATTGAAAACGGCGTGCTCAAGGGCTATATTCAGGATAGCCTGAACGCGCGGCTGATGAACATGCCGCTGACAGGCAATGGCCGGCGCGAGTCCTTCGCGCATTTACCAATGCCGCGAATGACCAACACCATCATGTTGAATGGCGACAAGCACCCGGATGAAATCATCAAATCTGTCAAGAGGGGCTTGTTTGCGGCGAATTTCGGCGGCGGGCAGGTGGATATCACCAGTGGCAAATTTGTCTTCTCCGCCGCGGAAGCCTACATGATCGAGGACGGCAAGGTGACCTATCCGGTCAAAGGCGCGACGCTGATAGGCAACGGCCCGGACGTGCTCACGCGGGTGAGCATGATCGGCAATGATATGAAACTCGATCCGGGCGTGGGAACGTGCGGCAAGGAAGGACAGAGCGTGCCGGTCGGCGTCGGACAACCAACGCTGCGCATCGATGATTTAACGGTCGGCGGTACGGCTTAAGTTCCGTAGGGAGTCAAGGCATGGGAAACGAAGCGAAAAAAATGCACTGGAAGTTCCACGGTGTACGCGTGATTCATGCCGACCAGCTCGACCCCAACACAGCCCAGACACCCGGAATGGAGCGGGCCGCGGCAATTAATTTTGCGCGAGTCGGCGCGCAGAAAATCTGGGCCGGCACGGTGACGATTCACGCCAACGCCAAGACAGGCGCCCATCATCATGGCGCGCTGGAGAGCGTAATTTATGTGTTAAGGGGCCGCGCGCGCATGCGCTGGGGCAACAACCTCGAATTCACCGCTGAGGCCGGCCCGGGAGATTTCATATTTGTGCCGCCGTACGTGCCGCACCAGGAAATCAATGCCAGCACCGACGAAAAACTCGAATGCGTATTGGTGCGCAGCGACAAGGAAGCCGTCGTGGTCAATCTTGATATTCCGACCATCGAGCCACCGGAAGAAGTGCGCTGGGTGGATGAGATTCACAAGGAACAGGCGGAGTGACCGGCAGCCCGAAACGGTGGTAACAGATTTTTACCCCATTCCCTATTGCGCCGGGGTTTGCATAGGCGCAAAATCATAACCAGTATGATTCAAGCGTAGGAGGAATCATGGCGACTACAAAGAAACTGGCGAACAATCAAAAAACTTCCTGGATGCATCGGACCATGATGGGTTTGAGCGTGCTTTTTGCGCTGCTTATTCATCCCACCGGCGCGCATGCGCAGGATTTTTCCCAGGTCAAAAGTAAACTCAATAAGCGCGGCCTGGACATCCGTGTGGGCGCGTCCGGCTGGGGCGACGCGGACAAGGAGGATGTTGAGCGCGTACTGTACTCAGTCGCAGCCGAGCTGGAACCGTATTTTCCTCATGGCAAACTACCTCCCATCAAAGTTGAGCATGGCAACGATACGCCAATCGTCTTATTCGAAAAAGTCGCCGGCGGCCAATACGTGATTCAACTGACGGCGAAGGACCGCCATTGGAGTCAGCTCGCGTATCAATTCGCGCATGAGTTGACGCACGTGCTGTCGAATTTCGACAACAATGCCATTCGCGAGTCAAAATCGAGCGATCCGAACCAGTGGTTTGAAGAAGCGATCTGCGAAGCCGCATCGCTGTTTGCGCTGAAACAAATGGCGGTCACATGGGAAGTCGCGCCACCGTACGAGCAATGGAAAGCTTATGCGCCGTCGCTGCGCCGTTATGCGGATGAGATGAAGCGGGAATCGCATCGAGAATTACCCGCGGGCATGACGCTGGCGAGCTGGTTCGGCAAGAACGAAAGCATTGTGCGGGATGACCCCTATCGTCGCACCAACAACGAAGTCGTCGCCACGCGTCTGCTTGCGCTTCTGGAGCAGCAGCCGCAAAGTTGGGGTGCGATCTCCTATCTGAACCATGATAAGGATGCGAACGCAGCCGACATCCGGGAATACCTTCAATACTGGTACGAAGACTGTCCTGATGCGTACAAGGGATTCGTCAGGCAAGTCATGGCCGAACTGGGAGTGTCCGGTCAGGCGACCGGCAAGCGACTCGCCAGCGCGCGGCGCCAGCCAACCTCGTCGCAGTAAAAACTTAAAGTCAGTTAGTTGTATTTATTGGGTTGCCGTCAGCCAGGTATCGCAGAAACAACAAAGGCGCGGCATTCAGCCACGCCTTTGCTTTGGTAACGACCTTCATTCAGCCGAGCAGCGCAGAAATTTACTGCATCCGTTCACGACGTCCGCTTGCAGATTGAATAGCGGCGATGCGGATGTCCGGCCGGCGGTGCCAGCCTGTCCTTCAGCTCCACTGCGGCCCTGTACGCCTGATTGCAATGTTTGCATGGTCGGGTGGGTACCGCTTAAATCTTCATAAGCCTGATTGATATCTACCGTGTATTTGCTCATTTTTCCGGCAGGCCCGCTTTCTCCTGCGGCTCCCTCCCTCCCGCGCATGCCGCTTGGCGCGCTATATTTGGCGCTTGGGTGAGTGCCACTCAAATCTTCATACGCGTTATAGTCGGACGAAGGTCCCTTTGCGTAAGCTGCTGGTAACATCAACAGACTGGCGCTGGCCAATAAAGCAACTGCAGTAAGTTTATGGGTAATAGACATGATGAATCTCCTGGTAGTTGAGTGGCCTGATGGGTGCCCCTCTATTTGATAAGACCGCTACTGCGTTTGATTCCTGACAACGACAAATTAACCTGTTTCAGAAAGGTATTCGCATGACATGCAGGCAAACATGCTAACGGAATATGCTGCCAACTGGACAGCGTATGCCGAATACCGAGGAACTGCGCGCGACGAACCCACAAAAAATGTAATGCCGCAACAGCACCATGTTATGTTTATAGCCGATGCCGCTGCGAAATTAGGGGAATTAGGGTATCAGGCCCAGTCATAAGCCCGCCGGGATCGGGCATTTAGACCAAGAATAATTCCGCGCTTGAATAGAGACAAAGATTTGGCACGATCTAAACGACGCTTCGAACATACGATGCGGATGTTTTTACGCCTTCCACGTCGCGACTTTATTTTTTCCGCTGGATTTGGCGACATACATCGCCTGATCGGCGAGCTCTATCAGTTCATTCGGGTCCATCGTGTGGTCGGGAAAGATCGCGACGCCGATCGATGCATGAATAATGACGCTGCCGCTGCTTAATTTGACCGGCGTATTCAATGCTTGGATGATTTTTTCTGCGATAGCCTGAGCCTGCAAGGGCTCGGCGAGGTGGGGCAAAACCAAAACGAATTCGTCGCCGCCCATGCGTCCGATGGTATCCGATTCGCGGGTACAGGCTTTGAGCCGGGCGGCGGTTTCAGTCAACACCGTATCTCCGGCGGCATGCCCGAGCGTGTCGTTGGTGAATTTGAATTCATCTAGGTCCAGATACAGCACAGCAATTTTTTCATTCAGTTCAGTATGGCGGTGCTGCCGCATGGAATTCTGCAGTCGCTCCAGCGTCGCTGTTCGATTATAAAGACCCGTGAGAGCATCAAGGTTAAGCCGATTCAGCAATTGCTCCATATTGTTGTTTGCCATCTCCAATTCCACATTTTTTGCCGAAATGGCTTGCATGGTATCGCGCACCCGCCCCATCATCAGGGCAAGCGACTTTGACAGGGCGTCGACTTCTTTCAGGCGACTGTCGGGAAGCTTGGTGCCTTCAGCCGCATTGCCGACAAATTTCGATGCTGCGTCAGCCAGTCGTTTCAGATCGCGCGTAACCCAATGCAGGCCTATTATGCCGACCAGGATAGCGAGAGCGAATACCGCCAGGCTGATGAACACTGTCCGCCAAGTGCTGCGAATGACATTATCCATGAAGTCATTTCGTGGCGCGGCAACGACGGTCACCCAGCCAAGTCCTGGAGCGGCGTCCAATCCCTTCGCCGAGACGTCAATCAAATTGCCGTCATGCTCGAAACGGAAATTTGTTCGCATCCCCGGGCCGGGAAGTTTATTCAAGAGTTGCGCGGCCGTGAGGTGTATCAATGGTTCATCGCTTTCCACCGCCTTCAGCAATTTTTGTCCATGCAGCGTATCGCGGTCGGCGGAAATTTTCTTCGAGCTGGCAATGAGGGCGCCCGAGGTTTCCATAACAAAAGCCATGCCGTTGGTGCTGATGGTGTGTTGGCGCAGATAATCGCTGATTTGCGCCAGCGGTAAGTCGGAGCCAATGACGGCCTGAAGCTTCCCTTTCGCATCAAGCACCGGCACCGCTTTCGTTACTTCGAGGATATTCTTCGATGAGGAAAGATAAACGGAAGTCCATGCCGGGATTTTCTTCTCGGCGGCGAGTTGATACCAAGGTCGACTTAGCGTGTTATAGGGCTTGCTCATTTCGGCAACGATCTCACCGCGTTCCCCCGCCTGACGCGCGACGTAAACCATTTTTTGCCCGGCGGTAGCCTGGTTTTTTACGTGTACCACGGTTCGGTCGGGCAGGCGATCAACGCCGATAAAGTCACCGTTAGGCCTGCCGACGTAAATGAAATTGACGAACGGCGTCATGGCGGTAAGCTTGAACAACAGGCTTTCAGTGGCTATGGGGTTGGCGAATCCATCGCCGTAGCTGGCCGCGCTATGGCTTAACGCACGGGAAAGCAAATCGGATTTATCCACCTGCGAGCGAATATTCTGCTCGGTGCTATCGACTAAATCCTGCATGCCCCGGTTCAACAGGTCCTCGACGGCGGCGCGACCTGCATAATAGGATAGCGCAGTTATCAGCGATGCCAGCAGGACCATTTGCACGATGAATGGAACGACCAGCACGCTGAACATGGAACGCGATTTGTTCAGGAAAGACATAGATTTGCAGCGAAAAATAAACGAATTATTATTATTATGGGATTATGAAATAGTTATAATTATCAATTAGTTATAAATATCCTCGGTTTCGCGGGAAATACAATCAGGAATTGTAAAGCATTATTGACCTGATATTGACTCGATGCCACTGGCATGGAAAAAAAAGGCCGGATTATCCGGCCTTTTTGCAATACGATGGAAAAAATCAGCGCCTGACGATTGCGACTTCCACGCGCCGATTTTGTTGCCTGCCTGCTTCGTTCGCGTTGCTCGCGACCGGTTGCGATGCGCCGAAGCTGTCGGTCGTTATCCGATCGGCGGCAATTCCCAGCTTCACCAAGGCTTCCTTGACCACGGCGGCGCGATTACCGGACAGGACTTTGTTACCGGCTTTATCGCCGGAATTGTCCGCATGGCCGTTCAATCTGATCTGCACAGTGGGGAATGCCTTGAGCACTGAAGCGACCTCCTGTAGTTGTTGCCGGCCCTCGGCGCCCAGATCGGCAGATTCCGAATTGAATAACAGCTTGTCCAGGTTAAAAGTCTTTTTCAGATTTGCGCCAGGCGTGGTGATCGCCGCGATGAGCTTTTCGCCTATGCTGTTTGCCGGCACCTCGAGTTTCCCCCCGCCCGGAAGCGTAAAGGACTTCATTCCGTTGGCGGTCGCGGTCGCGGCGCCGCTTGACGCAGGAGCAGGGATTTCTTTTGTGCCGTCCGCCGTGGGCTTCGCTGCGTCTGCCACGGTTTTGGCCTGTTCCACCGGCGCTTTTGGTGGCTCGGGCAATGCAACCTTTGCAGGAGTCGGTGCCGCGGTTGGTGCCGACACGCTTTTCTCCGTCGCTGCTTGTTCCTCTGGCTGTTTTCCTTTCATGAAATAGTTGAAAGCCACAACGCCGGCCAATGCGAGTGCGGCGATTGGGATCAGTTTTTTCCACCATCCACCACTTTCCGCCTCCTCGCCGTAATCGACACTGCGCGCGGTATTCATTGCATTCATGGCATTCACCGCCACTTCACTGGCGGCGGGCGCGTTGGCAGTCATAGGTGCGCCCGCTGTGCCGCTCGCGCCGTGGCTGACCGAGTCTGCGGGTTTCCTGGCGCTCATTGCGCCAACGCCTGCTCCGCCGCCGAGAAATGTTGCCACGCTGCCTAGCCCCATCGCATAGGTCGTTTTATCCGATAGCGCGGGTGCAATAAAATCGCGCTGTGCGGAGAGTAATTTCATCAACCCAAGCTCGTCCATCTTGGCGCCGGCGACATGATTCTTGAGTATGCCGAATAGCAGCGGCGTTACCATCGCCATGAGCGAGCCGCCCGAGCCCGCTTTCATATTATTCATTCCGCTGAGTGCGGCATTGACGCCGTCGGCTTTGTCTTCGAACACCGAGCGCAGCAACGTGCCGCCGATGCCGAGCAAGGTGCCGGTACGCTCACCGCCGCTGAACAGCCCTGACAGATTGCTTAACATGCTGGTGTCGATACTCGGACCGCTGTTTATCAGCGCAAGTAGCTTGTTTGCGCCATCCTGCGTCGCGCCTTTTTGCATCAGACCCCCAATCAAGGTTGGCAGAATCGAATCAACCGCCGCTCTGACTCCGACTTCAGACTCGCCCAGATAGGTGGAGGCCTGTTTGACAATTTCAGGCGCGATCGAGGATTTCAGCATTTCAAGCAAATTGATGGTCATCGGTGTTTCTCCTTATGCATCGTTGGTATTCTTCTACAAAATATCCGCAACGGAAATATTCGCGCAAGCGCATTTGGCAGGTGCAAGTCTATTCGCTTTACCGGCTGGAAGTCGAGGCCTCAAGGCAAACTGCGTTTCAAACCGATCGGCTGGTTTCGCTTCGAGCAATAATGATGCACGTCTTGAGTCGCGCGTGCAGAATGACAATGATAAATGGAGAAAAACAAATATGCAATAACTAATTGATTAATATATGGATTATTAATTCCCGCAGATCGACGTCGAGGCAAAAATATCGCCGGTCAGGCCGGCGACATTATTCGAAAATGAAACAGGCTTATTTCGGTGGCGGCGTCGTGTCGGTTTTCGCCGGGGCGCTGTGCTCTTCCTTTTGCTGGGCATGTTCATCGCCGAGATTCACGTTCGCTCCCGATTTCATCAGGATGAAAACAGCCAGCGCGGCAAAAATAATAAAGCCAATGAGAATTTTAATCATGGTCTTCCTTTCTTGGAATTAAGCAGCAAGCAGCTGGCGCAGCACGTACGGCAAAATGCCACCGTGTTTATAGTAATCGACTTCGATTGGCGTATCAATTCGGCAGAGCACCTGCACCTTGCGCTGGTTGCCGTCCGGCGCGGTAATCACCAGGGTCAGGTCCTGCTGTGGCTTGATGTTCTCAGTCACGCCGAGAACATCAAACGTTTCGTCGCCCTTCAAGCCGAGTGTCTGGATGCTGTCGCTACCCTTGAACTGCAGCGGCAGTACGCCCATGCCGACCAGATTGCTGCGGTGAATGCGTTCGTAGCTGCGCGCCACAACGATTTTTACCCCTAGTAACTGGGTGCCCTTGGCAGCCCAGTCGCGCGACGAGCCGGTGCCGTACTCTTCGCCCGCCAACACGATGGTCGGTGTGCCGCGCCGGATGTATTCCATCGCCGCGTCGTAGACGGTGGTCTGTTTCCCGTCCTGCAAAGTGAAGCCGCCTTCGGTACGCGAGCCGTCGCTGTTCAATGGCAACATCAGGTTCTTCACGCGTACATTGGCGAAGGTGCCGCGTATCATCACATCATGATTCCCGCGGCGTGAGCCGTAGCTGTTGAAATCGAGTTGCTTGACGTTATTTTCCGTGAGGAATTTTCCCGCCGGCGTAGACGGTTTGAACGAACCGGCTGGCGAGATATGATCGGTGGTGACGGAATCGCCGAGCATCAGTAATGCCTTCGCGCCCTTGATTTCACCGATCGACCCGGTGGTCATTTTGAAATCGTCAAAAAACGGCGGGCGCGCAATATAGGTCGATGCCGGCCAGGTGTAGACCTGCCCGGCCGGCGCGGATACGTTGTTCCACAGGTCGTGGTCCTTGGTGAGATTGCTGTAGAGACGGCGGAAGGTTTCCGGGTCCATCGCGTATTTCATCACTGCCGCGATCTCGTCGCTGCTGGGCCAGATGTCCCTGAGGAACACCGGCTTGCCGTCTTTGCCGGTACCAAGCGCTTCAGTTTCCAGATTGATATTCGCCTTGCCTGCAATGGCGAACGCCACAACGAGAGGCGGGGAGGCGAGGAAGTTGGCACGGATGTTCGGATGAATGCGCGCTTCGAAATTGCGGTTGCCCGAAAGGACCGCAGCGGCAACGACATCATTTTGCGTAATCGCCTCGTTCAATTCCGGCGTCAGGTCACCGGCATTGCCGATACACGTGGTGCAGCCATAGGCGGCGACGGCGAAACCGAGTTGCTCCAGATAAGGCAGCAATCCGGCCTTGGTCAGATAATCCGTCACTACGCGTGAGCCGGGAGCAAGCGAGGTCTTGATATGCGGTTTTACCGTTAGTCCTTTTTCCACCGCTTTTTTCGCCAGCAATCCCGCGCTAAGCAATACGCTCGGGTTCGAAGTATTGGTGCATGAAGTAATTGCCGCAATTAACACGTCGCCGTGCCCGATATCGACCCCAGCCTGTTTGGTCGGGTAACGCCGGTTCAAATCAGCGGCATTTTTCCCAAAACCGTTTTTCGCCGCTTCCTCGCTGAACAGCGTGGCGAAACTGTTTTTCATTTCCGGCAACGCAATACGATCCTGCGGACGTTTGGGGCCTGCGAGAGACGGCACGATACTGTTCAAGTCGAGTGTGACGATATTGGTGTAGTCGATATCGCCCGACCTCGGCACGCCGTAGAGATTCTGCGCCTTGAAATAAGCCTGGAATGCATCGACTTCGGCGTCGCTGCGACCGGTGCCCTTCATGTAAGCGACGGTCACGTCATCGACCGGGAAAAAGCCCATGGTCGCCCCGTATTCGGGTGCCATGTTGGCAATGGTCGCGCGGTCGGTCAGCGACAGATTGGCGGTGCCTTCGCCGAAGAACTCGACAAACTTGCCGACGACTTTTTCCTTGCGAAGCAATTCGGTCACGGTCAGGACCAGGTCGGTCGCGGTGATGCCTTCGCGTAATTTGCCTTTTAGCTCGACACCGACGACATCGGGCGTGAGGAAATAAACCGGTTGACCGAGCATGCCGGCTTCCGCCTCGATGCCGCCCACACCCCAGCCGACCACGCCGACACCATTGATCATGGTGGTGTGTGAATCGGTGCCGACTAATGTATCCGGATAATAAACGTCATTTTTTTTCTGCACGCCGCGGAACAGATACTCCAGATTGACCTGGTGCACAATGCCGATGCCGGGTGGAACGACGCCGAAGGTATCGAATGCCTGCATGCCCCACTTCATGAATTGATAGCGCTCGGTGTTGCGCTCGAATTCGCGCTCCATGTTGAATCGTAGGGCGTCGGGTTTGCCGTACTCATCAATCATCACGGAGTGGTCGACGACCAGATCGACCGGCACCAGCGGCTCGATGGTCTTCGGGTCTTTGCCCATTTTGCTGGCAACGTTGCGCATCGCGGCGAGATCCGCCAGCAAAGGCACACCGGTAAAATCCTGCAATACCACGCGCGCGACCACAAAAGGAATTTCGTCGGTACGCAGCGCATTCGGTTTCCACGCCGCCAGCTCCCTGATGTGCGCTTCGGTGACTTTTTTGCCGTCGCAATTGCGCAGCACGGCTTCCAGCACAATGCGAATCGAAACCGGCAGGCGCGAAATCTTTCCCAGGCCGGCCTGTTCGAGCGCGGGCAGGGAATAAAATTTTCCGTTCGCGCTGGATTGCATTTTGAAAGTTTGCAACGAATTAAACAGATTGTGCGACATGTTTTGCTCCAGGTTTTTGCGGCCGCAGATTCTGCCCGCACGTAAATAAAAAACAAATATAGTCAATAAGTTAAATCACAAAAAGATCGACATATTCGTTTACCGGCATGGCTTCGAGTTTTTTCTGATCGAGTGAAACCTGCAGGATCGCATCCTGCTGCTTTTGCGGGAACATGCGCGCCAGATTGGTTTTGAATTTCTCCACCAGCAACGGAATGCCGTCCTTGCGCCGGCGCGCGTGGCCGATAGGATATTCGACAACCACTTCCTTCATTTTTTTACCGTCCTTGAATTCGACCGTCAGCGCGTTGGCGATGGAGCGTTTTTTCGGGTCGTGGTAATCCTTGGTGAAGGACTTGTCTTCGACGCATTCGATTTTGTCGCGCAGCACATCGATGCGTTTATCCGCCGCGATATTGTCTTCATAATCCGCCGCGGTGAGCCGGCCGAATATCAGCGGCACCGCCACCATGTATTGAATGCAATGATCGCGGTCGGCGGGATTATTCAACGGGCCTTTTTTGTCGATAATGCGGATACACGCCTCGTGCGTGCGGATGGTGATTTTTTTGATGTCTTCGACCGACTTGCCGGCCTTTTTCAATTCGCCGTGCAGCGTCATTGCCGCCTCGACCGCGGTTTGCGAATGGAACTCGGCCGGGAATGAGATTTTGAATAATACGTTTTCCATGACGTACGAACCGTACGGCCGCTGGAATTTGAACTCATTGCCTTTGAACAGCACATCGTAGAAACCCCAGGTTTTCGCGCTGAGCACCGAGGGATAGCCCATTTCCCCGGTTTTGGCGATCAGCGCGAGGCGCACCGCGCGCGAAGTCGCATCGCCGGCGGCCCATGATTTGCGCGAGCCAGTGTTGGGCGAGTGGCGATAGGTGCGAAGCGATTGTCCGTCGACGAATGCGAGAGAAACGGCGTTAAGGATTTCGTCTTTCGACAGCCCCAGCATTTCTGCCACGACGGCCGTCGACGCCACTTTTACCAGCACGACGTGGTCGAGGCCGACTTTGTTGAATGAATTTTCCAGCGCGATGCACCCTTGAATTTCGTGCGCTTTGATCATGCCGGTAAGGACTTCCCTCATGGTAAGCGGCTTTTTTCCTGCAGCGACGGCGTTGCGTGACAACCAGTCGGCGGTGGCAAGAATGCCGCCCAGATTATCCGAAGGATGTCCCCATTCGGCGGCGAGCCAGGTATCGTTGAAGTCGAGCCAGCGGATCATCGCGCCGATGTTGAACGCGGCCTGAATCGGGTCCAGCTGAAATTGCGTTCCCGGCACTTTTGCGCCGTTCGGCACGACCGTTCCGGGAACAATCGGTCCGAGCAATTTCTTGCATGCCGGGTATTCCAGTGCCTCAAGGCCGCAACCCAATGTATCGATCAAACAATTGCGCGCCGTTTCGTAGGCGACTTTACTTTTGATTTCATACTTTGTGACGTAATCGACGATGTCGACTAAAACTTTATCGGGCTTCGGACGAACGTTTGAAATATGGGCAGACACAGCTTTTCCTTTATAAAATATTGTTTATAATCAATTAGTTACTTGCGTTTCACAATCGGTACGAATTTCTGGTCTTCCGGCCCGGTGTAATTGGCAGAGGGACGAATGATCTTGCCGTCAAGGCGCTGCTCGATAATGTGCGCACTCCAGCCGGAAGTTCTTGCCAAGACAAACAAGGGCGTAAACATCGCCGTCGGCACGCCCATCATGTGGTAGCTGACGGCGCTGAACCAATCCAGGTTGGCGAACATTTTTTTCTCTTTCCACATTACGCTCTCGATGCGTTCGGCAACGTCGAACAGCTTCATATTGCCCACTTCCTTGGAGAGTTTCTTCGCCACTGCCTTGATGACTTTGTTGCGCGGGTCGCTGACGGTGTAAACCGGGTGGCCAAAGCCGATCACGATTTCCTTGCGCTCCATGCGCTGTTTGATGTCCGCTTCGGCGTGGTCCGGGTCAGTGTAACGCTGCTGGATATCGAAGGCCACTTCATTCGCGCCGCCGTGTTTCGGGCCGCGTAACGCGCCAATGGCGCCGGCGATCGACGAATAAACATCCGATCCCGTACCGGCGATCACGCGCGCGGTGAAAGTGGAGGCGTTGAACTCATGTTCGGCATACAGGTTGAGGGACGTGTGCATGGCTTTCACCCACGATTCCCGCGGGCGCTTGCCGTGAAGCAAATGCAGGAAATGGCCGCCGATGGAGTCTTCCTCCGATTCCACGTCGATGCGCTTGGCATTGTGGCTATAGTGATACCAATACAGCAGCATCGAGCCGAAGCTCGCCATCAGGCGATCGGCGATATCGCGGGCGCCGACGACGTTGTGATCGTCCTTTTCCGGCAAAGTGCAGCCGAGCACCGAGGCGCCGGTACGCAGGACGTCCATCGGATGGGCCGAGGCGGGCAGGTTTTCCAGCACATCGTGCAGGTTGGTAGGCAGCCCGCGCAAAGACTGTAATTTGGTTTTATAGCTAGCCAGCTCTGGCACGTTCGGTAAACGGCCATGAACGAGCAAATGCGCGATTTCCTCGAACTCACATTCGTCGGCGATGTCGAGAATGTCATAGCCGCGATACGCCAGATCGTTGCCGGTGCGACCGACGGTACATAGCGCTGTATTGCCCGCGGTGACGCCGGAAAGCGCAACCGATTTTTTTGCTTTAGGTGTCTCGACGGCGTCCGCCATAATAAATCCTTTGCTCTAAAGAAATTTTATATCTATTTGATTATATTAAATTTTTTTCTTAGAAAACAGTTCGTCCAGTTTCTGCTCATAGGAATGATAGTCGAGATACTTATAGAGTTCTGCGCGCGTCTGCATCAAATCGACGACGTGCTTTTGCGTCCCCTCGGCGCGAATCGACTGGTACACTTTCAGCGCCGCGGCATTCATGGCGCGATAAGCCGAGCAGCAATGCAATACGATATCTACGTCCACGCTCGCCAGTTCCTCTCGGGTATATAGCGGGGTGTGGCCGAATTCGGTAATGTTGGCGAGGATGGGGACTTTCACCGCCTGCTTGAACTGCCTGTACATGGCGAGTTCGGTCATCGCCTCGGGAAAAATCATGTCAGCGCCGGCCTCGACATACGCGCAGGCGCGGTCGATCGCCGCGTTGACTCCCTCGACTGCCAGCGCATCGGTGCGTGCCATGATGACGAATTGCGGGTCGGTTCGCGCGTCCACCGCGGCCTTGACGCGGTCGACCATTTCTTCCTTGCTCACCACCTCCTTGCCCGGGCGATGGC
>JBAVXA010000278.1:0-1881 GCA_049698095.1 Burkholderiales bacterium
TTCAATCCGCCCCAATATTCACGGGTCTGCTGCAACAAGTGAAACGTGCCGACGACATTTGTTTGAATAAAATCTTCCGGGGCGTGGATCGAGCGGTCCACATGGCTCTCGGCGGCGAAGTTGATAATCGCACGCGGCCGATGCTGCTTGAGCATTCCCGCTACCAAACTTGCGTCGCCGATATCGCCTTTAACAAAAAAATGGCGCATGTCATCGAGGCCCGCCAGATTTTCCATATTTCCCGCGTAGGTGAGCTTATCCAGACTAATAATGTCGCCCTCTGCTTTTGCTAACCACTCGCGAACAAAATTGGCACCAATGAACCCAGCCGAACCTGTGACCAGAATCTTTGAATTTAACAAGGCGATTTCCTTAAATGGGCAAGCTGATCAGATTTATGGCAATCGTTTATTATTTTCAGCCTTGAATTTTTCTGTATATTCAAGAAAAAACGCGATGACGATAGCGAATAGAAGTGCGCCAAAAAAAGAGCCTAGTATTATAAGTGCTCGCGCCGGTTTACTTTTACGATCCGGCTCAATGGCTTGATCCACGACCTGAATCATCGCCGAATCTTTAGCTTCATCCACCTTCGCCAATTCAAATTGACGCGCCATGATCTCCATGATTGCTTCGTGATATTTTACTTCGCGGATTTTGCGCAGGTTTTCCAGCCCAATTTGCGGCACTTTGCCGGTTGCCACTAACACGTCACCCTTGTCGCCGGACTCCTGTTCCCGGCCTTTTAGTTGTGCTCGCAAGCCGGCGAGCTCCTGTTGTGCGCGTTGATACTCAGGGTTCTGCGCCGTAGCGAAAGTCCGCATGGAACCGAGCTGAACCTCCTTGGCAGCAATTTGCGCGCGCAATTGCGCCACGCCTTCGATAATCGCTCTGGCTTGTCCTTCAAGTTGAATGACGCCTGTTTTTTCCTGGGTTTTTTGTAGATCGAATTCTGCCTTGGTCAGCTCCTCTCTCGCTTGCAGAAGCTGTTTTTCGAAAAACAGTCGGCGTTGTGACGCTTCGCTTACAGCAAGCGTGCGGGTAAGCCGCCCAAGTTCCTCATGGTAACCGTTGGCAATAGCGGCCGCGCGTTTAGGGTCTTCGTCATCCACTTCAATATTGATGAGGCCATCTTTGCCAGTTATGATTAATGTATTCTTTGATAACTGTTTTCGCGCGTTAGAAGCCAGTTTTTCACCATATATTTTCTGCAATTCAAACCGCTCCAGCAGCCGGTCGGCGACACTGCGGCTTTTCAACAGACCGAGGTACATCTCAGCTGGGCTCTTAACGCCAATCGCACCGCCAGCTGCGCCCGCAAGTGCGCCCAGCTGACCCAACATGGCTGCGGCGCCGGATTGGCTTTGCTGCGGAGTCATCAACACGGTTTTGGCAGTGTAAATTTTGGGCAGAATAAGGCCAATGGCAAATGCAACCAGCGCAGCGAGCAAGGGTAACCCAATCAGGAGGCGCTTGTGTTTTGCCAGCACCGCTATGAAGTCCATCAAGCTGATCGTATCGCCTTCCTCAATGGCGGATTGAGTTGCAGGGTTGTTGTCAGCCATGGAAACCCGGGTTCATAATGCGGCCATTTGATATTGAAGCCATTAGAGACCCCTCAACACTTTCAACCCAGCAACCCCGAGGCCGAACTGATAAAAAATCTGCGTCCAATCTTTGAAATTCTGGGTGAAGCTGGTTTTGTCGAATTCTTCGGGAACAACGATGGCGTCGCCAGGGGACAGTGTCAACGAACTGAAACCGCCAAACCATCCGGATTGCCCTTTGCTGACGACGGAGCCGTCGGCGCGAATGACATAAATGCTTTTGTCGTCGCCGTCTTTGGTGACGCCGCCTGCCTGTTGCAGGTAATCCGTAACC
>JBAVXA010000279.1:0-1643 GCA_049698095.1 Burkholderiales bacterium
CGTCACAAAGGGCGCCGGACCATAAGAACAATGATTGCATCGAAAAAGAGCGGCAAGGAAACCCCTTCAAAAATCCGCAGGCGCGAAAATTCAAAAGCGCACCAGCAGGAATTCCGGGATCAGCAGAAGCGGGAGGGCCGCAAGCCAGCTGTGATCTTCATTGAACCCGAATTTTACAGTTGGACCGAGGAAGCCAAGGACGAGCTAAATTTCCCGAATATTCGAGAGACAGTCTACCATTTTTTCAAACTTGGCATCCAGCAGCACCGCGACAAAAGTTAATTTACAGAATTCGATCGCTTGTGGGTTGCATAATATGTAATCATTTGTAAAGTCGCCCGACACAGTCAGTGAGGGTTGACATGAAAAAGTCACTTGCGCTTATTCTTGCGTTTGCGTTCAGCCAATCGGTTGCTGGTCTCAGCGTCGCCCATGCGTCGGAATGGGGCTGCCAGGTTCTTCTCTGCGCTGCCTCACAAAACCCGTCCTGGCACAGCATTGCAGCGTGCCGACCGCCGATGCTCAAATTGATCGCCTGCAAGTTCAAGACGTTTGGCGCGTGCCCATGGCCGACTTGTCCTGAGGGTGGTGCCGGCGCGCCGGGCTTTGCCAAGTATGCGGATTGTCCAGCGGGCTGGGAGACTTCCAGCACGAAAGGAAGTGGAAGCCGGTCACAAGAAGCGCAACTTTGCGTCAAGCGAGGTGTGACCTGCGACACGGGACCGAGAAAGACTGGCGTGTCGCCAATCACCTGCATCAGCATGCAGACCATGCCTCGGCCGCTGCGGTCAGATCCTTACTACTTTGACATCAAAGATAACGCTTCGGGTGCGACCGAACGTCATTTCTTCAATCTGCGCCGCTGAACAAGGAGGGGACCATCATGTCGAGAAACTGCGCTGACTTTCATATCCTCGGCAACGTTGCCAAAGTTCTTAAGATGGACAAAGTGACGAAAGTCACGATTGCCGCAAACCTACGCTCAAAAAAGGGCGAGGCTTGGGTTGACGATCCGCATTTCAACACGGTGAACATTTGGGACAAGTCGACGCGGGATTACATCGAGAAGGACGTTGCCACTGGCGATCTTGTCCGTGTCGTCGGCCGGTTCAAAGAGTCCAGCTATGACGACAAAAAGACCGGAGAGAAGGTTTACACCGTCGATTTTCACACCAGCGACTTCAGCAGGCTTGCGGCGAAACAATCATAAGATCCGAAATGACAATAAAATAATCAGAGCCGCCGATCTGCAGCGAAGGGCCAGCAACGGGTGTTGACCCATGGATATTGAATGACTGGATTGGGGCCGACAGCGGAACGGCAGCTTACTGTGCAGCTGTCTCAAGAGCAGACGTGCGGTTCTCAATCATATGGCGCTCTTGGCCCGAAGCGGACGTTAGGCCCTGCCGAAGCTCATCAGAGACGATAGCGGAAGCCAATTGCACCTGTTTGGATCAGGAGCCAGCTTAGCGGTCCACTCCACCTCGGGGCTCGTTCGCGCTAATCGACAGGCGATCAAACAACAAGGCTACATAATCTAACTCGTCGCTCAAGTCGCTGCTCGCCTTGATTTCTGCGCCAAGAGCGGCCGCTGCTCCGCCGGTTGACACTATTGGAAGAATAGTCGCCTGAGCGGCCAACTC
>JBAVXA010000280.1:0-1811 GCA_049698095.1 Burkholderiales bacterium
ACGCAAACCAAAAAATAGCTTTTCACTCGCCTGCGAGCCGACCACCCATGTCTCGCTTTATTGAATCCCTTTGGTACCGATTCTCGCCCTGGCATATTCTGCTCTGGCCGCTGTCCTGGCTTTACGCGGGGCTGAGTACCTTTCGGCGCACGCTTTATCGTGCTGGCGTCTGCAAAACTGGCAAACTCCCGGTTCCCGTCATCGTCGTCGGCAATATTACCGCAGGCGGTAGCGGCAAGACGCCCTTGGTCATCTGGCTGGTGGATTTTCTGCGTAGCAAAGGTTATGCGCCGGGCGTGGTCAGCCGCGGCTACGGCCGCGACGGCAACGCTCTGTGCGAGGTCAGTGCTCAAAGCGATGCCGCTTCGGTCGGCGACGAACCGCTGTTGATTTTCCGCCGCGCCGCTTGCCCTGTGGTTGTCGGAGCAGACCGCGTTGCCGCCGCGCGAATGCTGCTGCGAAACCATCCGCACCTGAATGTCATCATCAGCGATGATGGCCTGCAGCATTACCGGCTCGCGCGAGATGTGGAAATTTGCGTCGTCGACGGCGAGCGCGGTTTCGGCAACGGCATGCGGATTCCCGCGGGCCCGTTGCGCGAAAAGCTCACACGCCTAGATGCAGTCGACGCCATTGTCGTGAACGGCGAAAAAATAAATTTCTCAATAAAAACAAATATTTATAAAACAACCATGCAGCTCGTCGGTGACCGCTTTTTCAATTTGAAACAGCCGCAGCAACAAGTGCCCGCCGCTGATTTTAAGCAAAAAAAAATTCACGCAATTGCCGGAATCGGCAACCCCGGTCGGTTTTTCGCGCATCTGCATCAGTTGGGATTGGAGTTTTCCGCGCACGCGTTTCCCGATCATTTTCGTTTTCGCGCGGCTGATCTGGCGTTTAACGGTGCCGATGCGGTACTCATGACTGAGAAAGACGCGGTAAAATGCCGTACATTCGCCACCGACCGCCATTGGGCGCTGGCGGTGAGCGCCCAACTCGACGAATCGTTTGGCGCCCACATGCTGAAGCAATTGACGCAACCAAAGGACCCAAAGAAATGAACCCAAAATTGCTGGAAATTCTTGTTTGCCCGATTTGCAAGGGCCCGCTGGTGCACAAAAAAACTGCGCAGGAATTGATTTGCAAAGCGGATCGCCTGGCGTTTCCGATAAAGGATGATATTCCGGTTATGCTCGAATCCGCAGCGCGTCAGTTGCCCGCCACCGAAGAGGTATGACCTTTCACGTCATTATCCCGGCGCGCATGGCGTCCACGCGGCTTCCGCAAAAACCGCTGGCGGATATAGGCGGTGCACCCATGATCGTGCGCGTGGCGCAGCAGGCGGCGTTAAGCGGTGCGGCAAGCGTAACGGTTGCAGCCGACGACGAGCGCATTATCGCCGCCGCGCGCGCCGCCGGATTCGCCGCGCTGATGACTGACGCAGATCATATTTCGGGCACCGACAGGATTCATCAGGCGGCCGGCATGCTGGGGCTGGATGACGATGCGATTGTGGTCAACGTGCAGGGCGACGAACCGCAGATTCCGCCGCAGTTGATCGCGCGTGTTGCTGCCGAGCTGGCGCAGCAGGCACATGCGGTGATGGCGACCGCCTGCCACGCGATTCATGACAAAGCGGATATGATGAATCCGAACATCGTGAAAGTGGTTGTCGATGCCGACGGCCTGGCGATGTATTTCAGCCGCGCGCCGATTCCGTATCCGCGCGACGCATTCGCGCAACAGGGGCAAAATCTGCCGCAAGGCTTGCCGGTATGGCGCCACGTCGGCATCTACGCCTACCGCGCAGG
>JBAVXA010000281.1:0-8739 GCA_049698095.1 Burkholderiales bacterium
GTGGAAATATGCCGTGAGCTCGGCGCAAAAGTTACCGCGAGCCCAGATTGGCCCGGCTTCGGCCCGCAAAAAAATCGCGCGCTTGATTTAGCGACGCGGGAGTGGGTGTTATCACTGGACGCCGACGAATGGGTTACTCCCGAGCTGCGCGATGAAATTCGGTCAAAACTGGACCAAAGCGTTGACGTAGCCGCTTACCGCATGCCGCGCCTTTCAAGTTTTTGCGGCACCTATCTGAAACACGGAGGCTGGTGGCCGGACCATGTTGTCCGCCTGTTTCGCAGAAACCAGGCACGCTTCAGCGACAATCTCGTGCACGAACAGGTAGTCGTATCGGGCGCAACGGCAACATTGCGGCAGCATCTCATGCACGAGTCGATGCGGGATCTGGATCAGGCACTGGCAAAAATGAATGCCTACTCCACTGCCGGCGCGCGCATGATGCTGGCAAAAGGGCGCCGCTCATCTCTCGCGACCGCAATAATTCGCGGTGCATGGGCATTTTTTCGCGCCTATGTTCTGCGCGCCGGATTCCTTGACGGCAGCGCCGGGTTCATCCAGGCCGTTATGCATGGCGAAGGCACATATTATCGATACCTCAAGCTTGCGCACCTGCAACCATCCGGCAAAAGGACCGATGCCTGATGTCATCTTCCTCCACTGGCAAAACCGTCCATATAGTTGAACCGACCTTGCGCGACGAAGCCGGCCATTGCGATAGCCTGATCTCAAATCTGGCGGCGTGCAGTACCCGGCCCCGATTAGTTGTATGGGGTGATAGAAAGATTTATCTGCCAGCGCTTGAGTCGCTTCCCGCGCTTGAAATCAAAGCCTATTTTTTCCGCAAGCTGCGTCGCGTGCAGGCATATTTTCTATTTCGACGTCTGCTTGGCGAGGCAGGCAATATTTTTATCAGCACTGCCGGACGAACAGATATGGTTTTGATGGACTGGGCGGCTGGTAAACAGAATTACCCGGACAAGATTTTTTTTTATGTGCATTGGCTGGGCTTGAGCGGCGCAAAAAAACGTCAACTTGAAAAAATTGCGCGGAGGCATCCGGAATTCAATTTGCTCGCCACCACGAAAAGCGCGGCGGAAGATTTGCGCGGCTGCGGCTTCACCTCCGCAAAACAGATTCCCTACCCCGTTTCCGCCACCCCGGCGGTGAATCTTCACGAATTCAAATATGTGCTGATAGCAGGCGCCGCGCGCCAGGACAAAGGACTATCACAAGCCATTGATTATATTGATTTTTTGAATAACATTAAGGTCAATCTAGCAGTAAAAATTCAGACTTCGGCCGAGCACTACGGCAAGGTCGACGAATTAGCCCGCGCAGAAATCCGGCGCCTCGAAAACATTGGATACCCACCGTTGATTCGGCAGCAGACAACGTTGTCGATGGATGCCTATCGCGCCATGTTTGAAGGTGCCATTTGTTTGCAGCCTTATGACCCCGACGACTTCGCCGATCGCGTAAGCGGTGTCACGCTTGACGCGCTGCGCGCCGGCGCACCTGTGATTACAACCGATCGCACGTGGATGGCCGATATTGTCAAACGTTTTGATGCCGGCGTGGTGCTGCAGCATCGCAGCGCGCAAAGCATCCACGCAGCAGTGGAAACGATCCGCGCCAGATACGCTGAATACCAGACGAACGCGTTCAATGCCGGCTTGGTGCTGGCAAATGAAAACAGCGCACAACATTTGATGGATGCCATTACGGCGCGCGGCTAACACGCAATTCAGCGTTGCGTGGCTGCCAGCTGAAATTGAATCCGATGCAGTTTCGCATACAGCCCATCACGTGCAATAAGCTCACTGTGCCGGCCGATTTCCACGATTCGTCCGTCGTCCAATACGACAATGCGATCCGATTTTTCAATCGTGGACAACCTGTGCGCAATCACGATCGTTGTCCGCCCCTGCATCAGCGTTTCCAGCGCGGCCTGCACATGGCGCTCCGATTCGCTGTCGAGCGCCGAGGTGGCTTCGTCAAGAATCAGAATCGGCGCATTTTTCAGCAACGCGCGCGCAATCGCCAGCCTCTGGCGCTGCCCTCCGGAAAGACGCAAGCCTTTTTCGCCGATCATGGTTTGCAGTCCATCGGGCAATGCGCGCACGAATTCCATCGCGTGAGCGGCTTCGGCAGCGCGGATGACATCGGCTTCCGACGTATTGGCCAAAGACCCATACGCAATATTGGCCGCGAGTGTGTCGTTGAACAACACGACATCCTGGCTCACCAATGCAATATTCGCGCGCAGGCTGGCGAGCGTCAGATCTGAAACATTTTTTCCGTCGAGCTTGATCAATCCTGACGTCGGCGAATAAAAACGCGGAATCAGGTTCACCAACGTCGTTTTGCCGCTGCCCGACGCGCCGACCAGCGCAACCGTTTCGCCCGGCGCAACATGCAGGTTGATATCGCTGAGCGCGGTTTTGCCTGGATCGCGATAATGGAAATTGACTTGATCAAACTCCAACTCACCGTTGGCACGGCCGATCACAGTTTTGCCGTGGTCAGATTCCGACGATTCGTCGATGAGAGCAAACACACTCTCCGCCGCAGAAAGCCCGCGCTGAATCTGCGCGTTCACGTCGGTCAGGCGCTTCAGCGGCCCTAACAACATCATCATGGCAAGAATGAACGAGACGAACTCGCCGACCGTGGTTTTGTCCGCCAGCGATTGCTGCGTGGCAAGATACACTATGATCGCCACCGCCACGGCGGCAGTAATATGCACCAGCGACGTTGTCGCTGCCGAGGCGATGTCCTGTTTTAAATTGAAGCGAAAAGCACGCTCGGTTCCATCGGCAAACCGGTTTGCCTCATATTGCTGCCCGCCGAAAATTTTTACCACGCGTTGGCCGTCCACAGTTTCGCCCAGGACTTGCGTCATGTCGCCCATGGTTTTTTGCGCCTCGCGGCTGTTGCGTCGCAAACGCTGCGCGAATTTGATCACAATAAACGCCATGATCGGCGTGAGCGTGAGCGAAATCAGGGTGAGTTTCCAGTTGAGATATAGCAGCCATGCTACGAGACCGAGAATAATCAGCGAATCCTTGACCACAATGGTCACTACGCTGGTGGCGGCAGACGCGACCTGCGTCACGTCGAAAGTGAGTTTCGATACCAGATTACCTGTGGCGTGGTCGTCGTAATATTTGGTCGGCAGCGATAACAATTTGCGAAACATTTCGCTGCGCAAATCTTTTACCAGACGATTGCCGACCCAGCTGATGCCGTATACGCTGATATACGAAGACACGCCGCGCACGATAAAAATGGCAATCAATGCAATCGGCACCAGATTCATTAACGTTGGGTCTTTGGTGACAAAGGTGCCGTCGAGCATTGGCTTCATCAATGCGGGCAGCGCGGCTTCAGTGAGTGCAGACAGTGCCATGCCGGTAATCGACAGCGCAAACATGCGCCAATGCGGGCGCACATAACGCAGCAGGCGCGAGTATAGGGCGCGGCTATTCATGTATCCGGACATGACTGGCCTCGAATAATATCGCTTGATTTATATAGGTTTTTTCCACACGGCGATTATAACCCAAGGCGCACGGCGAACTGCTGCCTAAAGCTTATTTACGCCGCCACTCGAGCCCGGCAAGAAATCGCCGCCCGGTCGTGTTGTAGCCTTGCGCCAGCTCATAATTTTTGTCGCCGACATTTTCCACCCGCGCCTGCAGGGTCAGCGAAGGCGAAAATTCCGTACGCACGAACAGATCAATCAGGGCGTACCCGCCCATGCGATTATCCGGCGTATTGACCGGAGAATCATAGCGCGCGCTGTTGGCGAGGATATCGCCGCCGATTTTCCAGGCGCCGAAAAGGTAATCTGCGCCGACACTGGCGTGACGCCGGGCACGACGCGGGAGTTGATTGCCATTGGCTTCATCAGCAGCGTTTTGAATGGTGAGCTCGGCACGCAGGTTGACATTATCTTTTGTTTGAATGATTCGCAGAACGGTTCCAACAATACGCGCGCGCGCGAGATTCTCGACGCTGCTGAAATCGGAATTGATGACGATCAGATTATCCAGCCGGTTGCGGTAGTGACTCAAGCGCACGCTGGTGCCGTCGCGTTGGTATTCCAACGCCGCCTCCGCATTGCGCGAACGCTCCGGCTTGAGGTCCGGATTGCCTCGGTAACCGAACGCGTCGGGGTAATACAGATCATTAAAACTCGGGGCTTTGAATGCCGTGCCGGCATTCATTATTGCTCGAATTGCCTGTCCGAATTTATAGGCATACGCTACGCTCCCCACTGTATTCCCGCCGTAGCCGCTGAGGTTATCGTAGCGACCATTCAGTTGCCATTGATGCGCATCAAATTGTTGCATGAACCCGCCGAAGACACCGACGATATCGCGTCTAGTCCGGCTGAAAACGGTATCGCTATCCACCTGTTGTCGCGTGGCGTCGGTCCCTGCGGTGATGACGCCGATGTCGCTGTTGATGCGATTTTCCCATTGCAATTGACTTTGCGTCGTCGCGAAACGGCCGGGAAAAGTGCCGGATGTATCGATCCTGTCACGACTGCGAGCGACGCGAAAAACCGAATTCCAATCTGTCGAAAAACGGTTGGACGATTCGAACCTCAGTGTGTCGAGTATTTGCCGGTTAATGTCATCGGCTTCCGCGCTCGCGTCAAAATGCGTGACGCCGCTGCTGCGCAAATACGATAAGCCAAGGGAATGGCCGGGCGAGACCTCATGCAGGACGCCGAGGCGAAAATTCTTGTTCCGATACGGATCGCGGTCCGGATTAAAGCCAAACGTAACGCGCTCGTTGGTTGCTGAACGGTTATCACTTTCGGCGAACCCTGCTCCAAATTGAATCTGCGTCGCCTCAATTTTTCTAATATAACTAATTGAATATATTGAACTATTTTGTGATCCCGACAGTGCGGATAATTGCAAATTGTCGCCGCCAGGCCGGCTGCTTGCGGTCATAATGTGTATCACACCGCCTATTGCATCGGCCCCGTAAAGACTGCTCGCCGCACCCGACACAATTTCGATACGTTCAATTTGATTTAGCGGAATATGTTCTAACGCCGTCGTTCCGGAGGTCGCCGAATTGATGCGCACACCGTCGAGCAAAACCACCACATGATTGCTGTTGCTGCCGCGCATGAAAACGCCGCTCGGCTGACCCGGCCCGCCGGTGCTGCTGATCTCGATTCCCGCGCGGACTTGCAACAATGCGGTGAGCGATGTACCGGACGAGCGCGAAATCTCTTCAGCGTCGATGATCTGTACGTCGGATAGTGCGCTGGACAAATTTTGCGCGATGCGATTGGCGGTGACAATAACCGGATCGATTGATTGAGTGCTCTGCTGCGCAAAAGTTGAAAGACTGATGCCTGACAGCAAAACTGCACAAATGCGGATAAATAACGACATGATTCCCCGAGCTGGATTTTGTGACGATGAGGCGGGGGGAATACGACGAGAGAAGGCGCTGCGAAAGGGCGCGGCGGCGCACACCGCATCGGCTGCATCCCCGCAGCGCTCCGGTTGTGCGTATGGCCGGTCTCCGGGCTGCAAACGGCGAGAAAGATATTTCTTCGCAATCCCTTCGCCTTCCCAGGAGATAAACCCAGTGGCAATGATGAAAGGACGTTCGTTCGCTTACCGTTGCGGGGGCAGCACGGATTAGACTGAAATGAATCGAATCTTTCCGTTTCCCGTTTAACCCTGGTTTTGACGCCAGAGCACCAAACGCAGGCCAAATGTAACGGCTTTTGCCCAAATGGTCAAAATTTCTGTGGAAAAAGCCACAAAACGACTTAAAATTGATTATTGAAATCGGCTGTAGTTGTTTGACCTGAATGGCTTTTCTAAATATAGTTGTAGTCATGGACAACGAACTTTCCGACCTCGAACAAAAACTCACGCAATTTGCCCTTTTATTCAAGCAAATGCGTGCCGAAAACATCGAATTGCGCCAGCAATTGCTGGTGAAGTCCGATGAAGCCACCCGCCTCGCGGCTAAGGTGGAAGCCGCGCGCACGCGCCTCGAAGCCCTGCTTGACCAGGTGCCGGAGACAGAAATATGAGCCAGGACAAAGCCAAAGCTGATACCGGCAAAGCCCCTGCCGCAAAACCCATGGACATCAACATCATGGGGCGCGACCTGAAAGTCGCCTGCCCGGACGGCGAGGAAACGCAGCTCGCCGCCGCTGTCGATTTGCTCAACCAGAAAATGCAGGAAATCAAAGACAGCGGCAAAGTGGTCAGCTTCGACCGCATCGCCATGATCGCCGCATTAAATATCGCCCACGAATTGCTCAAATCGAAATCCGGCAAAAATCTGCTGGACAGTAGCGAAACGAAGCGTAGAATAAATTCCATGGGTAAGATGATCGATCAGACCATCGCCGAACAGGAAAAGTTATTCTAGAATTCCGGCGCCGCGAAATCGGCGCCAACCAGTTGTCCCCTGCTGTGTTCGTTAGGGCTTTAATTCTTTGAACCAATGTCTTTTGACTAGGTTGTCGGCAATATAGCGCTGTTGTGATCGTCCCAAGCGGATGAACCTGATGTGCCCCGCTGGCGACCCTCTTGAACCCAGGTTCAAGATGCCGGTCCGACGGCATAAGCGGGGGGCTTTACAGCAATCGCAGACCGAGGTCTGCGATTTTTTTTGCCTGAATTTTGTTTGCCAGCGCCTTCGCGTTATTATTGCCGAACAGATAAGGGAATAAACCGATGCGTTACTGGCTGATGAAATCCGAACCGTCCGATGTCTCGATCGACCATCTCGCCGCGATGCCAAAAAAGACCGTTGCGTGGTACGGCGTACGTAATTATCTCGCGCGCAATTTCATGCGCGACCAGATGTCGGTCGGCGACGGCGTGTTGTTTTATCATTCCAGTTGCCCGGAGCCGGGAATCGCCGGCATCGCCAAAGTGAGCAAGCTCGCGTATCCGGACGCGACACAGTTCGACAAAAAATCCAAATACTACGACGAGAAAGCCACGCCGGAAACACCGCGCTGGTTTAATGTCGACGTAAAACTGGTGAAAAAAATCCCGTTGATTTCATTACAGACATTGCGCGGGCAAAAACAGTTATCGAAAATGCTCGTGCTGCAAAAAGGCAACCGCCTGTCGATAACGCCGGTGGATCCTGCCGAATGGAAATTCATCACCGAAAAGTTATTGAAATAATTTCAATACGCCGTGCAGACATTACAATGGCGTTCGCAATTCACTGCACTTTCTTTACGTTGAGTTGACCACCCACCGAGGAACTTAACGCGGTGTCGCAGCGTCATTTCCCGCCCAAGCGCATGCAAAAAGCCGGCTGGGGTAGATGCCCCAGCGGACGAATTGCCTCGCCCGGCTGACTATACTTCGAGCATGCCCATGCAAAGGTTCGACGTATTGGGCACCCTCAGGTGAACATTAAGCTGACGGGAATCTCAGCCAGCAGACCAAGGTTTGATTCGGCGGCACCTGCAACGTGTCTAATCCAGGGCCTTCATCACCAGTGCCACGGACATATCGCATTCCACGCCAGTCCAAAACCCATGTTCAAATACGCCCCGCCAACGCCAGCGCGTGTTCGCCGCTAACTTGTTTCCGAAAGGAGAAATATCATGCAGCAATCAACAACTTCGGCAAACCCGCCAATCAAGGTGGGCGTCATCACGGATCAGACCGGACCGCTCTCTTTCTGCGGCATCGCCAATGCCAATGTCGCAAAAATGGTGATTGACGACATCAATGCAAGGGGCGGCCTGTTGGGACGGCACGTAGACCTGTACCTTGAGGACAGCGCCACCACAGATAGCGTCGCGGAAGCCAAGGCGACAAAGCTGGTTCAGCAGGACAAGGTCGATGTGATCCTCGGCGGCATATACAGCTCCACCAGGCAGGCGATCAAAGGCCCCGCGGTAGTGAAGGGCAGGAAGCTGTACATTTATCCCGAGCAATACGAAGGACAGGAATCCGACCCGCTGATTTTCTGTACCGGCCCTGTGCCGGCGCAGCAGGTGGACCCTCTCATTCCCTGGCTGATGCAGCAAACCGGGGCAAAGAAATTCTACCTGCCTTCGGCGGACTATATCTGGCCGCACACCATGAACAAGAAGGTGCGCGAAGTGGTGGCGGCTAACGGCGGCACCATTGTAGGCGAGGAATATTTTCCGCTCGACCACACCGACTATGCCAGGACCGTCGAGAAAATCATGGCCAGCGGGGCCGAGGTGGTATTCAATACCATTGTTCCGCCTGCGCTCGCGCCATTCCTCGAGCAGCTATACAACTCAGGCTTTACCAATCGCGGCGGACAGCTCGTGTGCACCTACTTCGAGGAAAACTTCCTCGACTTTCTGCCGGCCGAACATGTCGAGGGTATGTACAGTTGCCTCGACTACTACCAGAACATCGACGATACATTCAGCAAGGAACTGCTCAAGCAGTATGACAAGCGGTATCCGGGCGGCGCCAAATTCACCGCAGGCAGTGCAAGCACGGGCATGTACCGAGGCCTGCGGCTGTGGGAGGCTGCCGTGAAGGAAGCGGGCTCGCTCAACCAGGACGATGTCATCAGGGCGCTGGACCACGCAAAGCTCGCGCAGGGACCGGGAGGCTCCGCTGAAATGGTGCCCGGCCAGCATCACCTGCGCATGAACATGTACATCGCGCAAGTCAAAAACGGCAAGTTCCGGATCGTCAAAAATCTCGGGGTCGTCGAACCCAAGGAACGCAT
>JBAVXA010000282.1:0-5890 GCA_049698095.1 Burkholderiales bacterium
GCGGTGAAGCGTAAATCGCATAGCGCGGAGAAATACGCGACGACGACGACGCCGCCGAATCCGCTGGACATGTTTTCAAACCCTATTGCACCCGCCATGCCCCAGTTGCTATGGCCGACTGCAGCGAGCCAGGCGAAACTCAAATTGGAAATTCCCATCAGGATCAGCGCGAGCAGGACGGATTTTTTCAAGCCGATGCGCGCGTAGATTGCGCCGCCGATAAAGATGCCGATGAGGTAAGCCCAGAATCCCAAGCCGACATCGTAAATGGCGATTTCGTCGTTGGTGTATTTAAGATCGTTAAACAACAGCCTCAAAGTTAAATTGGCCAGGGTGTCGCCAATCTTGTGCAGCAGGATAAACAGCATTACCAACCATGCGCCGGAGCGCTGGAAAAACTCGATAAACGGCCCGATGATGGATTGCCACACTTCGCCCACGCCGTGTTGGTCGGTGATGGGGCGATGGCGCTTCGGCTCGCCTAAAAACAATCCGGTGAGCATGGCGGGCAAGGCGAAGGCTGCGCACACTATATATCCTGTGCTCCAGCCGTAACGCGCGGCAACGACGAGCGCAACCGCACCGGCGGCGTTGGAGCCGATGCGCCAGCCGTATTGCGACATGCCGGAGCCGACGCCAAGCTGGTACGGCTTCAGGGTTTCGATGCGGTAAGCATCGATAACGATATCGAACGTCGCGCCGGCAACGCCGACCAGAATGGCCGCCACGGCAGTCGCATAAACACTCGCTTTCGGATCGACCAAGGCGAGGTTGATTACCGCTGCGATCACCAGCGCGCCGGAAAAAACCAGCCACGATACGCGCTGCCCCAGCCGACCCAGCACAGGCAGATAGACGCCATCAACCACCCACGCCCAAAATACTTTGAGGTTATAGGCGAGGAACGCCAGTGCGAAGGCGGTAACGGTTTTTTTGTCGATGCCATCCTGCGCGAGGCGCGTGGTCAGTGTCGCGCCGATCATGGCGAACGGGAAGCCGGACGAAATGCCGAGAAAAAAGGCCGCGAGCGATTCTTTCTCCAGATAGGGCTTGATGGAAGCTAGCAATCCTTTGGTTTTTTTTTCTGTGCCCTGCGAAACTTCTGCCATGCAAATTCCCCTGAAATGCCGTCACGCAATGTAACGATGTCCGCGTTATAGCTTGTAATCGTAATCGATCGTCAGCGGCGCGTGGTCGGAAAAATTCTCGCCGGTATAAATTGTGGTTTTTTTTGCCGTCGCGGCGACGCCGGGTGTGGCAATCTGGTAATCGATACGCCACCCGACGTTCTTTGCCCGCGCCTGACCGCGCGCGCTCCACCAGGTGTATTGCTCAGGCCGCTGATCGAGCGTGCGGAACACATCGACATAGCCCAGTTCGTCAAACACTTCACTCAACCAGGCGCGCTCCTGCGGCAGGAACCCGGAATTCTTCTGGTTGGCTTTCCAGTTTTTCAGATCGATTTCCTTATGCGCGATGTTCCAGTCGCCGCAGAGAATGATTTCGCGCCCGCTTTTTTTCAGCTTTTTCAGAATCGGATAAAACCGCTCCAGAAAAGCGAATTTGATTTGCTGCCTCTCCTCACCGCTGGAGCCGGAAGGCAAATAGAGTGAAATCACGCTTAGGTTGCCGAAGTCCGCGCGAATGTAGCGTCCTTCAGCATCAATATCCGCGATACTGAGACCGGCGATGACCGAATCCGGCTGCGCGCGGCTATATAAGGCGACGCCGCTATAGCCTTTTTTCTCCGCGCAATGAAAATGCCCGGCAAACCCTTTGGGGTGGCGTATGGCATCGGTCAGATCGCCTTCCTGTGCCTTGATTTCCTGCGCGCACACGATGTCGGCTTTTTGTTTTGCCAGCCAGACGAAAAAACCTTTGTTCGCGGCGGAGCGGATGCCGTTGAAATTGACGCTGATGACGCGCATGGCGACTTTTTCTCTTGGGGAAGTGTGCCAATTATCACATTTTGTCCCGCGACTTTGGCGTAAAATACGTAAAATATTGAGGTGATGCGTGGCGCAACAGGCAGCAGATTACAAACACGATTTTATCCGCTTCGCGATTGCCAAACAGGTTTTGTGTTTCGGTGAATACAAAACCAAGGCCGGGCGGATGTCGCCTTATTTTTTCAACGCCGGCTTGTTCAGCGACGGTGCGTCGCTGGCGGAATTATCGCGCTTTTATGCCAAGGCCGTGCTCAATGCCGGCCTCGCGTTCGATATGCTGTTCGGCCCGGCGTACAAAGGGATTCCGCTGGTAGCGGGCGTCGCCATCGCCCTGGCCGACGCGGGCAAAAATTTTTCTTTTGCCTATAATCGTAAAGAGGCCAAAGATCACGGCGAGGGCGGCACGCTGGTGGGAAGCCCACTCAAGGGACGGGTACTGATTGTCGATGATGTGATTTCCGCCGGCACCTCGGTGCGCGAATCGGTGGAACTCATTCGCGCCAATGGTGCCCAACCGGCTGGCGTGCTGATTGCGCTGGACCGGATGGAAAAAGGCAGCGGCGCCTTATCGGCAGTGCAGGAAGTAAACCGCGACTACGGCATTCCCGTTATCGCTATTGCCAACCTGAATGATCTGGTGGAGTTTTTACAACCGCTGCCGGATATGAAATCGAATCTGCAACGCTTACAACAGTATCGGAACCAATATGGCATTCAAAGCTGAAAAATTATTTATCGCCGCGCTGATCGCGCTGCTGTTTGCCGCGACGCCGGTCGTAAATGCGGCCGGCCTGGTGAAATGGGTGGACGAAAAAGGCGTTACGCATTACGGCGACGCGGTCCCGCCGGAATATGCGTCGCGCGGCACGACCGAGTTGAGCCGCCACGGCGTGGTGCTGAATAAGACCGAAGCCGCGCTGACTGCCGAGCAGAAAAAAGCGAAGGACGAACAGCAGGCGCGCGAAAAAATCGAGCAGAAAAAAGCCACCGAACAACAACGCCGCGACGTCGCCATTTTCAGCACCTACACCAGCGACAAGGAAATCGATGTGGTGCGCGACCGCACGCTGCAAACCATCGACGCCAAACTTCTGGTGGCAGACGCGCAGCTGAACGCCGCGCAGGGGCTGGAAGATGCGTTGGTGAAACAGCTCGCGCCTTACGCCGCCAAAGGCCTCGACGGAAAATATGTCCGCATCGCGCCGATGGCGCTGGTGCTGGCTTACGAAAAAAATGAAACCGAAGTCAAAAACCTGACCGAAATACGCAAGCAATATTTGCTGGAGCGGCAACAGGCCGTGGCAAAATTTGATGCGGATAAAGCGCGTTACAACGAACTGAAGAAGAGCGTCGCCGCCGCAAACAAGCAATAACGCTGGTCATCGTATGCTTCGCGCATGAATAAAAAGCCCGCCGGGATCATCCGACGGGCTTTTTTATAACTAATTGATTTAATTGAATTATTTATTCCTGTAATTTACGCTTCAAAATCTCATTCAATTGCGCCGGGTTGGCCTTGCCGCCCATCGCCTTCATCGCCTGGCCAACGAAATAGCCGAAGGCTTTTTCTTTGCCGCTGCGGTATTCGGCGACTTGCGCAGGATTCGCTGCGATGATTTGATCCACCGCTTTTTCTATCGCGCCGACATCGGAAATTTGTTTCAAGCCAAGATTTTGCACAATCATCAATGGGCCGTTGCGATCGCTAAGAGAAAATGTTCCGGCAACAATTTTCCACATTTCTGGCAACACTGTTTCCTTTGCAATCTTGGCGGAAATCGTGCCATCCGCAATAAGATTTATCAATTGTGCAAGACGTTCAGGCTGAACCGGGCAATCAGTAATGCCGTGCCCGTCTTTATTAAGCCGAGCACTAATTTCTCCACCAATCCAATTTGCCGCCATTTTGGCATCGGCACCGGCCTTGACCGTGGCTTCGAAGTATTCTGCCATCTCGCGCGATGAAGTCAGCACGCCCGCTTCATAGGCGGTGATCGCGTAATCGCGCACGTAACGCTCGCGCATGGCTTGCGGCAGCTCGGGCATCTTGCTGCGCACCTCGGCAATCCACGCGTCGCTGACGGCAAGCGGCAGCAAATCGGGGTCGGGAAAATAGCGGTAGTCGTGCGCGTCTTCTTTCGAGCGCATCGCGCGTGTTTGGTCTTTATCCGGATCGTACAAACGCGTTTGCTGGATGACTTTGCCGCCGTCCTCGATGAGTTCGATCTGGCGCTTCACTTCGTAGTCAATCGCTTTTTCGATAAAACGGAACGAGTTGATGTTCTTGATTTCGCAGCGCGTGCCGAGTGTTGCGCTGCCCATCGGGCGCACCGACACATTGGCGTCGCAGCGGAACGAGCCTTCCTGCATATTGCCGTCGCAAATGCCGATCCAGCGCACCAGCGAATGCAGGGCCTTGGCGTAAGCCACGGCTTCGGCGGCGCTACGCATATCCGGCTCGGACACGATTTCCAGCAACGGCGTTCCGGCGCGATTCAAATCAATACCGGTCGCGCCGTGGAAATCTTCGTGCAGCGATTTGCCCGCGTCTTCTTCCAGGTGCGCGCGCGTCAGGCGCACGATTTTTTCCTTGCCATCGACTTGAATCGTGATGCTGCCGCCCTGCACGATCGGCAGCTCCATCTGGCTGATCTGATAGCCCTTGGGCAGATCGGGATAAAAATAATTTTTGCGCGCCATCACCGAATGCGCCGCGATATGCCCGCCTACCGCGAGGCCGAGCTTGATCGCGCGTTCAACCGCGCCGCGGTTCATCACCGGCAGCACACCGGGCATGGCGAGATCGACCACATTCGCCTGCGTGTTGGGCGCGGCGCCGAACGCGGTCGGCGAGCCGCTGAAAATTTTCGACACGGTCGAGAGCTGGGTATGCGTTTCGATACCGATGACGACTTCCCATTTCATGATGCAAATCCTTGCGGCGCCTTGCCGTGCCAGTCGGTCGCCAATTGATACTGATGCGCGACATTCAGCATTTTCGCTTCGCTGAAGTAATCGCCGACGACATGCAGGCCGACGGTGCGGCCGCTGCCGTCGAAGCCGCAGGGAATCGACATGGCGGGCAGGCCGGCGAGGTTGGCGGCGATGGTATACAGGTCGTTCAAATACATTTCCACCGGGTTGGCGCTTTTTTCGCCGAACTTGAACGCGCTGCTTGGGGTCGTTGGGCCCATGATGACGTCGCAGACTTTGAATGCCGCGGCGTAGTCCTGCGCAATCAGGCGGCGGATTTTTTGCGCCTGCAGATAATAAGCGTCGTAGTAGCCGTGCGACAACACGTAGGTGCCGATCATGATGCGGCGTTTGACCTCGGCGCCGAAACCCTCGGCGCGGGTTTTTTCGTACATCTCGGTGAGATCGGAATAATTTTCCGCGCGATAGCCGTAACGCGCGCCGTCGAAACGCGACAGATTGCTCGACGCTTCCGCCGGCGCGAGCACGTAATACACCGGAATCGACAAACTGGAATTCGGCAGGCTGATATCGACCGTGGTCGCGCCGAGTTTTTTGTAATCGGCCAGCGCCGCTTCGACTGCCTTGGCTACCCCTGCGTTCAGGCCTTCACCGAAGTATTCTTGCGGCAAACCGATGCGCAAGCCTTTTAAAGGTTGATCCAGATCGCGCGTGTAATCTTCCGCCGCGCGTTCGAGACTGGTGGAGTCACGCGTGTCAAATCCGGCCATCACGTTGAGGAGAAGCGCCATGTCTTCGGCGCTTTTCGCCATCGGCCCGGCCTGGTCGAGCGACGAGGCGAAGGCGATCATGCCGTAGCGCGAGACGACGCCGTAGGTCGGTTTCAGCCCGCAGATGCCGGTGAACGCGGCCGGCTGACGGATCGAGCCGCCGGTATCGGTCGCGGTCGCTGCCGGGGCGAGACGCGCCGCGACCGTCGCGGCGGAACCGCCCGAGCTGCCGCCGGG